>NZ_JAETGO010000017.1 GCF_016765695.1 Sporosalibacterium faouarense | reverse complement strand
AACCCTGCTGCAGCTGCATAGTCTCCTCCAACTAATCCTTCATCTAGCATCTGTACAACAAATATTTCATTAAATGCTCCCACATTATGGGTTACATACATATGAGTTCCAGCAAAAATTGCTGCAGATGCCAATGCAACTAATATTGGAAATGTATATGATTGTAAAAGCACTTCTCTTAATCTATCCATGAAACCTCCATTGCGGATTTTTACGTTATCCATATTATTATTCCCCCTTAGAATAATGCGATTATCTTATCAAAGAAATCTCTAAAGTATGCAATGATTATAAATAGCACTGTAACAATTGCTATCATTACTTGTGTAGACTTAATGTATCCGTGTTCTTCAATTGATTGTCCTATAAGTATACCTAAAACTATACCAGGTACAGCATTTCCCATTATCATATGGGCTAATCCACCTAAAATTGTTCCCCAGATACCTGTTGTCTTACCAGCATCTAAGGCTGCCAACCAAAATATAATAGGCATAACTGGATTAATCATTAAACTAGCGGCAGGACCTAATATATTTCTTCCAATAACTGCCATAGATTCAGGGATTATTGAAGCTAATGTATTTAAGAATACAACTACTATAGCTCCTGATATAGCTCCTGCAAATAGCATTTTTGCAGGATCATGCATAGTCTCCTCAACTTTCTTATTCTTTAGTAATAATGAGCCAGCTGCCCAGTTTGGTATAACTCTATGTAATGCATCCTGGGTTAAAGCACCAGCTGCTACTACCGAAGCTGCAGCATTAAATAAAAAGCCTAAACCGAATGAAAAATGTGTTACAGGATCACCTTTACATGCATTTAATTCCCCTAATGTTCTAAAGGCTCCCATTGATTGAACCTTTGGTGCATGGAACATTCTAGCAGCACCAGCTGCTATAGCTGCACCACCTAGGGCCCCTATTATTAGTGACTTAATTATAATTCCTAACAATACTCTCTCCCCCTCTTTTTTTAATTTGGTATATATTTAATTAAAACAATAATTTTAAGCTTGATTTTATACTCCACTTTTTTCCGTGGCATGAAAACCCATAAAAATTTTTCTATATATTCTTTTTTATCCTTTGACACCTTGTAGACTTCCAGGGGCTCCATGTGTAAAACAGAACCTTTCACTTCACTGTATATTTGCTTTCTAAGCTTTCCAAATATACTTCCTATAGCTTCTTCACTTGATTTTCCTGATGCCTCAATAATAAATTCTTTTTCAATAGTTTCCATACACTGTTTCCCTGTCATAGAAATTACCCTTTCTTATGAAGTCTTATATATTCTTCCACAATTCTTCTACCTAATTCTTCACTATCTAAGAATCCAAATCCTAGTACTTTTGCTCCTTCTTTTAATGCTGTAACTCCTGAGTCAACTGAGCGGAGATGATGCTTAGATTTATAACCATACTTGTTTGAAGCCATTAGAGCACCTGCTCCTCCGCTTCCACAGAAACTAAGCCCTAAATCTGCATTTTCTTCATTCATGACATCTCCTAGCTTCATATCTGCTGCCATACCTGGAATTACTATTGCTTTTCCACCAGCTGATTCAATCCCTTTTGCTACCTTTTGACCCTTTCCTAATCTATCTCCTATTACAACCACTATTTGGTCACTCATTTAGTTTTCCCCTCCTTTCATACTATTTTCCCTTGCAGTTTGCAAATGAATTGCTACTAATGCAACCTCTGACATATCTATTGGAACATCATACTTGATAAATAAGGGTTCTAAAATTGTTTTTGATAATTCTATTGAATCCTCGTCAAGTTGGGATAATACCTCATCACTGATTGACATAATCTTCTCACTATCCCTTAATCTATTAATAAAACTAATTATATGGGAATATAATCCTATCTCAAGTTGTTCGTTTAATATAATATTTTCTCCCTTAAGTTTTTTATTAATCCTATTAATTTCAAATACTATTTCTTCAAAATCCTCATCTTTTATATTTAATTTCTTCTTTAATTTATTTAATGTTTTCATAATAATCACCCCCACATAATATCTTAGAGTCTATTTAACTCTCCATTTTTAATTGCATATTTTACTTCAATATGCTTATTAGTTTCTCTAACATTTCCCTCTGAGTCTTCTAGTTCCATAGGAGAATTATTAATCTTAAAGATAGTTATGTCTGCCTTATATCCTCTATTTAACATACCAATATTATTTAGATTAAAAGTATTAGCAGGTACAGTGGTTACTTTACTAATACAATCCTCTAAAGACATTCCAAGGGCCATCATTTTATTAATGGTTACAGGAAGACTGTATACAGGACCATTGTAGTTTTGCTTATATATATCTGTACTTATTATGTGGGGGTAGAATCCTTTACTAATTGCCTTTTCTGCAATATTAAAGTTAAAGCTTGAAGTTCCATGCCCAATATCAAATAACACGCCCCTTTTCAATGCTTCTAAGGTCTCATCCTTAATGTCTCCATTTTCATTAAGAAGTCCATTAGGTTTTCCATGGAAGCAATGAGTTATTACATCTCCGCTATCCATTAGCTTTAGTACATCCTCAATTTTAGGAGGATAGTTTCCAATATGAACTACTAAAGGAATACCTAAATCTGAAGCTACTTGCTTTGCTATTTCAATAGGTTTTATTCCTAAATCTCCAACAGTTGATGCGCTCGCTCTGGCTTTAATGCCTTTTATATAATCCCTATTTTCCTCCACCACATTCTTAGTGGCCTCTATAATAATGTTTTTAGGATCAGCTATTTCATATCTCAGCTGTTCCAGACCCGAATAAGCAATATTTAGTAGGGAAATCACTCCTGTCTTGCTTTTCTCAATAGTTCCTTCATAAAAATCCTTGAAATTCTTAGCTCCAGAACTTCCAGCATCAAACAAAGTTGTAACCCCTGACTTTATGCCAACAATATCTGGATCAATTCCTAATCCAGCCCCATTATATACATGGGTATGAATATCAATAAACCCTGGAGACACTATTTCACCATCTAACTGTAATATGCTACAGTTATCCTTAAAGTCTAGGAGGTCATCTCCTATTTCCTTAATAATCCCATCTTCAATATATATATCTTTTTTTAAATATTTAAATCCACTTTCAACATCTAAAAGGGTACCACTTTTTATTAATAAACAGTCTCTCATTCTGCCACCTCACTTATATTAAATATCTAATTATAGCTACAACTTCACTATCTGGTATTCTAAAATCATATTTGTCACCAATTAGATTAAAGGTTTTCCTAACAGTATTAAATAATTCTTTATTCTCCTTTCTATACTTGTCTATATTAACTTCTCTGTTAAATTCGCCAGCTTCCCATCTTGGAACTGCCATAACTACATGAACAATAACACCCCATAGAGTTGATAGATCATAGTCCATACTATCCTTACTAGTAATTTCAATTATCATGTTCCCTATCTCTACTAAAATGGTTGCTATGTTTCTAGAAAAGTTTTCTGTTATACTTGACTCTTTAGTTACTTTGTTTGAACTATTTATAAAAAAATCAGTTACATATCCAAGCTCAGTCCTTAACTTTGGTTTATCCTCCCTAGAAATGTATTTATCAATAACATTCATTATAGACTCAAGCATATAATTCTTATGTTCATTCTCCCTATTCAAAGCTTCAACCTTTCCTTTGTAAACGAAGTCCTTTATTCTATTTAATTCGGCATTTGATATTAGAGGACTTACCTTTATAACAGGCTTATCAGTAGTCTTTATATTTATTGTACTGATTGCAAAATCAACATCATCTAGTAAATAATCCTTATCCTCTAACTCGAATATTGAAACAGTATCTTTTATTTCAAGCTCTGGAATATTATTTTTTAACTTAACTGCAAGGATTTTAGCTGATCCCTTACCTGTTGTACAAACTACTAAAGCTTTTTTATTTACTTTTGAACTTGCCACTTCTAGTTGAGCAGCTAAGTGTAAAGCTATATATCCAATTTCACTTTCCGGAAGTTCTATTTCCATCTTATGGTGAAACACAGTGGCCATCTTTTTAGCTAAGTCAAATGCTTTAGTATAATTTGCTTTTATCTCATTAATTAGCGGATTCTCTGGAATAATATTTAAGTCATATTTTTTTAGGGTTAATTTGAGATGGGATAATAGATCAGCCTTAAGCTTCTCCATATTATAATCATTTAATCCGATATATTCCTTTATTTCTTTGATCATATCCTCTATAGTCTTATCTAACCTATTTTGAATTAGAAAAAAATCTTCATTGTACAAGTATTTAAGTTTCAAGTTTGATGAAATAAGATGAATTGTAATATTAGCTATTTCAGCATCGGGGACTTTAACATCAAATATTTCTGATAATGACTTTCCTATCTCTGAGGCAATCATATATTCTTTCTGTTCCTTTACCGATGCTATTTTATCTTTGGCTAGTTCAATTTGTTGCCCCTTAAGTAGTCTATCGACAGCTATTGTTATATGCACTAAAAGTGATATATAGGAGCTATCAGGAATACTAAAATCGCATACTTTCCTCCCTGATTTTACAGCCTTTTTTATATCATTTATATCTATTTTTGATGATAATCCTTTTAATGCTTCAATATCAAAGGATACTTCATTTCGTTTTTGATTATTTCCAACTAGCTTTATAATTTCTAGTAGTTCATGCCTATTTAAGGAATTAAGAAGAATATCTCCAATAAATTTTCTTATCCTTTTTTCATTTCCGGTTATCATATATCCTACTCTTTGCTTACTTTTTAGACCTATATCATATCTTTTTAATTCTTTTTTTATATCCTTTAAGTCTTTCATCACTGTTGTCCTACTAACACCTAATATATTAGATAGATACTCTGCTGTAATTGGATTTATGGTCTTAAGCAGCTCTAATAAAATATGGTGATGTCTTTCATTTTTTGAAAGAACTTTATTATCTGGCTTATCATACTCAATTTTATTTTTAATAGATTCTTTATAATCATCTGATAATTCTACCCAAATTCCTACATTAGGTTTCTTCATTAGAGATACACTGTGACTTTTAAGCCAATCTTCAATAGAATCCAGATCATATCTTATGGTTCTCACACTAATATTAAATTTGTCTGCAAGGTCTTTAGCAGACACTGGAGTAGTTTGGTTTAATAAATCCTCTATAATCTGTCGCTGTCTTAATGTTAGCTGAATCATATGATTTCCCCCTAATGTTGTAATAGGTTATCTATTTCTTTAACATAATATTTGTACCCCGTGCTTAGTTCAATTATATATGGGACTTAAGTAAAATAAAACAGAATATTACTTCAATTTCATCCCTGCAAAAGTTTACTATTTCAATAAAAAAGGAATGAATCTAAGCAATTTGCTTAGATTCATTCCTTTCTACTTATCATTTCCGCAAAATTTTATCCATTACTTTTCCCTTTGCTAACTCGTCGATTAGCTTATCTAAATAACGAATTTCTTGCATAGTTGGTTCTTCGATATCTTCCACTCGCACACCACAAACCTTCCCTTTAATCAAAGTCCTCAAAGGATTCATTTGGGGAGCCTTGGCAAAAAAAGTTTCAAAGTCTGTCTGTTTTTCCAGTTGAGCTTCTAATTCTTTCTGATTATATCCTGTCAACCAACTGATAATTTCATCGACTTCTTCTTTCGTACGTCCTTTTTTCTCTGCCTTCCTAACATAATGGGGATAGACATTTGCGAAACTCATTGTATAGATGCGATGTTTGGTCATGCTATATCCTCACTTTATTTTTTTCTAATTGTATCACGAAAAATAATTAGATTCAAAGAAAAATCATCTTTATTTCTTACTATTGATAATATTAGTTTTCAATTCTTAATTTTTTTAATGAAATTATTTGCCTTCATTGTTCTTTTCATAAAATTAATATAGACACTCAATTCTATTTCTCCCATTCTTTTTAGCTAGATAAAGTGCCTCGTCAGCTTTCTTGAAACCATTTGAAAAATCTTTTTCTGTATTTCCCTCAAATTTGGTTAGTCCAAAACTTGCTGTAACACAAATGGAGCTATTATCAAATAACACATCATTTCTTTCTATTTCTTCTCGTATTTTATTAGCAATGGTTTCACAGCTTTCAATTGATTTATCTGCAAATAATATGATAAATTCTTCTCCGCCCCATCTTGCAGTCAAGTCAGTATCTCCAATATTCTCAGTGATTATTTTTGCAACTTCCTGCAGTACAATGTCCCCAGCTTTATGTCCATATTTATCATTAACAGACTTAAAATGATCAATATCCATTACTCCTATAGCAATTTCTTTCTTTTCATAATTCTTATCTTCTGTAATCTTTGTCTTTATAACATCTTCAAAGTATCTTCTGTTAAATAAATTAGTTAAAAAGTCATAGTTGGAAATATATTCAAGTTTTTTATTTGTTGCTTCTAAAACTATATTTTTTACTATATGTTCCACTTGATTTTCATAAATCACTTTCGATATTAGCAAAACACAGATATAATACATGGTGCTATTTACAACAATATCTAAAAGAATATTTTGATTCTCTTGAAACCTAAATGTTAGGTATAGAAATATAAGATGAGGTACGGAATATACTAAATAATTTTTTGGCGGTTTAATTAAAATAGCAATTCCACATATAATTAAAATTGTAATATATGATGTTATCTGTCCAATTGTAATTTGATCGAGTGCTCCTATAAATGCCATACACGTCATGCCAAGCAATACAGTTGTTTCAGCAATAAAATTATATATTTTACTGCTTCGCTTTTTCTTATATATTCGTAACAATATAAGTACAGTTGAGCTTGTAATCAAAATCAAAGAATGAAAAAGTAGATACATTTTACCAATAAATACATTGCCATTGCCTTTAAATATTACTGGTATATCGTTAAAAATAATTAATATCACTTCAAGAACGGTAGTAAGAATACTGAATATAAGTAACCGTTTATAATTTGTTTTCTTTATTTTGTCGTTAATTTGGTTAATATGTTCTGAAGTTATATCTACTTTATATTCTTCATAATTATTATTTAAAAATTTATTAATCATTTAATCTTCCTTTATTTTCAGTATTAATTACATTTTTATTAAACAAAATATTGCAAACTTTGAACCCTTAGGTTATAATTTACAATATTATATAACTTTATAGTATGAAATGACAACTCTTTAATGATATCTTCCCTAAGTTTATCAAGTCTAGGTCTAAATTTAAAAGTTAATTTCTGATTCACATTTTTACCTCCTCACCATACAAGCTATACAAATATTATAGCACAAAATCCAAGCAACAGAACGGACGTTTGTTTAAGAGGGTGAAAAAAGAATCTGATTCAGCCACCACTTTCATTTTATTTAAAAGGTGTGGTATTCTCAGCTACCTAGATAAAAACATGCGATTCCTAGAGAATTTTTTAGTAAAGTATAAAATAGGATACCCCTTCATCTAGGGTACCCTATCTCAATTTACTTTGTGAAAAATTTCGTTAAAATCCTCCTGAATATGAACCCAAAAGTTTCGAAAAGGAAACTGATCTGAAAAATATGCTTCAACTTTAGTCTCATAACTGCCATCTATTACTTTTTCAATATAGAAATCAGGCCATTGTGCTAAGTAACGTTGTTCCTCTTTCGAAAAGGTTTTATTCGGCATAACCAGATGTAATATAAACATAGTAAGTATAAATAAAATTGGAAGCATAGATACTATATTTTCTATAATAGAACAGTTTTTTTTATTATTTTTTCTCATATTAATCCTCCAGGTTAAAATCGAAAATATATAAATGGGTTATAGGTTGAAGAAACAATATAAGCAGTTGAAAGAAACATTAGTAAACAATAGTACAAGTTTATTGCTAATCTATAAATTTTAAAATGTATTCTTTTAAATAATAACGCCAGTTTCTTAGGCCAAGGTGAAGCAGCAATGATGCAAAGAATATAAAGACAAATATAAGTTTTTAGCTTTATAATTGCTTGACTATCAATAATAGGATTGTCTCCCACTCCAAACATGATCTGTAGAAAATTTAATATATCAGTCAGGTTGCTAAATTCAAAAAACACCCACCCTATAACAACAAACATCAATAAATATATATGACGAATAGCCTTTGGCCATCGTATCATGCTTTTTTGTAAAAATAATTTTTCCATTAATATTAAAGTTCCAAAATAGAGACCCCATAAAACAAAATTCCAACTTGCACCATGCCAGAGGCCTGTGAGAAACCATACGAGAAATAAGTTCCGTATCATTTTCCACTTACCGACACGGTTCCCACCAAAAGGAATATACACATATTCCTTAAACCACGACCCTAGGGAAATATGCCATCTTCGCCAAAACTCCGAGATGCTTTGAGAAATATATGGATACTGGAAATTTTCCTTAAAACGGAATCCAAACATTTTTCCTAATCCGATAGCCATATCTGAATAGCCGCTAAAATCAAAATAAATTTGTAATGTAAAGGCAATAATTCCTAGCCATGACATAAGCACTGAAATTTCTATACTTTGCATAGCTTTAACTTCTGACCATAACAGCCCTATGTTATTAGCAAGAAGTACTTTTTTTGCAAGACCGCATAGGAAACGTCTCAGCCCAGAAGCAAACTTCTTGAAGGTCATTTTCCGATGAGCTAACTGTAGTTCAATATCTCCATAGTTCACAATAGGTCCTGCCACCAATTGGGGGAACATAGTGATATAAAGAGACAAAAGAGTCAGGTTTTTTTGTGACTTTATTTTCCCCCTATATACATCAATCACATAAGATAGTATCTGAAAAGTGTAAAAGGAAATTCCTATGGGAAGCGCTGGTGTTCCTATATTCAAATTCCAATTACCAATTGATCCTATTGTACTCATGATCATACCAAAGTATTTAAAATAAGCCAGACAACCTAAATTGAACGCTAGGCTTATTATTAAAAGAAATTTCCTTTTTCGTCTACTGGCCTTACCCCTACCTAAGAGAATGCATATACAGTAATTAACCATTATAGAAGTGCACATCAATAACACATAGACAGGTTCTCCCCATGCATAGAAAAATAGACTTGCAGTGAGCAGGATTATATTCTTTAAATGATTGCCAAATAAATAATATAAAATTACTGTAATTGGTAAAAAAGCAAATATAAAAAATAGACTGCTAAAAACCATATATCCCTCCGCTATAATGATTTAGATAATTTCTTCAGCCACAGTTGATAGAATTCTTTCTTAAAATGGATACCATCTTCAGCAAATAAATCAGGCTTTCCCTTTGATAATGCTCCTATATCTACATAAGTAACAGATAATTTGTCCGCCAACTCTTTTAAAAGCACGTTATACTCCTCTATCCTTTTATAGCGAGGTTCTCGTTTTAATGCATCCTGTGTTACAGGTGTTATAGATTGTATATATATTTTAGAGTTAGGTAGTTCGAGATTTATCTTTTGTATTAGCTTTATCAAATCATTTTTGAACAATTCTTTAGGATCATCTACAGGCATGAGCATGTCATCAGAGCCTAACATAATAAAGACATTATCCCATTTATTTTGAGCTAGATTATTCATATATTCTTCATAGATATAACCTGCTGTAGCTCCTGCCCCTGCCATTACATTTTCCTTAGGTAGAATTTCATTAAAAGCAAATCCTTCTGTAATGGAATCTCCAATAAATACACTGTTGCTAAACTTAGCTTTAACATCCTTTTCAACAGCTTCATTCCCGCAGGCAGTCATACTAATCAAAAGAATACCTATCAAGAAACTAATTACTAATTTTTTCATAAAAAATCCCTCTTTTCTTTATTTGATACATAAATATTACAGCAGTAAAATGCAGAACAGGTGCAGATAATATAAAGTTAGTATATTTTTTGTTTTTATTCATCACAAAAAAGGCCATGAAGAAATATTCATAGCCTTTTTAATGGATTATTGGGTTATTTAAATAAGTGTATCTCAGTTGAACTATATGTTTTTGCTATTGTATTGGCAGTGAAAAGAAAAAACGAACGCCATCTTTTGTATTTTCTACACCATAAATTGAATTATGAAGCTTTAATATTTCCTTAGATATGGAAAGACCAAGACCCGTACCTGCTTTAGAGGACCTTGCATCAACACGATAAAATTGGTCCCATATCCTTTTTCTGCCTTCCTCTGATATCGAGTTCCCTTGATTTTCTATGCTAATTTCTGCAGTCTTTCCATTGCAATTCACAGAAATCACGATTGCACGTCCATTTTCTGTATGTCGAATTGCATTACTGAGAAAGTTAGTAATAACTCGACTGATTAAACCTTTGTGACCCACCACCATTTGAGAACAGATTCTTGATATAAGAGAGATATTTTTCTCCTGTATTTGCTCATTCAATGACTTGCATACTTGGGTAATCACTTTGTCTATTTCAAAAGGAATCATTTCAGGCTTATAGGTACCGGATTCAAACTTAGCTAAATCCAACATATTTACTACCAGCAAATCCATTCTCTGTATTTCATCTTCCATCGCCTGAAGATAGTGTTCCCTTTTCTCAGTTGCAATTCCATCTTTAAAAATGGATAAACAACTTTTCATAACAGCAAGAGGTGTTTTCAATTCATGAGATACTCCAGCAATAAATTCCTTCCGTGTATTTTCTAACTGCTTCTCTTTATCGAGATCCTTCTTCAATTGACCAATATACTCTTCCATCTGGCTTGATAAATGATTGATATTTCTAGATAACTGACCTATTTCATCCTCAGAACTCACTGGTAGCTTTCCAGAGAAATCTAAGTTTGCTATTTTCTCAGTAATCTGATTAATCAATATCATCGGTTTAGCTAGCCACTTAGAAAAGACAAAGGCTAAAAGTATAATGCCTAGGAAAGTAAATCCAAAAAAGTAAGGATAGAATTGCCTTATAACTGATATTGCTTCATCTACTGGCTGAAGGGAAGTCATAGCAAAAATATATCCCACTACTCCATTCTCAACAATGGGTTTAATTATTATCTTATATTCTGCAAAATTTTCTATTGTACTAAACTCTTCTGTATGCTTAAAAGGTTTTGCATTTTCAGCTAATAGACCGGCTTGAAATTCTTTTACCTGCTCCAAAAAATAACGTTCATTGTAAGGAAAAGTAATATACTCTCTTCGTTCTGGAAATACAGTCTTTGTTATCCTACCCCTATATAGACCAGTGCTTAAATGACTATATGCTTTATCGGCATTAGAGCCATGCATCTTATTTGCAATATTTAAATTTACGACTCCCATTGTATCAGTTTGTATTAGATAAGGTGTGATTTCATCTGCAATATTTACAGTATCAATAATCACCTCATCTCCAACCTTTAGTGAAGAAAGTACATCAGAAGAAAATTCTCCTTCGAAGGAGTACATTGGTATTCGCAAAATACCTTGGGATTCATTCTTCAATTTTACTTCCATATAGTAATTTTCTACATCCCATATACGTCCATATTGATCCAGTTTTGTAATCCAGATACGATTATTCTTATATAGTTCCATTGATGCTACTTCTGTACCCTTTTCTGCTGATATATCAGAGTACTCATTAGCGTACATTTTAAGAGCATCTAATTTTTTATTAATATAATATTTCTCAAAAAAGTAATTTTGCATGATTCCAATAAAGAGAAACATCGTAGAAAATAATAGAGTTGTAAGTACAAACCATTTAAAAACAATACTTTTTTTCATATCTACTCCTCTTGAAATTTATAACCTGAGCGAATAACCGTAACAATACAGCTACCTCTACTCCCTAGCTTAGCACGTAGATTCCTGATATGGCTATTCACGGTCTTTTCATCACCATAAAAATCATAACCCCATATTTTAACGATTAGCTGCTTTCTGGTAATAACAATTCCTTTATTTTGCATTAAATAAGCGAGAATTTCAAATTCTGTGTGAGTCAAATTAATAACATCACCATCTACAGAAACAAGTCTTGACCCCAGATTTATAATAATACCACCAGCCGATATCAACATTCCTTCTATATTGCCTGAGTATTTTTCAAGAAATCGCTTCACTTTTGCCATTAAAACCCTAGGGCTATATGGTTTGATTAGATAATCATCTGCTCCGAGTTCATACCCTAAAAGAGAATCATCCTCATCTGAACGTGCAGTTAAAATGATTATAGGAATACTGGAATTTTTCCGTATTCTACGGCATACTGACCAACCATCAATCTTTGGTAAAACAATGTCTAAGATAACTAAATCGACAGAATTTGTTTGAAACAGTTCTAAAGCTTTTTCTCCATCTGCAGCCTCTAATGCCTGATATCCATCTTCAATCAGATAGTCTATTATTACTTCACGCAGTATATCTTCATCTTCAACAACCAATATTTTATTCATTCCATACCTCCACATGTATACTTGTAAACTTCCTTATAGTTAACGCCGTCATTTATGGTTCACCTTAGCATAAGTAATGAAGATTCACTTTTATTTTTTATTGGATATACTACTTAAAGTTCCTCCATTTTCAAACAAATGTTCGATTTTCTTCTCAACTTCTGGATCAGAAATTAAAGGTGGCGCATGATGTGGCTTTATTCGTATATCTATAATCATATTGTCACAGCCCCAATGCTTATTTTCATAATAACTATTAACCCCATATATATCATGAGATGGATTACTCCTTGTGAAAGTAGTCCAAAAAAAGTTTTGAAGAGAACTACTAACAAACGAGCTATCATCACAAACTATAATTATTGGGCATTCTGGTATCTTTCCTCTTTCTTTTATTGATGAACATAACTTGTCTAACTCCTGTTTTGATTCTTTATAATTTATAAACTTTTGACCTTCAATAGCAATAATTCCTGGCATAACAAATCGCGGATTTTTAAAGTTAGGTATATCCGTTAGTATCTTCGGCACTTCACTACATAAATCTCTTTTCTTGTCTCCATAAGCAGCAATTACTACCTTACTTCCTGTATTCAATCCCGTTCCAGAGTAGTCAAGAGTATCCAGGGTTGTTTTTGTTTGAAAATGAATGTCTCGATGAAGATCAATTCGTTCTAATATATATGTTAAAAACTCTACCTCTTTATGAGTATCTAGAGGTCTATCGTCTTCAGCTGTTATGAATAGATACTTAGCCAGACTTAATTGCCCAGTTCCTAAAATCCGATTTGCAAGGGTCAATATCTCAGCTGGTCGCTTTATATTTTGATATGGTGTATAACGTTCACTGCCAATGGCAAACAACAATGGATGTACTCCCGCAGCATCTACAGCATGAACTTCCTTCACTCCTGGAATTTCTTGTTTTACTGCATCCCCCGTTAGTTCATGAATAAGCTCTCCAAAAGCAGTATCCTCTTGAGGCGGACGACCAACAACTGTAAATGGCCAGATTGCATTAGGCTTTGCAAATACTTTATGAACCCTCATCACAGGGAAATCATGAGTAAGACTATAGTAACCTATATGATCTCCAAAAGGCCCTTCTGGCTTAGTTTCACCAGGATACACCTCGCCTGTAATAACAAAGTCAGCATCTAGACTAATACAGTAACCATCAACGTAGGAATAGCGAAAGTTACGTCCAGCAAGAAGACCAGCAAAGGTCATTTCACTTAATCCTTCTGGTAAGGGCATTATGGCTGCTAAAGTGTGGGCGGGAGATCCCCCAATAAAGATGCTCACTTTTAATGGATGACCAAGTCTATTTGCTTTTTCCTGATGAATTCCTATCCCACGGTGTATTTGATAATGTAGACCTACTTCCTTGTTCATTATGTAATCGTTGCCTGTTAACTGAATACGATACATCCCTAAATTACTATTCATAATCCCTGGTTTTTCTGGATCTTCTGTATATACTTGAGGTAAAGTTATAAATGCTCCTCCATCATCTGGCCAGTGATGTATAAGAGGAAGATCTGAAATTTGTATCTCTTCAAAATCAGACAATTTATTTCTTATACTTTTCAATGGAAGCGCCTTTGAAGCCATTAAACCACTTTTTAGATGCTTAAATGGATTTCTTAATGCACTCAAAGGATTATTTCTTAGCTCAATTACATTTTGCGTTTCCTTTAATGTATCTCTGAAAATATACCTACTTCTCTCAAGATTACCGAATAGATTTGATAATGCTCGAAATTTAGAGCCTTTAACATTTTCAAATAATATTGCTGGCCCCCCTGATCCATTAACTCTCCTATGTATAGCAGCTATTTCAACATATGGATCCACCTCTTCATGTATCCTTACTAATTGACCTGATTTTTCTAAGTCAATAATACATTCTTCTAGATTACGATACATTCTTTTCTCTCCTCATTTCTTTAGATAGATTTAAATATACACTTCTACTTATGCTTAAGATCTAATCTATATTTGCTTATATTATCATCTCAATAAAAATATATCTGCAGTACTGAATATTAAGAACGCAATACTCACAAGCTGATTTATACTATATGAAGCTATATTTACATTTGAAAGATTTGTAGGAGATACCATAGAATGTTCTTTGTATAAAAGCCACGCAACAACTCCTAACCCTATTAAGTAAAGCCAGCTCATATTTGCAATAAAATAAATAAATAAAAGAATAACTAAAGTTGTAATATGGAATAACTTTGATATTAATAATGCAGTTTTTACCCCAAACACTGATGGTATAGAATACAACTCTTCTTTTCTGTCAAAATCTATATCTTGAGATCCATATATTATATCAAAGCCAGAAACCCAAAGGGCATTTGCAGCTCCTAAAATAAATGGAATCCATGCAAATCTTCCTGTCACAGCTATCCAAGCTCCCACAGGAGCACCTCCACTTATTACTCCAAGAACAATATGACATGCCCAGGTAAATCTCTTAGTAAAAGAATATAAAAGAAACAAAACTATTGCCACTGGTAAAAGTATAAAACAGAGTGAATTAAGCATATATGCAGCTATGCTTAATAACAGAAAACTCACTACAGTAATAATAATAACTTCATAATTTTTCACAATTCCTTTAGGCATATGTCTGTTGGAAGTTCTTGGATTTTTTGCATCTATCTTTTTATCTATTAGTCTATTAATTGCATTTGCACCTGTTCTTGCACCTAAGAATGCAACGGCTATCCAAAAGAACACACTAAAATCTGGCATCCCATTTGCTGCAATTAACATAGAAATAAATGCAAATGGCAAAGAAAAAATAGTATGTGAAAACATCACTAAACTTCCATAGGTTTTAATCTTTTTAAAAACCATATTCTTTCCACCTCCTGTCAACTAGTCGCTTTACATCTTCAGTCATTTTAACATCATTTGACCATTTCCTAGCATGTCCTTCATCATACCACTTTTTAGTTGCATCTATACCCATCTTGTGTCCATATTTAGTCATATTTGAAGCATTATCCAATGCATCTAGGGGTCCTTCAACTATAACTATATCTCTCTTCGCATCTATATTATTAAAAACCTTCCAAGCTACTGTAGATAAATCATGCGGGCTTATACTTTCATCTACTACAATAATCATTTTTGTGTACATCATGTTACGCATGCCCCAAATAGCATCCATTACCTTTTTAGCATGTTCTGGGTAACTTTTTCTCATAGCCACAATAAGGCAATTATTAAAAATTCCTTCAATAGGAGAATTGATATCTACAATCTCTGGCAACTGAATCTTTAAGAGAGGTAAAAATATTCTTTGACTAGCTTTTCCAAGATAGCAATTTTCCATTGGAGGCTTTCCTACTATTGTAGTTGGATACACTGCATTTTTTTTATGAGTTATACATGTAATATGGAATACTGGATACAAATCCTTGCACGAATAGTACCCTGTATGATTACCAAAAGGTCCCTCTTCTCTAAGTTCCTCATTTACATCAACATACCCTTCAAGAATAAACTCTGCATTTGCAGGGACATATATATCATTTGTTCTTGACTTAACAATTTCAAGTGGTTGCTCTCTCAAAAATCCTGAAAATACCATTTCATCTATTTCCTTTGGAAGGGGAGCTGTAGCCGCATAAGTAGTTGCTGGGTCAGTTCCTATTGCCACTGATACAGGCATTTTACCTCCTAACTTTCTATACTTTTTATATGCCTCTCTTCCATCCTTATGTAAGTGCCAGTGCATGCCTGTAGTTTTACTATCATAAACCTGAAGCCTATACATACCCATATTTTGAATACCTGTTTCAGGATCTTTAGTTATTACTAAAGGTAAAGTAATGGACTTTCCGCCATCTTCTGGCCAACATTTTAAAATAGGAAGCTTAGACAAATCCGGTTCTTCAACAACTTCTTGACAAGGAGCGCTGTCAACTTTTTTAGGAATTATATTATCTAAATATGTCACATTAGGAATATTATTTAGAGATCTCTTGTAATTATACCTATCAATAAAGTTTTTAATCTCTTCAGCAATCGAGTCAATATTATCTACCCTAAGCGAAAGATTTAACCTTTCCTCTGTTCCAAAAGCATTGATCAAAAGAGGATAGGGAGAATCATCTACTCTTTCAAATAATAGTGAAGGCCCATATGTCTTTGACACCCTATCGGTTATTTCAGTAATTTCTAAATCACTATTTACTTTTACACCAATTCTCTTAAGTTGTTTCTTTTCTTCTAATACTGTTATAAAGTCTTGAAGACTATTATACATTTCTAAATTCACCTTCTTTATGATATATATTGATTGTTAAAAATCGACTTTTTCTTATCATCTTCTCCATACTAATCTTATATCTATTCAATAGTAGTTTCAATAGTTTACATATATGATAAATTTAATTAGTTGAGAAAGTTGAATATCTACAAACTAAATATATTCATGCAAAATTGATTTGCTTTTTTCTTAAATTAAATCTTACCGTAACTGAATACCGTTGTATCAATACTGTAATCTTACAGATCTATCAAAGAATTTTAATATTCTATCTATTCAATTATCAAAATATATTAATTATTCTTATATCAACTATACCTTTTACATGCTTTTCGATATTAATACAAGGACTATTATTTTTTATAAATCTATGTTAAACTTATTTTGAAGTAAGTATGGGAATCTATTCAATATAATACAATAATTACAATCATTTTTATAGTTATATAATAAGCTTCATGGGTTGTTTTAATATTTTCAAAGGTTTTACATAATCTCACAATTTTAAAAATACATTAGTTGAAAACATAGGAGGATAATAGAATGAAAAAAGTACTTATGATTTTAGTTTCTTGTTTGTTAATTTTATCACTATCCGCTTGTTCATCATCAAATGAAACTAAGGGCACTGATACTTCAAGTCAATCTTTAAACATAGGGGCAATATCTTCAGTGGATGCAATTCCAATTATTATGGCTACTGAAAATGGATATTTTGAAGATGAAGGCATCACAGTTAACTTTCAACCTTTTAAGAGTGCAAAAGATAGAGATGCAGCTTTTCAAGGTGGAAATTTAGATGGAATTATTTGTGATGAAATAGCAGTCAGCCTATATCAAAATGCAGATTTCGATGTGAAAATTACAGGTGTTACTGATGGCGACTTCATGCTTATAGCAAATCCTAAATCTGAAATAAAAACTTTAGATGATGTTATTGGCAAAAGTATAGCCATTTCTGAGAAAACTTGTATCGAATATACTCTTGATAAAATATTGGAGAAGAATGGTATGAATCCTAATGATATCGAAAAATCTATGATTCCACCTGTTCCTACCAGACTTGAAATGTTAAGAAATGATAAGGTAGATGTAGCATTACTTCCAGAGCCATTTTCTTCTCTAGCTATTAAAGATGGTGGAATTCTTTTAGGAAGTGCTATGGAACAAGGGTTCTATCCTTCAGTTACTACTTTTACTCAAGAATCAATTGACACAAAAGCTGATGAAATTAAAGCTTTCTATAGAGCATACAATGAAGCTGTAGACTATATCAACAATACACCTATTTATGAATACGAAGATATAATTATTGAAATCGTAGGATATCCTGAAGAAATGAAGGGTGAAATCAAACTACCTACATTTAGAAAAAATGAACTCCCCTCTAAAGATGAGATACAATCTGTTATTGATTGGGCTACACAAAATGATTTAATAAATAAAGACCTTAAGCCAGAGGATTTGTTAGATAACATTGGTATTTAATATTAATTTTAGTACTACTATGGAGGTATTCTATGCTTGAAATAGATGAACTATCTGTTAGTTACCTCCCTGACAAGAAAGCAGTTCACGCCCTAGGTCCTATAAGTTTGAAAGTCGATTCCAGCGATATATATGCACTTATAGGCCCCTCAGGCTGTGGTAAATCTACACTCTTACATGTCTTGAGTGGAATTATAAAAGATTATCAGGGACAAGTAACTCTTAATGGTAAAAAGATCAACCCTAAGAAACATGATATTGGATTCATACCTCAAAATTTTGGCCTACTAGCTTGGAAGACAGTTTATAAAAATTGTCTGCTATCTCTTAGAATTAAAGAAAAGGCTATCACTTCCTCTCATATAGAGAGGATTGATTATATAATGGATAAGTTAAATATTACTTCATTAAGAGATAGATATCCAAGAGAACTGAGTGGAGGACAAAAGCAGAGAGCTGCTATTGCTAGATCCTTTATAATGAGTCCAGATTTACTATTGATGGATGAGCCTTTTTCTGCTTTGGATGCTCTTACAAGAGAAGAAGCACAAGAGTTATTCGTTGATATGTGGAATCAGTATAAAACTACCACTGTATTTTCAACTCATAGCATAGAAGAAGCTATCTATATGGGAAAGAAAATCGTAATTATGTCTCACTGTCCTGGCACTATTGTTGAAATTATAGACAACCCACTTTTTAATACTAAGAATTTAAGAGAACATAACGAATTTCATAAACTCTCTGCCCATCTAAGAAATGTTGTTAAAAAGGGGTGGAAATTATGAAGTCACTAAGAAAAATCAAGACATTTTTACAAGGCTTTATCCTATTCAATATTCTATGGTATATTATTGCAAGCATCATTAGCATGAAAGTATTGCCGAAACCTACAGACGTATATCTAAATATGAACCATCTATATGGTAAAAGTCTCTATATCCACGTTCTTGTCAGTCTGTATAGAATATTTAGCGGGTTAGGTATAGCATTAATATTAGGAATTTCTATAGGTCTGATTATGGCTTATTCAAATCTAGGTAGCAAGCTATTAAACCCTTTAGTCTATTTTACATATCCTATACCTAAAACTGCTCTATTACCTGTAGTGATGCTACTATTTGGATTAGGAAATAGTTCAAAAATTATTCTAATAGTTTTTATATTAGTATTCCAGGTTATTGTGGCGGTGAAAGATGCTGTTCTTAATATTTCTCCAGAAACCTACCATCCTTTAACAAGCCTTGGTGCTTCGAAATTACAGGTATTCATTAATATTACAGTTCCCGCTATTTTACCTGCGCTGCTTACTAACCTAAGATTATCTATAGGGACAGCACTGTCTATACTGTTCTTTTCAGAAGGTTATGGAACACAATATGGCATTGGTTATTATATTCTTGATTCATGGATGAGAATTGACTATATGGCTATGTATGCAGGTATTGTGGTTATAAGTCTTTTGGGTTTTGCCCTATTTATATTAATAGATATTATCGAAGAAACATTATGTAAATGGAAAGCTACATCAACTAATTGATACTACATTTGTGTTATGAGAGGAGTCAATATGTCAAAACTTTTTAATGGTAAAAAAATAGAATTGCTAGCTCCTGCCGGGAATATGGAGATTTTTAAAAGTATTGTAACTGCAAACTGTGATGCAATTTATTTCGGTGGTAAGAACCTAAATATGAGAATGATAAGAAAAGGATTCAACTTTTCTAATGATGAAATCCGTGAAGCTACGCTCATGACTCACAATCTTGATAAAAAAGTATATGTCACGGTTAATAATTTATTAAATGATTATGAAATAGATGAAGCAATTGAATATCTACATTTCTTAGAAGATATCCAAGTCGATGGTATAATAGTTCAAGATTTGGGGGTTTTGCAAATCTGCAAAGAAGAAAATATTAGTGATTTTGAGATACACTCATCAGTAATGATGAATGTACATAACCTTGAATTTATAAAAACCCTAAAAGATTTTGGTGTATCAAGAGTTGTGTTATCTAGAGAAATGGATTTAAAAACTGCTAAATTACTCCAAACTCAAACAAATATCGAAACCGAATATTTTGTACATGGTGACATATGTGCGGTCAACGATGCCAACTGCTATTATAGCTCTTTGCTTTGGGGAAATAGTTCTAATAGAGGTAGATGCTTTAAACCGTGTAGATGGCCTTATTTAATAAAAAAGGATGGTTCTATCTTTTCAACTAAATATCCTTTAGCTGCAAAAGATATGTATATGTATGAACATATACCTGAATTAATCGAGGCTAATGTTACCTCATTTAAAATAGAAGGTCGTATGAGAGATGCTGACTTCATTGTGGATTTAGTTAATACATATGGAGAAGCAATAGATAGATATATAGCAAATCCCTTAAGTTTTAATAGAACAAAACATTCTAAACATCTATTCAATAATAGAAAGCGTGATTTTACTACAGCTTATGCCTTTTCAAAGCCTGACCTAGGTTTTATTAATACACGATATGAAGGTACAGGAAAGTTTTATTCAACGGGAAAAGTTTTTTCCACGCCAATAGAAGAACCTGAATTAACAAATGAAGTTATCAGCAAAATTGAAGATGAACTAGATAATGATCATGTTAGTCAAGTTATTAAGAAACCTGATCTATCAGTAAAGGTTAATAATTTTAGTCAAGCTAAATTATGTATAGAATTAGGCGTAAATAGAATATACCTGCCTTGCGAGGTTTTCATGCCAGATAAGTTCATAACAACGGATGAACTTCAGGAATTAGTAGCTATTAAAGGTTCTACTCAACTTTATCTTGACTTACCACAAATGATGGATGACTTGCAGTTTGATATGATTGATCAGTATCTGGATAAACATGGTGATATTTTAGATGGATTATTGGTTTCAAATTTAGGTGCAGTAAAAAAGTATGGTCATAAGTATAAAATTATAACCGACTATAATGCAAATATTTATAATAGCAAAGCAATAGACTTCTATAAAAGCTTAGGTGTGAATGAACATACTATATCAATAGAAACGAAAATAAATGAGTTGACAAAATTCATTAGATTATCTAATAACCCCCTTGAACTAATTGTTCATGGTCCATTAAGGGTAATGTACTTAGACTATAATCTCTATGAAAATATCTCTGTATTTGATACATTTAAACAAGAAAATAATAAGTATGTTGATAACGATGTATTAGTATTAAAAACAGATAAGGGTGAAAATCCAGTTTATATAGATAATAATCAAAGAAATCATTTATTTACATCAAAAGAATTCTGTCTACTTCCTAATATAGCTAGCTTAAATTTTGACAATCTAATATGCTTTAGAATTGAAGGTCAAACTTATTCTATTGATGAATTAAAAGACATCATTATGATTTACCAATCAGCTATAGATGACCCATCAAAATGCAAAGATTTATATTCAAATATTGAATCTTCAAGAGCTGGTTTCACTGCAGGTGCTCTATCTTATAAACTTAATATAGAATAGGAGTGATAGTATGAATTATATAGGTCCTAAAAATATAATTGAAAAGAGAAAAGAATACCTTTTTCCATCAACAGCTAATTTTTATAAAGAGCCTCCACAAATTGTAAGAGGATTAATGCAATACCTCTTCGATGAAAACAATAAAAAGTATATTGATTTTTTCGCTGGAGTATCAGTTATGAATTGTGGACATTCAAATCCTAAGATTCTAGAAGATACTATCCAACAATTAAGTAACTTACAACATACAACTATAATTTATCTAACACAGCCTATGGTTATCCTTGCTGAAAAACTCTCTGAACTTTTCCCAGGTGATATAAAAAGAACTTTCTTTTGTGTGACTGGGTCAGAAGCCAACGAAGGAGCAATGGCCTTAGCAAGGTTATATACCAAAAAAAGTGGATTTATTGCCTTAAATGGTGGCCTTCATGGCAGAACACATTTAACTTTGAGTGTTACAGGAATACCTATGTGGCGATTAGACGATAATTTGGTTAAGGAAAACATCTTTTTTATTGATCGTCCATACTCTGATAACTTAAGCTATGAAGAAGCCATGAATAACTCTTTAGAGCAGCTTGAAATGATACTAAAAGAACATGGTCATAATATATCTGCTATGTTGATAGAGCCAATACAAGGAAATGGTGGAATAATTAAATATCCTGAAGGTTATCTAAATAAAGTAAAGAAGCTTCTAGAGTCATATAATGTACTATTGATTGCAGATGAAATTCAGACTGGATATGGCCGTACTGGAAAAATGTTTTGTATAGAGCATTATGATATTGTCCCTGATATCATTGTTACAGCAAAAGCTTTAGGAAATGGAATACCAATTTCTACCTTTTCAACAACTGATGAAATTGCAAAAGCCTTTACCAAGCCGTCAGCCTCTACTTTTGGAGGAAACCCAGTAGCAGCACAAACTGCATTAAGTGTGCTTAATTATATAGATAAAAATAATTTAGTTAATAAAGCAAAGGATCTAGGCGAATACTTAAAAGAAAAGTTAGAACAACTACAGTTTCCATTTATTAAGGAAGTAAGAGGTTGCGGACTTATGCTTGGCCTGCAAATTAAATCCTTTAACCTATCTTTATCTTCAGCAGATATTGTGGATACAACTTTAGAAAAAATGAAAGATAGGGGATTTATAATTGGAAAAAATGGTTTGAATAGAGATGTTCTTGCATTTCAACCACCTCTTGTTATCTCTAGAGAAGATATAGATAATATGATAGCTAACTTAGAAGAAGTTTTTAAAGAAATTCTTGCTTGATTCTACATAAAGTACGTATCCATGGAGTCAAAAGATTTCTACAATTAATTGTACTAAAGTAAAGTATTTTGTCTCTATATATTCTTACAGAATAAAGAAACAGTTAGTTTATATCTTATATTCCAATATATAAGATAGGTCTCTAAATATTAAATTTTGAGACCTATCGCTTACGTCATCTTCTCCGGTTTCAAAAACAAAAGTAACTAAATCCCTTTAATGATGTTCTTTCCATATATCTATTCCTACTTAATGTATCCCATAACATATTACTTTTATTATCATCCTTAAAGTTACTATATCTTGTTAATTGCTAATTTATTCCAATGAATTGCTTTTGGTACGGTAAACCGTCCCATTATAACTGCGGTTTTACACCTGTCAATCTAGCAAGCAAGGACCATCCCCACTTGCCAAAGTACATAACATACATGACTTTTGAAATTGTTTCTTGGAGCCTTCCATGGTACTTATTCAATTCTTGCTATATGTCAAATTCTAAATCACACATTTTCTCGCTAAGTTTCCATAAACGTGTTGCTTGTTCCATATCAATCGCCCAAGGACGTACTCCGTATGGAGCTTCACTATCAGCAGGAACAACAGGAGCTATATTACAATCCTCGCAGTATACTCCTCCTATATTATCTAAATCACTGGTAACAGCACACCATATAGAGGTCGACGCTCCTTGCTCAACTGTTTTAAAAGCATTTGGTACTTCGGGACTCCTTATTGCATTTAAGAATTCTGTTATGTGTAGTCCTCGCATAAGTTTTGCAACTAATCGCATAAAACCAACAACTATTGGAGGCTTAATGCCGACCACACTTTCTGCAAAAAGATCTGACGAAGGAATGGGTCCTGGATGAACAGCATAAGCTCTTATGTTATGCTTTTTCGCAACTTCATCCAATTTGACCATAAATAAAATATTCGCTGTTTTAGACTGTGCATAAGCTCTCATAGGGTTGTACTCTGTTTTTTCAAAATTCACATCGTCAAATATAACCCCTCCAAGTCTATGTCCACGGGATGCCACTTCAATGACTCGAGCACCATTTGCTTTCTTTAGTGCTGGAAATAATCTAGCTGTCAACTGAAAATGACCAAGATGATTTGTTGCAAATTGATACTCATATCCTCTTTTATCTTTAGAAAAAGGGGGAGCAATAATTCCTGCATCATTTATTAATAAATGTATGGGCCTATTACTTCTTAAAAATTTATTAGCGAAATCATCTATTGATTCAGGTACTAGTAAATCTAGATATTCAATTTCAATATTAGAAATCTTTTTCAAATTTCTCTTTGCTCTTTTGACATCTCTTGCAAGAACAATGACTTTCGCTCCAATACTAGTTAATGCCTTCGTAGTTTCAAGTCCAATTCCAGTATGTCCCCCTGTAATTACGGCTATCCTTCCCTTTAAACTTTTTTCTTTTACAACTTCTTTTGGCTTTGTAAAATGCCCATAGTCAGATATAATTAGCTTTTGCCTACTATTATTGTTCATTTATCATGCTCCTTACATTTATAGTATAGTCTAACCATTGGTTTCAGACACACGGATCCCATATGATACATTTTATAAATCTGCTAATCAAATTGATTCTTTTCAAATCACTTACTTTAGTTCTCTTCTTTAGTAAAACGTCGAATACGGCTTAACGATACAGGTGAAATTCCCAAATACGAAGCAATATGTGCTTGACTGACTCTTTTGTCAATATTAGGATATTCTTTCTTCAAATTCAAATATCGCTCTGTAGCATTTTTTGTAACAAGGTCGACTTCTCTCAGAATTTTCCGTTTCAAAGATTTCTCTAGCATGTGAATATACCACATTAATAATCCCTGATTAGTCTTAAATTCCTCCACTAAAAAAGTTCTATTTAGTTCAACAGCTATGCATTCTTCTAGAGCTTCAAAATTACATATATATGGCTTATCTGTCGTTAAAAAGTCAGCACCATAGGTCCTGCCTTCAAAAATAAATACATGTGTAATATCGTTTCCATCTATATCGAGATAATAACCCCGTATAAGACCAGATAGCAGAAGAAAACCTTTATGCTCTGCTGAAATCAAATCTCCTTTTTTAAAACTAATTATTTTATTGAAATCCACAATTTTATTCAAGTCTTCTTTTTCTATATATTTATTGTGATATTTTAGTATTTCTTCAAACTTTAAAGTAAATTTATCATTCATTCTATTTCTCCTTCACTCTTTATATCGTTATTGTATATCGTTATAGTATTGACGTCATTAACATATGTTAATTTCAAGTAATATTTATTTAAACATTGACTAATAGAACTGAGAAAGTAGACTTCAATAACCTTTATCGTATTATATATCAAAAGCTTAAGAAATTATGTAAACAAATCTTTGTCCCCACTAATATTCATTAGACAATAGTACCCATTGTGAATTTTTTAAGTACGCCCTATTTATTCTGAATCTATTTTAAATTAATTCTCATCCTTTTCTATCTCTTTTTCCTATTACGACGCCAAATCGTCGCCTTTTTGTCTTTTTTTGCTCAAAATCTCCACTAAAAAAAGGCCTAACAAATCTGCTAGAACCCTTGATATTGGCGAATAGAGTGGGATTTGAACCCACGGTACAAAGAACACCTGCACACTCGATTTCCAGTCTTATCTACCAAAAAACCGCTTTACGCATCCCTATCCACCAGAGATAATAAGTTAAGGCATATATTGGATATAACCACCCTACCGTTTGCCCAAGCATAATAAGCCAGTGCGGGCGACTATTTGCTGTTAGAACAACATCAATAACCTTAGGGGAAGAATAATCCAGTCCCCTTAAATCAGGTCAATAACCATAAATATAGTCACATACTCCATTCCAAATTATAAGTATAGATAACGCAATACCTAAATAAAGAAGTCTTTTGTGATGTTGTTGTTCAATGCTATTTATTTTACTGTATGTGTTTTTTAACAAGTCTTTCATTTCTCACTCCAATCTTTTGGCAAACCACGCAACATAGTAAACTACCATTTGAATTGCCCATTATTGTTTCTAAAATTTCTCTCCCAATCCTTGATAATCTTTATTGCATCATATGGCGCTTTATCTGTATCTCCATATCTTTTATTATCATTTTCATCCTTAATCAGGTTTCTTATTTTATAGTGATGGTCACAAAAACTATCACCTACACCCTTACAGTGGTCTCTCTTAAAGTATAGTTCCGGAGTGCAATTATCAAAAATAATATGGTCACAGTAACAAACCATTGATGCTGCATACTCCATTTTATATGCTCGAAGAATTTCAATATAGGCACATCTTGTGAACTTATATTTTACTTCCTGTTTATCTTCCGATACCTTTTCTGTCCACTCAAAAGCAGTTCCTTTGCCGAGATAATTCGTCATATCTTGTCTAAATTGATCAATGTCTTTTATATTTGGATTGGTTTTGAAGGTTTTAGCCAAATAAGGTACTGATGAAGGAACACTTACTTTGACTGTAATCATTTGAGCCCGTTTCATACCATAATCTTTCTTTAGTCTATTAAATAAGCATATAAAAGGAACTAAGTCCCTAAATTTCTTTGCATAGGCTTGCTCTACTTCGTTATTTGGAAGTTTAAATACCTCTGGTTTCCAAGCTGGTCTATTAAATAAAGGATCAATGAAAAATGATTTAATAAGTATGCAAGTAGCTTTCATACTTCCAATTTCGTCATTTAAAATATTTTTTATTCCTTTCATAATATTAAATTGTGCTACTGGTGACATTTCACTATTTTGTGGCTGTAACTTTTCAACCTCATGAAATTCCATTATACTCCCCCTATTTTCAAATTTTATCTTTCATTCTTTGTTTGATATTTATATTAGTTTTTCTATCCCTCATTATTTTTAATGGATTATAGTCTTGTACTGGTCCTTTCCACCTATATTTACCTATAGTCTTTTTACCTATTTGGATGGCTTCTTTTGGGCATTGATGTAAACATCTCATGCAAAGGTAACAGCTTTCCCCAAATTTAACCCCTTCTTTATTCACTTTAATATTTCTGGCTGGACATATTTTTTCACATTTTAAGCATCTAGTGCAACTCTCATTTGCCCAGAACTTCCTTTTCATTTTTTCTTCAACAATATGAAATACTGATTCTAAAAGTTTACTGGCAAGGTACTTCGTAATAGTAGGGTTTTCATTTGTATTACATTGTTTTATATTACTTTTCTCAAAACCTTCTATTAAACTTTTACTTATTTTTATCATTTCATCTATTTCTTTAAGATTTGAGAAGTCCTTATTTACTATTTTTCGAACTGCTCTAGAATCTTTTTTTAAAAAAGCTAATCCATCTGATCCTGGCATGTTTACATCAGTATATCCAAGTCCTATATATCCTCTTTCACAAAAAATTTTCAAAGCATTTTGCATGGCTAATCCAGTATAAAAAGCTTTAGTACAAAATACAAATACTGCTTTTGTCTTTGTAACGGGTACATCCTGTAAGTAATTTTTAATAAATTGAGGTACATCACATGCATATACTGGAAAACCAAAAAATAAAATGTCATAATGTGATATGGTTTCTTTTTTAAATGATTCTATAGGAGAAATTGTTACTTCAGTATTGTCAGATTTAAATTTCTGTTTTATGTAACGAGCCACAAATTCTGTATTTCCTGTACCACTAAAATACAATATTAATATATTCATCATATCTTCTCCTCCAGTCAAATATATATTTCCATCTATAATATGCTGCCACGAATAATGAACCTAATTTGCTCTCTTATATTTTCAATCATATTAGAATAGCTGAATTCATCACTGTATGTATACTTTGTAAATTGAAGTATTACACAACTATATATACATTCAACAGCTATATCCAGATCGAATTCTTCTATTTTTTCGTATCCTTTTTTTAGTAGATTAAGCAACTGTTTAGACTCTTCCATAACCATCTCATCCATACGAAAAAGACTATTTCTTGCAACTAGCGACTCTGAGTTATTAATGCTATAAACAACTGAAAAATACTCTCTAAGTAGCTTTTTATCCACATTGGCCATTTTTTTTATATAAAAATCAATTAAATTAACAATTTCGTTGACTAATATATCTTCATCTATTTTTTCTGATAGATGGATCTTGTATTTTCCCATATCGAAATCTCTAAAAACAGCTTCAACAAATAATTCTCCTTTTGAACTAAAATAATTAAAAAGTGTACCTTCTGCAATATTTGAACCTTTAGCAATATCAGATGTTTTTACTTTGCTGTATCCCTTTTCTTTAAACACTTTCTCAGCATATTGCAATATAGCCTTTTTTGTATTTTTCTTTTTAATTTCTCTTAAACCAGTCATATATACCTCCTCAAAATATGATTAAACTCATTTATGAGTATACTCATATTATATAAGATTCTTATTAAATAATCAAATAAAAAAATAACAAATCAATTAGATGCTCGATTTGTTATTTATCCTATAATTAGTATTAAGTTTACGCTATTATTTTCTTGTGTGAAAAACTGCCGTTATTTATGGTACGGTTCACCTTATCGCTGTAACTGCGGTTTTTGATCGAGTTTAAGCAATACTTCTCAAACAGCTTAATTCGCATTGATATCATTTAGGAACAATATCATTAAATACTCATCAGCATAAGATCCATCACGGTATTTCAATGCGTGTTTTTTAGTACCTTGGATCTGAAAACCAATGCTCTTATACATAGAAATAGCACGATTGTTTTGGGTAACAACCTCAAGCTCAAGTTGTTCAACACCCTTCTCCCTACACCATTTAATGCATTCTTCCATCATCCTTTTACCAATACCTCTATGCCAATAATCTTTTCTTACAGCAATACCCATTGCTGCTCTATGAAGATATCTTTTGTTATTCATAACAATTCCAACTGAACAATTAGCAATAATTTTACCACCAATTTCCCCAACTAAAAAGAAAATATTCTCATTGTTTATACAACTTTTAATAAATTCTCTCTCTTGTTCCAATGTGAAACTAAACTCACCAGGTTCTCTTGCTAAGAATTTTGTTTCACTATCAACTGCTTTCATGTGATTAATTAAACCTTGTTCATCTCCAATTTTAGGATTTCGTACAATAAGTCTTTGACCATCTCTTAGTAAATACTCATTTTTGCAAGGGTCCTTTAAACCTTCTTTTTGATGATTGCACATAAAAATCGACTCCTTTTCTAATTAATGTGTAATTGAAAATATCGCTAATATCACTTTCCATGCAACCACCTCCTTTCAAAAATAAGAGCGTATAATTGAAAAAAAAGCTCCGTCAATAATAGGACGAAACTTCAATAACCACCTCTTACACCATTCAATGAAATGTGGGTCAGATAACGTTGATCATCCGGTTTTACTTAATTACGCATCCTCAGATATGTGTTCAGTAATCAGTTCAAGAGTAATTTTAAATAGCACTTCCTCTGCTGGTTCCCACCAAACCCAACTTTTTAAAAGACTATAATACTATTTGCTCTCTTTGTCAAAACTTTTAAAGTATTATAACATTTTATTATTATTCTAATATTAGCACATAGCTATTTAATCGTCAATGAAACATCTATCAATGTTACTTTATTAATCAAATACTTGATTGAATTTTGGTTATGATACGGTCTTAACACTGTATCATAACCAAAATAACCTTACAACAAGTAATAATCTCATTTTCTTTGTTCTATAAAAGTTAATAATTATAAAATGGAGCTATACGACATGGTTGTACTCCAGTATTCTCAATGTTTCTACAAAAAACCGCCGTTATTTGTGATACGGTTCACCGTAACTATAATATCGGCGGCTTTAAATTCTATATGTTTATTAGTTGTTAACTGCATGTATCTTTTCTAATTCTTTACCATCCAAATTCTTTCTCTTTCCACTTAAGCTTAATGATTTAATGTAACCTTCTTCATTTTCTTTGAATTTAATAAAAACAGGAAACGACTCTAAATAAAAAAGGCTGTCATCTTCATTCTCCACGGGTAAAATTCTAATATCAGGCCAAATTAAGTTACAAACCAGATTTCCATTAAGAAGTTTGATGCTACATTCTAACTTCCCTTCCTGTTCTTTGTAATCTCCACAATATCTTTTCATTTCTTCCAAAGTTAAATCTCTATTTTCAACAACTAAATTTAAATCTAAAAAATCTAAAATCTTTTGGTAATATTCATCCCATTTACTTGCCGAGTTTTCGATGGAAATCTTTTTAAATTGATATATATCAAAGAGTTGATTAGTAAAGTTTTGATAATCTGACCAAAGTTTTATAGCACCTACTTCTCCTACTAAGCCACTTGACTTAACGTAAGGAGTCTGAATATCCGAATCAATAAACCACTTTTTCCAATCATCTCCCCTACGTTTCCAAATCATTCTAATAGAACGATTAGCATCCTGTTGATGAAAATAAATTAGAGCTGGATTTAATGGCCTGATTATATCTTCAATCTCCTGTACAAAACCTATAATTCTTTCTTCTTCAAGATTATTCTGAAAAAGAAGTCTAACAGTATCTTGTAACAGAAAACTTTCAATGATATGTACTTCATCAGATTGACTTACTTGTTCAACAAATTGTCTCCATAGTTTTGGAATTGTCTCTAGAAATTTATCCATGTCAGCCTGTGAATCAAAAACTTCCACATCCTCTTCATATTCTAAAGGATGGTCAGTTTGTGTCTCGTGATACCACTTACTCTTAACCCCATTCTTTTTCAATTGTTTTGCTAGAAATTGAGCTGTCGTAGACTTACCTGAACCTGTTATACCGTCAATTAAAATTAATTTTGTATTTAGCACAAATTAGTCCCCCTTAACTTTACTATGTACTCTATTCAAGTTATTTTATTATTTGCAAATTGGTTTTATATGGCAAATCATACTCTATATAAGCATTGATATTACTCGGTTTTTAAAAAACCGCCGTTACTTATGGTACGGTTCACCGTGACTATGCTATCGGCGATTATTTAAATATCAATCCTAAGTAACTTTGACCAAAAACTTAATAAGTTCTTTTCAAAGATTTAGTATCAAAATTTTATTTTTATATCACAATCATAAGGTGCATTCCCATCGAAAGTATTTCTATAAGAACACATCCAAGTAGGAGTAAAGCCACTTCTATATGCCACAGCTTGTGATGATATATTAGATGAAGCAGCAGCATAATATGGAACTACTTCTTTTTCCATAATTATTATCGCAAGATTACTAACTAAACTTGTGGCAAGTCCCTTGTTTCTAAATTTTGGGATTACGTCTATTCCTATTTGCCACATTAAGCTACTATCAGTAGATGCTCCTGCCACACCCGCAATTTCAGAACCATAAGTTGCATATATTGCAATTGCATCAGGACAAGGATGATTGCTATCATATTGGAGTGCATTTTCAAAACCTGGATTCTTATATAGCTCATGTATCTCTTTACCCTCTATTATATGAAAGGTAAATCCATCAGGAGGAGTTAACTTTTTTATCCTATTGAAATCAGGAATATAATTAAGAGAATGTCCAAATATGAAAGGTGCTACAAATATATCCTCTCTAGCTTTAGTTTCTAATAATGGTCTTACTTTTGTCAAAATATCACTGTCTGCTGAAACAACCGTACTTTTTCCCATTGTTGCAATTTCAAGAAAGGGAGATTGCCTATTAAACATTCTTCTTCCTTCATTTAATTTTGCTTCACAAAATACTATGCTCTCTTTAGTGAAATCTTCTATATTACAATTCATATCTATTGCTAATTGTTTTTTTACCACTTGTAATAACTTTGATTTATTAAATTCCATAATATAATCCCCCAAAGATAAATTTTTCTACTACTATATAAATAAGTTTTGTTTAATACTCAAAAATTCTATGCTATCTTAATATCTTATCGAATCCTAAATAAGCTCAAGTTAAGCCATGATACTATTTCACTCATTCTGTAAAAATTGAAACTAAGTATATCATGTGAAATTTCTTACAACCTAGTACTTTTACTAATTCTAAGATAGAACCGCCGTTATTTATGGTACGGTTCACCCTTACTAATCCTAAAAGATCTATATATCTGTTCTAATAATACTATCTTCATAAGTTGATGAGGGAAGGTCATTTTTGAAAAAGAAAGCTTGTAGTTGCTCCGATTTAGTACTTCTTTAGATAAACCCAGTGACCCACCTATTATAAAAGTTATATCACTATTTCCAGACACTGCTAGACTGTCTATTTTAGAAGATAAGTCTTCAGAGGATAACTGCTTACCTTCTATAGCTAAGGCAATTACATAAGAACTATCACTAATCTTATTTAATATTCTTTGACCTTCTTTATCCTTCACTATCTCCATTTCTGCATCACTAAGCTTTTCTGGAGCTTTTTCATCATTAACTTCTATAAGCCTTAGTTTACAATATCTTGATAGCCTCTTACTATACTCTTTGATACCATTAGTAAAATACTTTTCTTTAATTTTACCAACTGAAATTATGGTTATATTCATTATTTCCTCCTATATAAACTACTTTCTTCACTAGATTATTCTCAATATAGAACCTTAAATTATTGCTTTGAAGTACAAATCGGTCAGTGATGTCTTCAATTTTAATAACTTCTAAAAGTATTTCTCTCAACTCTTTATTATCTATGTTCAGTCCTTCTCCTAATATAATGCCATCCTCCACATTAGTTCCTTTTTTACTCAATGGTAAGAAGTGATCTAATGTCATTTGTCTAAATGTCAATTTCTTACCACAGTAAAAACACTTCTTATCTTCTCTTTCATATATGTATATTTTTTCTTTATTCCTCGGCTTCATATTATTCCGTCCTTAAAAATTATGATAAATCCTTATCTATAGCTTGTCTAATATTACTATAGATTTATTCCCTTAAATTATGGTTTTAAATTATTTAGATTTAGAGTAATTCTCTCTATACTACTAGGTACTTAGGTTTTCTATCACAATGTTCACATGTATTCGGACTTGTCCAGTCAGTAAAAGATATCTTTTCTAGCTCATATATATCTGGCGGCTGCTGATAAACTTCAATAAAGTCCTCTATAGCAATATCTAAATGTTCATTACATACTACATACATTCCTTTCACTCCCATCTTAAAACTATAGTTCTATTATATAGTATCATCAAAAAAACAAAAAATATTTTCTGAAAAATAATAAAAAAGACCTAACAACGAAAATTGTTAAGTCTTTTTAAACTAAAAATTATCTGGCATTTCGGCAAATGTTATTTCTAAATTGATTTCGTCGCCATTTCTTAAAATTTTTAATATTCCAGTATCCCCAGGCTTATACTTAAACAATAATTTTTTCAAATCATTTATAGAATTAACTTCATTATTATCCAATTCTAGTATAATGTCACCCGCATGCATTCCACTCTCATATGCTGGAGAGTTTTTTATAACCTCGTAAATGTATAAACCTCTATCGGCATTTAAATCAATTCCTAAAGCTTGTTCATATTCATCTATTGAAGCACCGCTTATACCTAGGTAAACCTGCTTATATTCACCTTTATTGATTATTTGATCAATAATAGGTTTTACAACATTTATTGGTATAGATAACCCTAAACCTTCTCCACCTTGTATTTTAGCTGTATTTATCCCAATAACTTGACCCTTTGCGTTTAATAATGGACCTCCACTGTTACCTGGATTAATAGAAGCATCTGTTTGTATCAAATTCTCAATTTTTTCATTATTTTCTATAACTATAGTTCTATTTAAACCACTAATAACTCCAGATGTGACAGTCCTCTGAAACTCTAAACCAAGTGGGTTACCTATAGCCACTGCTAATTGTCCAACCTCTAGGTCGTCAGAATCACCTAGTTCAGCTACAGGTAAATTTGACACCTTAACCTTTACCACAGCAAGATCATATACAACGGAATTCCATAATACTTCACCGGATTTCTTAGATCCATCCTCGAATAATACAGTGATTTCTTTCGCCCTACCATCTGCAACAACATGGGAGTTAGTAATTATGTATCCATCTCTATTTATTATTACTCCTGACCCTAACCCTTGTCTTTGAACAGGTACTCTCCAAAACAAGTAGTCTACCTCTTCCTCTTCTATTGTAGTAATTCCCACAACAGACTTCATAGATTTTTTAGCAACAGCCTCAACAGCACCTATTTCATTCGTTGGATTAATTTTTATTTCTTCTCTATTTCCTAAACCACTATAATAATTTGGTACAGGTATTATTTTTCCATATAGATACATTGGCGCTATATAAGATGAAATTAATCCACCTATCAGAGCAGCTATCAATGCTACTATAAAATAAGAAAGAAATCTTGACTTTTGCTTGGATTTTACTTTATGGTTTATGTTCTCTCTTGTATAATAATGCTCTGGAATCATTTCTCCACTATCATTTTCTTTTTCAATAAAGTCTTCATTACTTCTATCCGATTCTTTTTCTTTCTTGCTATCTTGCATAATAAAATTAGAACCTACTATCTCATCTCTATTATTTTCGTCATTCATGGATCCACCTCCAAGTATAACTCTAGTAGTTAAACACCCTAGTAGGTTTATCTCTATACGTAAGATTTATATTTACTTCCTCGTTAATCTTTATACCCTTCTCACTAACAATATTCACAACAGTTTGATATGCAAGCTCTGGAAAATTATTTTCCTTACTAAGATGAGCTAAAAGAATATCTTGTTCCCTTCCAGATAAAACTTCAGTTATTAATTTGCCAGCATCTTCATTTGATAAATGTCCTTCTGATCCTAGTACCCTCTTCTTAAGAAACCAAGGATATTTACCTATTTTAAGCATCTCTACATCATGATTTGATTCTACTACTAAAAGATTCGAATTCCTTATTTTCTTCTTAACATCATCACTTACATATCCCGTATCTGTCAAGTAACTGATTTTTTTGTTTTTATGATAAAAAGCAAATCCTACAGGCTCACTAGAGTCATGAGATATCCTAAAAGGTAGTATTGCCAAATCCTTTAATTCAAATCCTTCATCAGTCTTAAATTCTATAATATTCTTTTCATTTATTTTCCCCAGTTCACCTTCCATAGCTTTCCAAGTATTTGTGTTAGCATATATAGGAAGATCATACCTCCTTGAAAGAATTCCAACCCCTTTGATATGGTCTTTATGCTCGTGGGTTACTAAAATTCCATCAATAGTATTTGCTTGAACCTCTATCTCTTTTAAAAAATTCTCTACTTTTTTTCCACTTAAACCACTGTCTACTAGAATTTTAACGTTATCTGTTGATATATATTGACAATTTCCACTACTACCACTTGACAATGAACAAAACTGTAAAGACATGTTATTCCTCCAATAATCATCTTCTGGTTACACTTATTCTTGAACTTTTTTAATCTTAGCTCCTAAATTCAGAAGCTTATTATCTATTTTTTCATATCCTCTATCTATATGTTGAGCATTCTCTACTTCTGTGGTACCATCAGCCGCTAATCCAGCTACTATTAGCGCAGCTCCTGCTCTTAAATCTGTAGCAGATACCTTTGCACCACTTAGTTTTCCTATTCCCTCAATGACAGCAGTCCTTCCATCAACTTTAATATTTGCTCCCATTCTTTTCAGCTCATCTATATATTTAAATCTGCTCTCAGATACACTTTCAGTCACTATACTAGTACCTTCTGCATGGGATAAAAGTACACTCATAGGTTGCTGAAGATCTGTAGGAAACCCTGGATGAGGTAAGGTTTTTACATTTATACTCTTTAAAGGATTAGGAGCACTGACTCTTATAGAGTCTCCATACTCTTCTACTATTATATCCATTTCCTTAAGCTTAGCAGTCACAGACTCTAAATGCGTTGGTATAACATTATCAATTATCACGTCGCCACCTGTAATAGCTGCTGCAATCATATAAGTTCCAGCTTCAATTTGGTCAGGTATTATGCTATATGTGCAACCCTTAAGTTCTTCTACGCCATTTATTCTAATTACATCAGTTCCTGCTCCTCTAATATCAGCTCCCATAGCATTTAAAAAGTTTGCTACATCCACTATATGTGGTTCCTTAGCTGCATTTTCAATAACTGTCTTACCTTCAGCCAGAACAGCTGCCAACATTATATTAATAGTGGCCCCAACACTTACAACATCTAAGTATATCTTCGTTCCTATTAGCTTCTCTGCTTTACATTTAATGATTCCATGGTCAATATCTACTTTAGCTCCTAGCGCCTCAAATCCCTTTATATGTTGATCTATTGGTCTATTTCCTATATTACAACCACCTGGATATGAAACCTCAGCCTCCTTAAATCTCCCAAGAGCAGCTCCTAAAAGATAATATGAGCCCCTAATTCTACCAGCTAAATCACTTGTAGCTATACACTCTTTAATTTTGCTTGTATCTATTTCCATTGTACCTTTATCGTCTAGACTAACGTCTGCACCTAAACTAGCCATAATTTCTTTATAAATATTAACATCCTTTATTAAAGGAAGATTCTCTATAATACACTTATCTCCTGCCAATAAAGTTGCTGGTATTATTGGCAATGCTGCATTCTTAAAACCACTTACATTAACTTTCCCCTTAAGCTTAGCTCCGCCTTCTATAATGAATTTATCCATAATTTCAACTGACTAAAAAGCCAGTTTATTCACCCCTCTTTCTCGACTGTTAAAGTTATAATACTATTATATATAATCTTAAAGCTTTTTTAAACACGTATTCTTTACTATTTAGCGATATTTATCCATAAAATAAAATAGAAAAGGTTACTCCCTTAAACCTCTTCTATTTCGATATTAAAAATCCTTCATTATTTTGTTTATTAATAAATATTTTTATCTTAGAAATTCCTTCGTTCCATCAGAAAATTCAATTCTCCAAGCTGGAGTTGCTTGACCAGCTATAATTTTTTCAGAATCCAAATTATCCTTTTCCTCAGAATCAAGATAGTAGCATAAACTCATATCTGAAATTGTTTTTTCTGATATATCTTCTTTAGATAATAAAGTAAGCAGAGCATTTGGCGCGGAATTTATAGATACCTTTGTATCTACACCATCTATATCAATCCACATTCTTTCAAATTTTCTTACTCCTGATTTATCAATTTCAATTTTCATCCAAGTCTTTTCAACATATATTCCTTTATACACCTTAACATACTCTAGTGTATATGGCATTTTATCAAAATTATAGTTTATAAGCTTAAAGTCATCATCTGCAAATCCCTTTTCATTTAAAAATACCTCTATTAAAAAATGGACTCTTTTCTCACTTAAATCAGGCGATGTCACAATATCACTTTCATCATTATTGTTAACATATACAATTTTTTTATTATCATGGGATATTGTTAAAACTTGATTGTTCTTCTTATATACATAACTATCCTTAGTTATACTAGTATTATAGTTATAATCTCCTAAAAAAGCCTCAGCTATCTCAGTTGGACTATATACTTGATATTCTACATTTAATTTTGAGAGGGATGGTTTGCCTAAAGGTATCTGAATATCTGGCGAAATATGAATATCCTTTACTAAAAGCTTTTCTTTAACATTATTTATAAACTTTTCATCCATAGTAGTTTCGCTAGCTCTATTATCTATGAGAACATAAGCTAGTATTAGATTTGTAATTATAAAAGCCACAATAAGAATATTTTTTGCTTTTGACCAATCCATAATTCCTCACCATCCAAATGCATTATTTGAATATCACCTCATCTACCTTCTCATTATCTTCTACAATTTTATTGCTCTCTTCGTTAATTTCAAAGGATAACTTTAAACCATCAATATCTATTACCCATCTGGGCTGTAATCTTTCTCCATAAATCCATACTGAATTATCTCCAATGTAATAATATCCAATATAAATGTTGTTAATTGCCTCTAAAATTCTATTGTTTAATTCTTCTTCATCTATTTCCGATGGGTCTAATTCATTATATTCAATATATTTCTCTCTAATTATATCTGAATTTTCCTTCTTCATTAATATTTCTAAAACAGATAGCTTTCTTGTATTAAGTGATTCCTGTGAAGCTACCTCATTGTTTTCAACATTTTCAACTAATTTAACATACCTTTTGTATGTTTTAACATCATTATTATAGACTTCTATCTCTATTGGCTCTTCTAAACCAACACTTTTTTCTTCATCAATGACTACCTGTCCGCCATTTATCTTATAGGTGAATTTAAATCTAAATCCTTTATTTTCTTCCCATTCTATTGGCTCAATTTCCTTTAAAAATGACCCCTCAGGCCATCCAACATGATTAGATACAAAATTAACTGCAGTATTTAAACTTTTATATAATTCTCTATTTTCTATCGGTTCTGCTATGGAGTTATGATACTCTAATAATCCATTGCTATGAATCTTTAATATTTGTTGATTATAAAAATAAATCTTTGCTCCATTATCTTCTTCATATCCTCTTATATAGTTAGGATTCCTACTAAAAAACTTTTCTACGATACTTTCGAGATTCTTACTCTTTACTTCAATCTCTTTTTTTACCTTTACCACTGGCATATTATATTTCATATTTATTGGTAAGTATTCGTTATTATTAATGTTCAAAGAAGTCTTCATAGAAACAAACTTAGTTTGATCCTCTTTATCTATATTATTTAAAGCATTTCTTATTACTCTAACATCAATATCTTCAGAGCTAATCTTTAAATGTGTCTTTTCATCACTTAATACAATAAATGGAGATGTTCCTAAATCAATATGAACATTATTCACGTATTCAATTTTCTCATATGCAGCACTCGGTATATTTTCTTCAATTATCTTTCCTAGTAAATGAATATGAATATTCTCTGGAAAATAGTAATCTAATGACGTTTTACTCTTATAGTCATCATATTCTTCAACAGATATTAATCCAACAGATAATTGCGAATTTTCTAATGTCTTAGCTAGAACATCCCTACCTATATCCCAAAACCCAAATTCTTTATCCGAATAGAATACAGTATGTCCTGTGTCAAAATTGTATAAAATCTTCTCTGGTTTAACTATATCAGCAAGCAAATATTCCGTGTTCTCCTCTTCTACCTCACTTCCAAATGAAGGAAAAAAAGAATTTGGAATTTCAATCCAAATCTCATTGGCTAAAAGAATACTAACCATAATTAATATTAATAAAAATAATGTCTTTACTCTTTCCCTATACATAGGCTCCAACTCCAGTATACTGCGTTATTACTTCACTAATCATTCTGAAACGTATCCTGGTTAGTATCTATTGATGACTCTTTCTCTTCTATATTTTTAGTTTCTTCTTTTATACTTTCTATATTTTCAGGTTCTACATCTTCAGGTTCTACATTTTCAATATCTTCTTTATCTTCAACATTTTCAGTATCTTCTTCATTTATTTTATTGCTCTCTAAAAAAAACTTTTTAAATACCTTTAAAAAATTTATCCTATCAATATCATTAATTAAATCTTCTGCATTGGTTTCTTCATTTACATAAATAAATCTTACTTTTCCCATATCTTCTGAGCCTTTTATGTATACGTTTATTTTGTTCAAACCAAGCTTCAGTTCTAATTCTTGCACAAAAATCCCAAAAGACCCTACTTCGATTTCTTTAGTACTAGGGGGCAAAAAGAACTCTTGTTGTTTATCATAAAACTCTTTTAATGCTTTATCATTATTTAAAGCTATATTATTTTTTGTTAAATTTTTCAGTGATAAATTTGGCGTTGAATATACTTCCACAACCACTTTACTCTCTTCAGGTGCTTTACCAGAAAGTAAAACGGTCTTATGAGAAGTAACTAAATTATCTTTTGGTTGAAACACTTCAATATTACTTTCATAGAATTTGTGAATTTTACTACTATTTATCTTTTTCGCTATTTTTTCATTAGATGAAATTTTTCCACTACTTGTATATGAAACAGTTCCAGTAGTACCTATTATCGCAAGCACTATTGTGGCTGATATGATTCTTTTAAACATTATATGTCCTCCTCAATATAATATCTATCTCTACAGCCTAATTATATAATAGTATTATTACAAACATATTACAACGGAATTAAAATTGAATTACATAGAATTACTGTATTGGTAAAATGATGTCTACTTCTGTTCCTACGTTGTATTCACTTCTAATTTTAATGTCTCCGCCATGAAAGACTACTATCTGTTTTGCAATAGAAAGTCCTAATCCAGTCCCACCTAGAGCTCTTGACCTTGCTTTGTCAACTCTATAGAACCTTTCAAAAATTCTATCTATATCTTCTTCAGGTATACCCAAGCCATTATCTTTCACCGTTACAATAACATGATTTTCTTGTTTTTTTGCTATTATCTCTATTTCACCATCATCTGGTGTATACTTTATCGCATTGCTTATTACATTTAAAACCACTTGTTCTAGCCTATCTTTGTCACCTGCTATTTGAGGAATATCACCTTGAATATCAAGAGTAATTTTTTGATTCTTCTCTTGAGCCGCTATCTTCATTTTAAAGTAAGCATCCCTTAATAAGTTCTCCATATAAAGAGAGCTTTTATTCCACTTAGTTTGTTTATAATCTAAATTAGATAGCTGAAGTAAATCTCTAACAATCCTTGCCATTCTATCACATTCACTGTCTATAACATCCAGAAATTTGTTTGAAAGCTCAGGACTTTCCATACCTCCATCGAGTAAAGTTTCAGTATAACTTTTAATAGTTGTTATTGGGGTCTTTAATTCATGAGAAACATTGGCAACAAACTCTTTTCTCATATTTTCTAGCTTTTGTTGCTCTGTTACATCTTGTAAAACTATTATTAGACCACCAATTTCATTGTTTTTATTTCTAAAAGATGCATATTTGGCTCTATAAACAGAAGGGTCCATATCTAATAGGTAACTTCCCTTCCAATCATTGTTTTCTTTTATATATGATAATGTTAATTTTGGATTATACTTTACAAAAATCTCATCAAAAGTCTTATGTTCTACTTCCTCCTCAGTAATGCCGAGCATCTTTAAAGCATTTGGATTTACATGGATAATAGTTCCATTTATGTTTACTGCGATAACTCCATCAGCCATATAAGTAAATATAGTATCCAGTTTACTTTTTTCTCTATATACCTCTGACATTGTTCTTTTAAGCTTAAGAGTTAAGTAGTTAAACATGCTAGCTAATTGTCCAATCTCATCATTTGATTTTACTTCAACAACCTGATCAAAGTCTCCTTTGGCCATCCTAGCAGCTTTTACTGTAACATCCTTAATAGGTCCAGTTATGCTATTAGCTATAAAAAAACCTAGAAATATGGTTATAAACAACGCTAAAAGGGTCGCTTTAGTTAGGATTTCCTGTGCATCATCTAAAGTTTCATACATATTTTCTAAGTCAGCTGTAACATAAATTATACCCTTTACTTTTCCAAACTCATTTTCCACAGGATAAGCTAAATGTTTAATCTTATCTTCTTCAAATGTTTTATAAGATATCTTGCCTTCCTCTAGTGCCTCAAGTATAATATCCTGATTTAAAAGAGTATTATCTTGAAACGGACTCTTTCCCACTAAATCTTCTTGGTTGAACCTTCTACTAGAATATGACGCAATTATCTCAGGTGCTTCTGAATTATTAATAATATATAAATTTCCTTGAAATGAACCATTACTAATAATAGATCTTCTTATTTCATCTTCTGATGCCTTCCAGTCATCTTTAGCTAAGCCACTATTAATTACCAATAGATTATTTACTGTATTTTCCATTCTCTTTGTTATTTGATTTTCTTGATTCTCATAGAATTTTTCAACAATGAATACTCCTACTATAACCATAGCTATAAAAACTAACAGAAAGTATACAGTAATAAATTTCCATCTTATACTTTTAAACATTTTTATGCCCTCCTGAAGTAGTATCCTACACCTCTTTTAGTAAGGACGTATTTATAGCCTTTAGAGTCATCTTCAATTTTCTCTCTTAATCTCCTCACAGTTACATCAACCGTTCTAATGTCTCCGTAGTATTCATATCCCCATACTTCTTCAAGTAATTTTTCCCTTGAAAATACTTGTTCAGCCTTAGTGGCTAAGAACCTTAATAATTCAAACTCTCTCAAAGTTAAATTAATAATTTCATCATTTCTTCTAACTTCATATTTATTAATATCAATTATTAGGTCACCTGATATTACCAAGTCCCCGTCAGTTGAATTATCTGACACAATTTCTGACCTTCTTAGATTTGCTTTTACTCTCGCAATAAGTTCTCTCATACTAAATGGCTTAGTAATATAATCATCAGCACCTAGTTCTAATCCCAACACCTTATCTACTTCTTCCTCCTTAGCAGTCAACATCAATACTGGTATCTGTAGCTTACCCCTAACCTCTTTCAAAACCTGAAATCCATCTTTTTTTGGTAGCATTACATCTAATAAAATTATATCAGGTTTTATATCAAAAGCTTTGTTAATAGCCTCTTCTCCGTCAAATGCAAGGTCAATTTCATATCCTTCCTTTTCAAGATTAAATTTTAAAATCTCAGCAATTGGCTTCTCATCATCAACAACTAGTATTTTTTTACTCAATGCTACTCACCCCATTTAAATTTTTAATATATTAGTAAACTATTATTTTTTGTATTTTTAATTATCTATTATATAAGTATATTCTATGAATGTACATATTTTTCCTGCTAACTACCTACTATTGCATTGTAATATATTAATTTAAACACTTTTAAAAGAGTGACTTTTTAAGCTCACTCTTTTAAAAGTGTTTTATCTATATCCATAAGATTTACTTTCAAAACTTTCTGTGTCGATTTATCCATACTATTACCATCTCCTAAAGTATCTAACAATAGCCTTAACTTGTCAAATCCCCAATTTTCTGAAATACTGGAAACGACTTCAAATGACTTTCTATAGGATAGCCCAGTATCAATATCATAGAATTTATTAGTTAAATCTTCAACAGTGATGTCATTACCATTCTTGATTTCACTACCCCATTCAAACCCTGTAGTTTTATATTCTACATATAAGGCAATCCCTTCTGTAAGCCATATCGGATAGTTACCATTTGTAATATCATCTACTACTTGATGAGCAAATTCATGTACTACAGGTCCATTTTTTTCAAAGGCTTCTTCATATGATTCATTTTGAGACAACCAAACTTTAGGAGATAGTATATTAATTGTACCACTATAATATACTCCTAATGGCGGAGTGTCTTTCTTTAATCTAGTATTATCTACTAAGTCTTCTCCATTATTATAAATGATTATTACGACTTTCTCTTGTGGATAGTAATCAAACATCGAACATACCTGATCATAATATTTACTTAGTATTTTCGCTGTCAGTTCTGCATTTTTCTTATCATCCTCGTACCTAATAACAAACCTCTCAGTTTCCAGCTTATCATATTCTTTTACATTGTGTAAGATTCTAGTCTTTTCAAAAGCTTTTACTAACTGGCTAAACTTGCTTTTTATATTTAAATTAAATAAACTAAATACTGTTAAAGTCATGATTATAACTAAAACAAATACAATACTTTTTCTAGCTTTTCTTTTTAATTTCATATACACTCCCCCTTTCATTTATATATGTATATGTAAAGGGGATAGTATTATTATAACACGATATTATGTAAACTTCATTGGTAATTTTTTATTCACCTTTTTTTGCATATCCGCATACATTGAAGCATAGGCAGGTGAGATAAATTATGATGAAGAGAGCTAAAAGAGTATGTCCAGTTCTAAGCGCAAAACTTCTTTCAAAATCAAAAGAAGAAGTACCGGTTATCATTCGAGCGAAAGATAACGATTCTAATAAACTTAGCGGCTTAGTTTTTAATATGTCTGGGCGAGTTAAATATAACCTACCATTAGTTGGTGGAGTAGCATGTAATATGAATATTGGTGCTATTGATAAGCTATCTAAAGACCCTAACATTGAATATATAAGCTTTGACTCAAAAGTCTTTGCACTTCTAGATATAGCTACTGAATCTATTGGTTGTCAAATACCGCAGGTAGAAGGATATACAGGCAAAGATATAACTGTTGCTGTTGTGGATACAGGTGTTGCTCCTCACAGTGACTTAATTAAACCTAGAAGTAGAATTGTTGGCTTCAAGGACTTTGTGAATGATAGAAGTAAGCCATATGATGATAATGGTCATGGAACTCACGTATCAGGTATTATAGCATCAAATGGCTATTCTTCAAATGGTAAGTATGCAGGCGTTGCTCCTGAAGCGAACATTCTAGGTGTAAAGGCTTTAGATGAAAATGGTAGTGGAAGTACTTCAGATATAGTTAGTGCTATACTGGTTAAAATGCAATGATATTTCTATTCTTGAAATGTATATGGTATATTCTTTGAAATTATTTATACATGATAAAGAAATTCAAAATATGATTTATCATAAAAATAGTAGTCAAAGATCTTTGACTACTATTTTTATACAGTAATTTACTATATTCATTAATACTGATAAGTATTTTTAGATAAATTACACAAGAAATCATTCTTAAACTCTCTCAATATATATCATGTGTCAGAAATATATTTTAACTATCCTTTTACTTCTAATCAAAATTGGGTTTTCATTATTATTTCCCCTACGTTAACTAACTTTTCTCTATTGAGATTAGCCTTTATTAAAAACAGATTATTTAGCAATCTTTCTTCCTTCTTATAGGGAAAGTTAAACTTTGGTCTTATAGCGTTAATCTCATCATCATAATATTTTGCGAATTTTTTTGGATTATCAATATTCCCTTCTTCAATTGAAGTAGCAATCTCTTCTAATGTAGCTATAAGTTCATTCCCCCCATCTATACTTTGCAATTCTTTTAAGCTTAATGAAATAGTATAATTGTTTTTGCTACCCTTTAAATTAAAGGGTTGTCCACAGATATTAACCACTTGTAAGTCTCCAGTAATCTTAATACTATCAAGCTCAGGATTTAGTTTTTTTATATTCTTAGCATTTACAATACCTTTATATCTTTCAGCAATTTTATTTTGTATAATTTCAATCTCATTTCGTAAATCTAATTGTTCTATTAAGACGTCCTCACCGTTGCATATATCTTCGATATATATTTTAAATGTTTTTGTTTCTTTATCAATATTATCTGCAAATACCCCTGGTTTACCTATCCTAGATATATAGTTACTAAATTTGCTTATTAAATCACTTGTAACCACACTATTTAAATTGGTTACTCTTTGAATATCATACTTGATGTATCCATCTTCTACTTTAAATTTATTGAAATTCACTAGATCTTCACTATTACCTATTATATGTTCAACAATATTATGTTTATCCTCTGGTATTAAGTCTTTAATTTCCTTTATACCCTTATATGAGTTATACACTTTCTTAATTACTCTAATAAGTTTTAGTTTATTAGGTCTATTAAAGTAGCCCTCTACATAACTTGCTTCTATTAATTCCTTAAAATATAATATTATTCTTTCTTCATCACTTTCCTCTAACTCTAGAAACTCTTTAAATTTATCATCAATAACTTTAGAATTAAGTTTTGAGTAACCATCTTTATTTAATATACATAAGTCTAAAATATCTAAATCAATATGCATTTGCACTTTTAAATCTATGTAATAAGGAGTACTCTTGAAATAATTTAAGGGGTAACTAAACTTACTACTTGAATTCCCTTTATCTATTCTTAATAAAATTCCATATTCAGAAGATCTATTTCCATCGTTTCTTACTGCTAAATCACATGGTTGTGTTATTAAAATATAGTAATGACCAAAAATCTTAAATATATCACCGGAGTTAATGCTATTATATAGTACATTTATATTATCATTATATTTTTCTATCTTAAAACATTCATTTATAAAGTCGCTTTTTCTTTCTTCCACCTTATTATCTCCACACATAAGCTCATATTCATTCAATAATTTAAAAACTTGAGGTATATCTGAAGAAATAGAATTTTCGAATTCAGCTTTGCTTATAATATTAAATATCCGTAGTAACAGCTCTAATGGATGGGTTCCTTCTTGATTAGGATATGATATTATTAAATAGTCTAGAATCTCTAATGACTCTCTTAACAATCTATCTTTTGCGTTATTTAGACCATCTTTCAGCCTCTTTACTATATCTCCTACTAGTACAGAAGATATATATGATTTTGATCCAGTAATTATCTTATTGGAAAACTCGACTCTGTCACTTAATGTTTGTTTATCTATCACATATACTCTTCTATAAATATCTTCTAGATCATGATTTTCTCCAATCTGAGAACTTAGTATTGAAAAAATATTATTTTCTATAAACTCCCTGTTATTCTTATTATGTTCTAATATTTTTTTTATTAGTTCTATCCCATTTCGTTTATCATCTTTACCTTCTAATTCAAAATCTACCAGCCATAAAACTTTAAAATTATGATTAATATTTGATAAATATTCATCATAATTTTTTATGACTTCATCATACGATTTATATAATTTAAACTCCTGAATTGGATTTTTATCATCTTTTGCTAACTCTTGCAACTGAATTACTAATTCTCTAATCGCCGTATTAGTAGGTTTATAATCATCTTCTAATAACTTGTCTACTTCTTTGATAATCCCCATATTCTCTTTATTATCTATTAAATTTTCATAAATATTCACAAAAGCATCTACATTGTCTCTGTATATATCTATGTTTTCCCATAGTTGTATCATAGGTTTAAAAGGTTTTGAATATTTATCAAAATCTTTCCTTAATCCATTTTTAAATAGTACTAACCTATCTGTATTTGTTATTTCTTCATTATGTAAGTCATCTATAGAAATAATATAACCTATCTTATTTAGTTTGAGCCATTCATTTAAATTGTTCATAATCTTTCCCCCCTTAGTCTGCGAATGTTATTTTAAATTTATATCTATTATTATTATTATTTCTTTCTTGTAATAGACAGATATCTGCTTTATTATTTGCTAATATTGATTGAACAATATATAAGCCCAAACCTCTTCCTTTATCTTTATCAGTAACAAAAGGATAAAAAAGATCTTCCTCTCTATTTTTTGATATGCCATACCCATTGTCCCATATATTCAAGGTATTATTATCTGATATTTCAATATAAAAGTTGGTTTCTTCAAATCCAGTATTTTTTTTGTATTTTGATAACCAGTACTCTGAATTAAGATATAAATTATCTAGTACTTGATTAAGTTGTCCTTTATTCATATAGATTTCAAAATTCCCTTTTTTGATTATATTTATTTTTATACCTTTCTTTTCTGATCTATCTTTGTAAAAGTCTTGAAATTTCATTACAAACATATAAATATCAATTGTATCTTTCTTTTCTCTTACAATCATAAATCCAGGAGACATATGTGAAATTTGTTTTCTAAATAAATTTATAGTAGTTATAACATAATCAAAATAATTCTCTATTAAATTATTTATATTAGCTTTAATATTCTTCTTTACTTTATTTGTATATACTTCCAAATTATCTAAAGTGGTAATCATATCATGTGTTAGTGCCTCTGAAACTAATCCTAAGCCAGCTAAATGTGCTAGTTCTTCAACTCGCTCTGTTTGCTCTTCAAGAACTCTCTTTAGATAATCCATACTAGACTGTATTTGATGTAAATATTGTTCTGTTTCTTTGTTTGTGTCTTCTGACTCTTGTGAATTATTATGCATATTTTTGTTAAGCAAGTTTATTTGTCCATTAATTTCATTATCCCTTTTATTATTATTTTGCTTCAACCTATTTACAGCTTTATTTACATTTCCTAATGCATCATCAGTATTTTTTATTTTTGTTTTATCATTGTATTTTTCTTCTTTATATTTATTGTAATTATTTTTTATAATACTAGATGTCTTTGATTTTATCTCACCAATTGCTTTATTTATTATTTTTATAAAGTTATTATAGTAGAAATTTTCTATAAACCCTTCTCTGTCAGTTTTTTCCTTTAAATTTTTGTTCTTCATACCATCTAATTTAATATATCCAATGATAGTATCATTTTTTATGTCATAAAAAGTTCCTCCTGTCTTTGAAGAAGTATTTATACCTAGCCAATCTTTCCCATCATATCCATACGGTAACACAGTAAATGAATCTCTAATCACATAAACCCCATTAAAGTTTTTTACTGCTTCTCTATAAGATGTTACATTTTCTAATATACCAATATTCCTAGTCTTTACTAGTTCCTGAAAATAACCTGCATCTAAATTAAAATCGTAAAGTCTAATATAAAAGTCACCAGGATGATATTTGTCTATCATGTATAATCCATCTACACCATTTTTTATATCATTAATTTTTATATCTAGCATTACTTTAAATTTGTTATCATCAATAAGTTTAAAAGTAGTTTTCATCTTATTAAACTCTGAATTAAAAAAGTCTAACATTTCTTCATTAGTTGGATAATTATTATTTCTTATGAACCACCTTCTATCTAAATAGCCATTTATAGTCAACTTTTTGCCTTCTAGTTTAACTTCATATTCGCTTCTTCTTTTTTCCAGTAAGGTATTAGATATTAGCTGAGAGTTGAATTTTTTACCATTTATCATTCCTTTTATTAAAAAAGAAAAATCTTTACTAAAAGGTGAGGTTATTTGCATTAAATTCTTTTCAAACTCTCTAATATTTTTCTTATTATTCCATAGATCTCTATTTTTTAGATCTTTAATAATTATTTTCGTATATCCCTTAGAAGTATTTTCAACTGTTCTTTTGTAGATTTTAATTTTGACTTCTTCTAATGTTATATCTTCTTCATACATTAGCCAAGGGATTTTAACAGTATATTCAATGTTTGAATCTTCTTTTTTTGTAATCAAAGTGGATATATTCCCCAATCTATGCAAAGATATTCTTCCTAATCCTTTTTCTCCTATAGGATATCTATTATATTTTGTAGTTCTCATTTCTTGAGACTTAAATTTCTTTTTAAGGGAATTTGATATAGTAAGCCAACCTCTTTCGATATCTTCTAAGCTCATACCTATTCCTTTATCTTCTATCCTTATAATTCCTGATACTGGTACTTGTTTCTTCTCAAATTGATTTGAATTGCTTGTTTTTATCTCTACCTCTTCAACACCCGTATAGAAGCTATCTATAAAAAAATCCACTATTGGAGAATCTGCATCATAGGAATTTTTAATTAACTCTGAAAATGCTGTTATTTCACTAGATATTAACTCTTCCCCTAATCTATTAATAATAGACGCGTGTACATGCATATTTGATATTTGAACTTCTTCATCATTATTTCTTAAGATATTGTTTTTTTTATTATCCATAAAACACACCCCCCATTTGCAAAATTAATATATATTTTTACAATATATACCTTATAAAATATTACTTCTATAAAGAAAAAATATTTCCTTCTATTAACATAATTTCATTTTTGAATATTAGTCTATTGCATTTTTAATTTTACTTTGTCTTGTAATACACTAACCATTTTTTTGTCCATAAAAAAACAAAGTTTGAATTTTTGAATTATATTCAAACTTTGTAACAAAAATTTTAACTACTATATAAACTAATTTTTTCTAAAATAAGCAGCTTAGTTCATCAACTCTTTTTTACTATTAATATATATTCATTCATCATTGTTTTAACCTTGTTTTTCCTAGTAATTGTCGAATTTATGTGATGAGGCATTCTTTTAAAAGAATACTTCCTACTTAGGGACGTAATAATTTCATAATTTATATCTTTAAACCAATCACTTAGGATGCTTTCCATATTTACAGTTATGCTTCCTAATACAGTTCTATGTCCTACAATCCACGTTTGTATACCTCCTGATTTAAGTACTCTATCACATTCTAATACTACTTGATATAAATCTTTGAAAAAGTCTAATATTTCATTCTTTCTACTAGGTAAAGATTTTATTTTTCTATTAATAGTTTCTAAGATGGCGGGTAATTTTGATCGAAGCTGGTAAATTCTTTTATAGGAAACCTTTTTTTTATCATTAAAGAGTTCATTAAAGAACATATTACATTGCGATTTCGCTAGCTCTCTCATTTTACTATTAGTAAGATAAGTATCATTATATTTAATGTTTCTATATATCTCCAATCTCACTCTTTCTTTTATTAGTTTCCATACTATTTCATCTCTAGTCAATTCTTGTTTTAATAAGTAGTGGCTTTGGTTAATATTACTAATTATTTCTGTCAATTTATCTTTTGCTCTAATATATTTTTCTACATCTTCACTAATAATACTATCCATCTGTTTTGAAAGTTCATTTAAATTCTTTGATGAATTGTATCCATATATTTTTCTTTCATCTACTACTGATTTTTTCCCACCTAGTAAATATTGATCACAATCTGCCGAGTCATGTTTTATATGCAAATACTTGTATATCAAATCACCAATCCATTGTATAGAAAGTCTAGAAAATTGACCATAAGCTACCGTACTTTTTGAATCACCATAAGGTGGAGAAGTTATGATACAATCAACTTTTTCATCTTTTAAATAATCTAAATTTTTTGCATTTTTTAATTGAATTTGGGAAATGGTTTCTCTTTTGTAAGTATCATTAGTAGCCTTTAACATATCTAATAGATATTCAATTTTCTTTTTATAAATTTCTAATGAATTCACATTAAATTTCTTAATATCACTTGGTGACATTCTATACAATTTAAATTCACCATTTCTAGATAATGACGTGTATCTTATTGTTGCACTAAAAGCTGTTAATAGTATTAGTGCAAAAGTTGTTTTGTACTTTTTTGAATTCTTTATAAACTTATTCACCTTCATTTTTAAGTATGACAATTCTCTAATGTTTTCTTCTTTAAACCAATAATTAATGTTATTAAAATTTACTAGTGGTATAGCAACATCTTTCTCATACTCTTTTATAATATCATTTACAAAATCTAATACTCTTTTCTTTATATAATATGTTTTTTTTATAGTCATTAGCTTTGTTTGGGTTAATAATATTGATAAAGGATTTAAATCGGAACCATAAAAATCTAATCCTAAATATTTAGCTTCTAGCCCAATTGTCCCACTTCCAACAAATGGATCAAGAACTGAACTTATTTCATATAGATCCGATAATTTTAATAGTAAAGAATTAATCATATTTGGTACAGCTTTTGCTGGATATGAATGAATGTTTCCATCAGAGGAAAAAAACGATGAAAAGTCATTTTCACTTTCAAAGTCTAATTCAATTTCTTCCCATAAACTATTTTCCAAAATTTTACCCATAATATAATCACCAAACTCTCAATTTTATTCCAGGACGAGAGCACACCTTGCATAAAAAGTTGAGATGTGCTCTAATAAATTCTCCATATGTAAAAACTTTCTTATCACAATTATATCACTTTATAAAATCTTTGTAAATATTGAGCTTAACTACTAATTAGCTGACAAATATATCCTTGTAAATATATAGCGTTCATCAAATTTAGGCTATTTTAAATACATTCTTTTTAAGGTTACTCTCTTTTATCTCTTTTGTAAAAAACTATTACCCCCATTATTTTAGTTACAGATATGAAGTTAAAAAATGACCTTTCTTGGTCTACAACTCTTAATTAATAAGTCTGAATTAACTATATGTAATAAAGTTCTAAGGGTAGCAAGACTTCCTTCTAGGTGATTAGATTTTTCTGTTTTTGATATTATAGATAAAAACATTAAAAAGATGAACACTTTAAAATTACCTTCGATAATTTCAGTTTTACTTATTTCAATTGTTTTTCGTGTTCCTTAACTCTCCTATAAAAAGTATTCCTCTTCATTCCTATCAGCTTCATCGCTTCAGTAGCTGTTATGTTCCCTTTTTTCCATATATCATAAGTCTCTATGAAATTTTTATCTATCTCAACTTTAGGTCTGCCAAATTTAACTCCTCTTTCTTTCGCAACTTTTATTCCTTCAGACTGCCTTTGTCTTATATTCTTTCTTTCCTCTTCAGCCAGCCAACTCAATATCTGCAATACTAAATTAGTGACTAATTCTCCAACGCCATCTAACTCTGTATACTTCCTAGTATCTAATAAAGGCATATCTAAAACTACAACATTAATCTCGTGATCCATTAGCCATTGCCACTCTCTAAGGATCTCTTTCTTATTTCTGCCGAACCTATCTAGAGATTTAATAAAAAGAGTATCTCCCGCCCTAATACTTCTTTTAAGAGCTTGATACTCTGGTCTATTAAAATCTTTTCCACTTTGTTTATCTATGTATATATCTCTTTCATCAATATCTATACCTTTAAGCACTGCAAGCTGTCTATCTGTATTTTGCTCTTTACTAGATACTCTAATATAAGCATAGTTTCTAATTCCCATTTTAAACACCTCTCTGATTCATACTTAAAGTATACATGAAGTGTTGCAAAACATCAATGCAATTATTGAAATGTTTCAAATGTCGTTTGTATACTTTTTGAAATATGTATCGCTATTACTTTTAAAGTGTTTCATAAAGTGTACTTATTGAAATTAAAAAGTGGAATGGACGAAGAATATATCCATTCCACTTTTCCTATTCATAAACTTTAGTACTTTTAATATCTAGAGTTCAAACTTGGTGTTTAACTCAACTAATGACGATAGTATAGCCCTATAAAACACCTCATATAATGGGTCGTAATCATTAGTTGTATCAGCTGTCATTAAAGCATCATAATATCTTTCTTTCTTGTCTGCTCTCAAATATATCGGGGGCAGGTTTTTCAACTTTAAGAGCCAATTTAACATTGCTCTAGATACTCTTCCATTTCCATCATGAAAAGGGTGAATAATAGTAATTTTATAATGAATCATCACACACATTTCTATATAATCACATAAACTGATTTCATCTTTGTTTTTTATTAATTGATTAAGCTCCTGATCTAACTCAAACATCCTATTTCCAATTTCATTAAAATCAACTGTCTCAAATTTTGAACTAGATACATAATTATTGGTCTTACGAGTACTGCCACCATATTCAGAATATGGAGCATACTGGTATAATAACTTATGTAATTTTAGAATTTTGTATACTGATATATTCTCTTCCGTATTTATGAGGTAATCATACAGGGAAGCATGTCCAACAACCTCAATGATATCTTTATATTCAGATGTACAGTAATCACTTTGTGTATTATTTACTCTCAGGTCAGTAACTATCTCTGCAATATCTGGATAATCAATATTTACACCTTCTAGTTTGTTTTCATTATATACAAAGTTGTTTTTAAACTTGTACCATACTGCTGGACTCCTAGTATCTAAAAAATATGTATACGATTCTATAACATTCTTTAATAGATTTATATCATAGTTTTTCAATCCTAATTTCTTTCTTTTTTTAACGGGTTTGAATTTTCTTATACGTTTTTTTAATTCAGAGGCTCTAATGTCACCATCTATTTTCCTTAATTTGTATGCAAGAGCAAATACACATGATTCAAAACTTACTCCAAAATAATCTGAAATTATTATGACATCTTCAAATTCAACATATCCATTTTTCTCAAATTTAATTGCCTGTGCTTCTAATTCAAATTTGGGCATTAACAACTCACTAGCGAATTTATCAGCAAATTTCTCTATTTCATCTTTTTTTCCAATAGGACATATTCGAGCTACATTCCTATCTTTGATATGATGACATATTTCGTGTGCAGCTGTAAACCTCTGCCTTGAAATTGGTCTCTTATTATTTATGCCTACTACTGGAATGTCATCCTCGTCTTCAGGTACAATATAAATGCCCTCTAACTCCTTAAAATCTCTAAATTGAAAAACTATATTTAAGTCTTCCAATATCATAAATGGATTTATAGGATAAGAGGGCTGTGTATCATTAAAGTAAACATCAAGAAACTTATTAGCTAGAGTTTCTGGTGTATCAAAATATGGCTTAAAGTTAAAACTATCTATCATATTGCGTTTTTCCTTCTTTCATTCTTTGTTTATATTCAATTAGATTAAAGATTTCTTTTTTATCGCTGTCACACAAAGAAGAAAAAGTTCTCGCAAACATCTTAATATCAGTGTTATTTTGCGTACCATAAAGTAATTCATCAGAACTTATACCATATAATTCAGAAAAAAATACTAGTTCATCCGTTGTAACTTTTCTCGTGCCTAGCTCAATTGCTGTAATTGTAGTTCTATGACAATTAGCTAATTTAGCAACATATTCTTGTGATAACCCTAGGTTTTTTCTAGCACTTTTTAATCTATTACATAATGTTTTATTCATAATATCATCTCCCCTTAATAACATTATATCCATCATTGATAGATAATACAACAAAAATGTTGGATATTCTAACATTTTTGTTTAGAGCTTCACTTAAAAGAACTAACTTCGCCAGTTGAAAATTTATTACAAACTTATTTTTAAATAATCTTTAGTACAAAACTAAACAATTATGATCACTGTTGTTTAAACACCTGATATAATTTAAGAAGCACCTTAGCAGTATAGGACACACTCGTTATATTACAACAATATGCGCCTTATATTTTCACATAAAGACTAATACTACCTTCCTCAGTTAAAGCTCTCATATTCTATAACCAAAAGTTTGTGAAGGAGAAAAATATATTACTAGCAGAAAAAAAACCAGGACTTTTTGCCCTGGTTAGCGTCTCTTTTCCTTAACTCCTAAATATTCTTCTAAGCTATCTTTTAGAATCTGCGAAAAATTAACCTTATTCTCAATAGCCATGTCATTAAGCCAGCTTGGAATAGTTAATGTTTTCTTTACAGCTTTATTTCGCATATAGTCCCTTACTGGAATCATCCATACTTCAATTAGTACAATAGATTGATTATCTTCTAGCTTTATGTCCAAAGGCTCAGATGGTTTAGGAACTTCTTCCTCATCTTCTTCTATTCCGTACATATTTAACTCTAAAGCTTCTTTTGCATTTGCTAAGGCTTCTTCAGTGGTTTTACCACAAGTCAAACAACCAGGTATATCAGGAAACTCTACTGAAATTCCATCTTCTGCATAATCAAAAATGGCTGGATAGATATATCTGTTTTTGTACATATTCCTTCCTCCTTTTATATAACATTTAACTATATATTTATCATCATATTCTTTTATTAGGGAGAGGAAAGAATCTACTTTAATTCAATTCCTGCCTGATTTAAAATACTGTTTATTGTTTTAATAGGCAAATCTTTTTTTGGATGTGTAACTGTAACCTTTCCTTTTTTAGATGGATGTATGAATTGATAATGGTCGCCATTTGCTCTTTTAAAGTACCATCCATCCCTTTTAAGTATTTTAATTATTTCCCTCGAAGAATATGCTTTCATTTTTAGTTCCTTCCTTTAAACATATTTTAGCACGTATTAATGTACGTTCCAAAACTTTTTTTGAAAAAATTTTATTTTTCAGTTATTAAGTTAAAAGAAGGTACTCCTGGGGGAAAGGATGTACCTTCTTAATTTATAAATATAAAGTACGTTCTCAATAAAACTTTATTTATACATTCACTTTTTTCTGCAGTATATCTTCAGAGTCATAATTAGTTATTATAAGCTCACCAAAACGTCTTCTACCCTTCTTTGTTCTACAAACTGAATATCCAACATCTACTTCCTTAATATAAAATTCCTTATACCATTCTCTAACTTCAGGATGGTCATTTATAGTAACCATGAATTGACCTTTGATATTTTTTAATAAACTAACTAATTTCAAATGATCTTCTTTATAAAACTTATCTTTGTATTGTGCTGTTTCATAATAAGGTGGGTCACAATAAAAGAACGTTCTTTCATTATCATACTTATCTATCAATATATCAAAGGATATATTCTCAATATAGCAATTACTTAGTCTATCTCGAACTTTATCTATTAGGGACGTATCAAATATGCCCTGGTGTGGTCTTTTGCTAGTCCCATAACCAAAGCAATCACCTTTACTTGCAAAACTATATTTATTTAAGTAATAAAATCTGACAGCTCTTTGTATATCTGTTAAGTACTTACCAGGAATATCTTTATATTCATTAAATATCTCTCGACTTACTACATCCTTTTCAATCCAATTCTTAAGTTCATCAGGATGATATTTAAGTATTCTAAAGAAATTCACTAAATCCCTATTTATATCATTATAAACTTCTACTGCAGATTTTTCTTTTCCAAATAATACCCAACTGGCTCCACCAAATACTTCAGCGTAGCAAGTATGGTTATTAGGTATAAGCTTAATTAAATCTTTTCTTAATCGATATTTTCCACCCATCCATGATAAGGGACTTCTTAACATTATTCATCACTCCTATTATTAGTTATTGAATTTGAGTGATGAAAGAAGAATATGAGAGATTATATAGCCATTCTATTTTTATTGAAATATAGAATATTATTAACTCTTTTCTCAGCAGATAGATAGTCTGCTATATTTACACTGCTTTCTTTATTGGTATAATCAAGTAATGCCTGGTTTAATTTTTCGGAGTTTTCAAAATCAATGATACTTCTATTTCCTCCAGGATCTCTTTCAACTTTTACAACTTTAAACTGTTTACAAACTAGAAAAATGATTAATTGCTTATCTGTAATTTGTACTGTTTTCTTGTTCATTTCTACCCAACTCCCTTCTATATAAAAATTATATAGGAACGTATGTTCTGTGTAAAGGGTGTAATTATTTAATAGCTCATTAATAGTAAACGAATAAAGAGTATAATTTACATTTATCATTTATGATGACATCAATTAACAGTATGTTTTTTCTTCTCTACACACTATCTAGTTCTTAATAAAAGATTCATTAGAGTTAACTAAATATCGACACTTCAAATTGGATTCTAAGAGCTTTAAAAGATATGTCCCTAGTAAATGTACCCCCTTAATTTTCATTGTGCTCGTCATGATTGCATTTTTTGATTGAAAGTGGAAAAAACTATTCCTTATAAATATATAGAATTAGAAAACATCCTAAAAAATGAAAAAGGCATAGCAGCATAATTTGTAGAAAACACGCTAAAGAGTTTTTGTTTGAAGTTGTATCTTATGTAATGCACAATGGAACTGCATCAAATCACCTTTTAGAGATAGTATTATTATTTTATTATTATTTTTGTTGCAAATGCAATAAAAACATGTTAATCTATATATAAATAATTTTTATTGCATTTGCAACAAAATACAAGTTAAGGAGTTTATAGTTTACTATGAAAGAAATTCTTCGTGAAATTGGAATGATTGCAAGAGCATTAGATTCTATAAGTAATATAGAATTTAAAGAATATAATCTTACAAAGGGTCAGTATTTATACCTTGTAAGGATATGTGAAAATCCAGGAATAATTCAAGAAAAGCTAGCTGAGATGATAAAGGTAGACCGAACAACTGTATCTCGTGCCATAAAAAAACTTGAACTTAATAACTTTATTGAAAAGAAGGAAGATAAAGATAATAAAAAAGTTAATAAATTATTCCCAACAGAGAAAGGGAAAAAAGTTTATGTTTTTATAAAAAGAGAGAATGATTACTCCAATACTGTTGCACTAAAGGGGTTCTCCGACAAAGAAACAGAAACTATTTCCAATCTTCTGCAAAGAGTAAGAAAAAATGTCGAAAAGGATTGGGAGTTTGTAAAAAAGGGAAACAAAAGAGAATATTGATTTTATGGAAGGAGCGAAACATTTAAATGGCTATAAATATTAAAAAGTGTACTATTGAGGATGTACACAAACTTAAAGAAATTAGTTATGAAACCTTTAATGAGACATTTAAGGATCAGAACTCACCAGAAAACATAAATGCCTATTTGGAAAGGTCATTTAACCTAAAGCAGTTAGAAAAAGAATTATCCAATAATTATTCAAAATTCTTTTTTATCTATTTTAATGATGAACTAGCTGGATATTTAAAGGTCAATATCAATGATGCTCAAACTGAAGAAATGGGTGATGAATTACTAGAAGTCGAAAGGATTTATATAAAAAACAGATTTCAAAAACATGGACTTGGTAAATATTTACTTAATAAAGCTTTAGAAATTGCTAAAAAACTTGATAAGAAGAAAATCTGGCTAGGTGTATGGGAAGAAAATGAAAATGCTATTGCTTTTTATAAGAAAATGGGATTTGTTCAAACTGATGCCCACTCTTTCTATATGGGTGATGAAGAACAAACAGACTATATAATGATTAAAAAATTAATATAAATTAGTTTTCTAGGGTTCCGCAGTTTATAACTGGCTGGTCCGAGAGAAAACGCACAGGTAACTGTGTACACGGAAGGATAAAAGCCTGGGAGATACTTTAATAATATTTCTCGGGATTTTTTATTTTTATTCTTTTATGATGAATATACGAAATTAGTAAAGGGATGAGTGATGATTATGGTTTCAAAGTATTTACCGATTGGTTTGATAGTTTTATCAAGTTTATTTTATCATTTGTCTCAAAAATCAACACCAGCTAATTTAAACCCTATTGCTACACTAATAGTTACTTATGTTTCTGCCTCAGCTGTATCTATAGTATCTTTCTTTATTTTTGTTCCTGATGCCAGCTTAAGTCAATCGCTTAGAACCATAAATTGGTCAAGTCTTCTATTAGGGTTTGCAGTAGTAGGTTTGGAATTGGGATTCTTGTTATCATATAGAATAGGCTGGAATATAAGCATAGCTGGGCTTTTATCAAATACATTGGTAGCGCTTTTGCTTATTCCTATAGGCCTTTTGATTTATAAAGAAACCATTTCACTTACAGCTGTTTCAGGTGTGATACTGTGTATAACAGGCTTAATTCTTATTTCCAAATGATAAGGAGAATAATACTTAAATTATATGAGGAGGAATAAAAATGAAGAAATTTATAATTGAAGATGATTTTTGGAGTCTATTTCCTAATGCTAAAATAGGTGTTATTATCTGTAGTGATATTGACAACACAATCAAAGATAATGAAAAATACGAACAGCTAATTTCAAATGCAGAAGAGGAAGCTTTAAAATATTTTAAGAACCCACAATTTAGCAGTAACGAAGTTATAAAAGTATGGAGAGAAGCGTTTCAAAAATTTAAAACAAAAAAAGGTGCAAGGTCTTCTATAGAAGCGTTACTAAAGAGAGTTCATAATGGAAAACATATAGGAACTATTAACCCCCTAGTAGATATCTATAATTCTATATCATTAAAATATGCATTACCATGCGGTGGCGAGGATATAGAGAAATTTAATGGTGATATAAGATTGACGAAGGCAGACGGTAATGAAAGTTTTGTTACATTAGGCACGGATAAAAGTGAACCACCATATGAAGGTGAGGTAATATACAAAGATAATGAAGGAGCTATTTGTAGATGCTGGAATTGGCGTGAATCTGTAAGGACAATGCTTACAGAAAATACAAAGAATGCCTTCCTATGTATTGAATTAGTTAATGAAAATAGGATTATAGAATTTGAGAATGCATTAGAGGAGCTAGAGAAAGTGGTACAAGATAATTTAGGAGGAAAATGCAAAATTTCAATTCTTGATATCAATCATAGAGAAGTATTAATAGCGTAAATTAAGGAAGATATAAGATGAGTTATTTCAATAGTTTGATTTTAGTATGATACATTGGCAATATTTCAAAAAAAAAAGTGACCATTACCAAAACTTCTGGCCACTCTTTTTTTGTTATATAAAATATTAAAAGTTGCTCGTCCATGGGCGAGCACATCGTATAAAATTCTATTATTTTATTACGCTTTTTCAGAACGCAGTCTATTTTTCGAACTACATTCGGGAAAGTTAGTCTACTTTTTAGATTAACTTTCATTTACCCTATTTTATATTTCCTTTCACCTAAAGAAGTTGTTTTATTATTCTTCTTTATATCTAATATACTCTCAACTTTTTCTATAAATATTTCAGTTATATTTGGGTCAAATTGTGTTCCTTTTCCTTGATTAATAATATCTAGTGCTTCTTTCTTTGTGAAAACTTTTTTTCTATAGACTCTTTTGTTTGCTAAAGCATCATAGACGTCTATTATAGATATAATTCTAGAATATAAAGGTATTTCTTCTCCCTTCAGCTTATCAGGATATCCTTCACCATCCCATCTTTCATGATGTGCTTTAGCTATATGTGCATATTGATTTAGTCCAGGACTATTAACTAATATATCTTCACTTGCTCCTGTATGGGTCTTTATCATCGTATATTCATCGTCAGTTAGCTTTCCTGGTTTCTCAAGTATGGTTATAGGAATTCTTGCTTTTCCAACGTCATGTAATAAGGCTATATTAGAAAGCACTTTTACTTCATGACCATTAAGTTCTAAAACTCTACCAAAGTTTTCAGCGTACAGAGAAACTCTAATAGAATGTTCACGTTCAAATTTATTTAAAGATCCTAAAAGTTTTCTTATATTTAATTTGTTTCTATTCATATTTTCCTCCTGAATTTCTTTGTAAAATAAAACAGTTCTAATAAATAGTTCTTTACAATAGTATATACCTCGTTTTTTTAAAAATATGCGTTTTACGCCATTTTATGTTAATATTTTTCTTAAAAGAATAGTTCTAGAACTGTTTTTAGAACTATTCTTTTACTGATTTAGGAGAATATTTATCTAAAAAATCATAGGCTTTTTCTTGTGGAATTAACAAATAGGTCCTAGCTCCACGACCTGCTCCTTTTTTCTCGATCAGTTTTTCTTTCTCTAACTTGTTCATAATATTTATTAAATTTGCTTTCATTATACCAATTTCTTCTCTCATCACATCTGTTGAAGGAAGTGTGATTTCTACCTCATCAGAATGATATGCTATTTCATTAATGTATATCCTTACTCGAAGCTCTGCTTCAGAATACTCTTCCTTAGTATTTTCAATGCTTTCGATTTTCTGTTTTTCTTCTGTTCTATCTATTGGTTCTTCCTGATACTCTGAAGCTTCATTTATATCTTTTTGTGCATCAAAATCAAATTCTAAATTATCTGAAGACCTCTGTCCCCTTCTATTCTTCCACCATTTAATTACTCTTTCTACTTCTTCATCGTCTATGAATGAACCTTGGAATCTTACTGGCATTGGCATTTCTGTAGTTAATAAATAACCATCTCCATTACCCTGTAACTTTTCTGCTCCACTTGTATCTAGTATTATTCTAGAATTAACATTTGAAGCTACCGAAAAAGCAATTCTCCCAGTAATATTTGCTTTAATGGTTCCTGTAATAACATCTGCAGAAGGTCTTTGAGTTGCGACTATTAAATGTATTCCTGCCGCTCTTGCCTTTTGCCCAAGATTTTGGATTTTATCTTCAATAGCATCCTTTGCTACAAGCATTAGATCTGCTAACTCATCTATTACTATTACTATTAAAGGCATATTAGGTAGGTTTGGCTTACTATTATATCTATTGATATTTCTAACCTTTGCCTTTGCAAACACTTGATATCTTCTGTTCATTTCCTTAATAGCCCACTCTAAAGCCTTGGCTGCCTTTTTAGGTTCTGTTATAACATCATTTAGTAAATGAGGGATTCCATTATATTCATTTAATTCAACCATCTTAGGGTCTATTAATAATAACCTTACATCCTTTGGTCTAGCTTTAAATAAGATACTTGTTAATATTGTATTTATACAAACACTTTTCCCTGATCCTGTGGCTCCTGCTATTAAAAGATGAGGACATTTAGCAATATCTAGAACCTGAAGCTCTCCAGTTGCAGTCTTTCCTATAGGAATCTCTAAAAGTTCTTTTATATCTCTATGCTTCATAAAATTTTCTAGTACTTCCCTATGATATACTTTAGAACGTTTTCTATTTGGTACTTCAATAGTTAGTCCCTTAGCACTAGGTTTTATGTATATTGAATTAACCCCAAGAGTCATGGCCATTTCCTTTTCATATTTTGTTATTTCTGATACTTTCCCTTCACCTATATCTAAAATAAATCTTGTAATAGTTGGACCTGGTAAAACCTCCTTGATCCTTACAAAATTAAGATCATATTTATTAAATGTCATAGACAATAGGTTTCTCAATTCATCCTTATTTCCCATATTAATGTCTTTTGGTTCATTTAATAGAACCAGGGGTGGACATTTTTCCATTAGTGTTTTTTTATCCTTTTCTGTAGGTTCCCTTAACTCATCACCTATAGGTTCTTCGATTGTTTTCTTTCTTAAGGTGTAATATATACTTCTAATAAATTTCTCCGGTAGGATTCTTATGAGCTTCAATATTTGCTTTAAAACTTTAAGTAATGCCTTTCCTACAAGTTTGATATTCATTAATAAGAGTGAAATTCCTATTAAAACCCCACTTACTTGGATAATATCTATGGCCAGTGAATTATATCTAGGTATTAAAATATTTAATTTTTCGACCTTCAGATAAACCAAAGCTGATACTATGGCCACTAATGAGAAAACAATTATATTTACAAGTACCTTTAGTACTGTTTCTATTAATTCTTCTATAAGTCCACCATTACTGACTTTTGTGTCCTTCTGTTTCTTCATATTCTCACCTTCCCTTAGTTTATTTTATTTGGAATCTCTGACAAGACCTTATCTGCATTGTTTATTACAGTAAAATATGCCAACTTGCCAATCTCTATAATTTTACTAGTTACGTCATTTCCAAATTCTTTTATTACTGGATAAGCTATATCCCAATTTTTATATATTGCTATAATCCCAAATATTAAAGAAATCCCTCGGATAGTCATAAAAACTATCTTTGGGACTTTGCTTACAGCTTTAACAAATATAACTGCTATTAAAATTATTATTAAAGCTATGATTAATTTAGTTTCCATTTAATCACATCCTTTATTATATTGCACCCTTTTAGCACCTTAGTTGGGTGTAAATAACATCTATTAATCATTAATTACACCTTAATAAGGTATAATTAATATCTTGTTTGGGTGTAATTAATACCTACTGGTTAATACACCCTAATATATATTCTCTTAAATCATCTGAAGCATCCTTTCTAATAGAAGCACAATATCTATAATACTTTTCTTTTTCATCTTCAGTTAAATATGAATATACTCTCTTGTCCCTTTTATCTTTTTCATTTTTATAAGGCCTTCCAATACTTTCTTTATTAATCGGTTCTTCTTCTCTAGATTGCTCATTCATACTTTCATTTGATTTATAAGTCATACTTTCATTTAGTTCATTCTTTGTATCCTCAAAACTATTAAATTTTAACTTCACCCTATTTCCATCTTTTTTTTCTAACATATTTGTCCTCCTTTTCTTTTGCGGGTGTAATTAGTATATTAATAATGTGTTAATTACACCCTGTTTACATCTTATTAACCTTTTAATAATTCATTATCTCTATTAATTAAGTCCCCTGGTCTTTGATAACTTAAGTTCACTATCAGGAAGCTCTGCCCTTAAAATGTCATATGCATTACCTTTCTCAGTTTTCTCAGCTAGTATAAATTGATACTTTTCGAGCTGTAACCACTCGTCTATTACTTCCCTTGGCATAGCTCCATTATCAGCTAACTCTTCTATTGTGTTTTTCTCTAGTGTAAAGAGTATTTTGTATTTTGTATTGTCCCATAATCCCTTATTATCAGGAAAGAGGATTGATGGGTCATTAAAACCAATCATACATTGGAGATTAAACTTTCTTCCTGTTGTAGTATCCCTATATATTGACATGGCAGCATAATCATTCTTTATAAGTCTTTGAACTTCTTCATATATTGAAAAGCTAAACTTCTGTTTTTTAAGCCTGTCCCTTTTTATCTGCTCCCAGGCCATGTGGGATGCCATTACCATTTTGGCAGCACCAATTTGCTGATCCAAAGCGTTTTCTATGGTTGAAGCAACATGAAATACTACTAACTCAGTATTCTTTATATAATCAGGAGAGATTGCATTTTTAAATAAGTTTTTATCAACCCCTTCAAAGTAATTCCATAAATCTTCATGAAGTAATCTAGCTCCTTCTTTATGGAGAATATCTTCATCATCTGAATTAGCATGCTCCTTTAGTATTTCATACCACTTATGAATTCCTAAACCTTCCCTAGTACTCCAGGTGCTTGGTTCTTCTTCTTTAATTCCTGCATTTTCCCACATTTTTAAAAGTGCATATGCAGCAGCATTTCTTTTCTTAGCAGTGAATTTATCAACTAATAACCCGATAACTCCTAAAGTATTGTGAGAAGCTTCTGAATATCTTGCATCGTCGGCTTCTTTAGCCTTTTTATAGTCAGTCTCACTCAAGTTTGTTGGGTCTATTTCATTAAAAATTGAATTCTCTATGTAAGTTGGATCAATGAATTTTCCACTTCCCTGGGTGAGGTCTATCCATAGTCCTCCTAACTCCTGACATAATTCATAATACTCACCATCAACATCGTAAATATATCCCTTCATTCCTTGATTTTCCATTGATTCAACCAAAGCTTTAAGTTCTGTTGACTTACCCCATCCAGTTCTTCCTGTTACAATAAAGTTCTGGTCATCAGGTGTATCTGTAAAGGATTTATATACTGCAGTGCCATCTTTAGTTCTATGACCAATGTAACAGCCTTTTTTATGGCTTATAGAACCATCTAAGAAAGGATAAAAGGCAGCTAAAGTATCCATATCCATTATTCTTCCATGATATTTATCTAATAATTTTTTGTTTCCTCCAGCCCATGCAGCCGACAATGCTAAGTGTTGTTCCATAGCAAGTTCTTTATATTTCATTTTCATACTGTCTTTAAGCATGTTCTTTAAACTTCTCAGTCTTCTTCTAAATAGTCTTTTATCATCTGAAGATATAGTTACTAACAAGAATAGCTCTACATATTTATCACTTCCTGAACCATCCCTAAAATGAAGGATACTATTTAAAGCCTTAACTTCTTCTTCCCTAGGCTTGTCACTTATCTTCCCTGTGTTTGAAGCATTAATATTCCTATCAAGTCTATTCATTTTAGCATTCATTTGCCAATCAAACTTTACCTGAGCTTTTCTTATATGGGTAGCAACATTAACACTAATCCTTTTGTTTTCATCTTTAGTATGTGCAAACTCTCCATGAGTAAGGTTATATATAAATCCTGGCACAGCTCTATCTGGAAAGTCTGTAATCAGTAATGTTGTTACATAGGTATCATTTAGTTTTGCCTTCTTATACATCAACTTTAAATCAATCATTTATGTCTCCTCCTTTACCCCTTTTTATTTTAGAATCAGGAGTTAGCTGATTTTTAATATATTCTTTAACTGAGTCCCCGCCAATAACTTGTCCATCAAAGCTTATCATTTCGCCTATGTCTTCTACTTCTTCCTCAATGTTTTTCTTTGTATCTCTTTCGATTCTAATCTTATATTTTGTTTTACTGGCAAATCTAGATAACTTATAGTGATGTTCAATCCTATTGTTTTCAAGTTTCTTTACTCCTCCTGATAAGTTTTCTAGATTCTCTAATCTACGTTCAAGTACGTTTGTATCTTCGCTAGAGCATGTTGCATATATAGATACTTCTCCTCCTAGACTTACTGCAGCCATTACATCTTGAGCAAACTTTCTAGCTTTAGCTTCCTTTGTTCCTTCTTCAGACACTTCCCAAGGCTCAACTTCGTATTCTAAAAATACCATCTCCTTTGAATCTTTCTTGGAGATGGCATCAAACTCATCAATTCCTATAACTGAATTAAAATTTTTAATTTTATGTTTTGAGCTAAAGTAACTTTTCACTTTCCTTGTTTGATTTGGTATATCAGCTGAGAAAATAAAAACTGTCATAAAGCTTGAACCTATTACAAATACAATTCTCATTATAGGACCAAAAAATATAAAAGAGACTATAATAGATATTATAAAAACTGCTATTAGCCACTTTAAAGCCCCCATTGGAAATACTTTCATTATTTTTATATCTTCCTGAATATCTGCAGATACAAATCTTTCTCTAAGTGCCATATATTAATCCTCCATTCTATTCTTTATATAAACCCATATATCTTCCGTTCCCAGGTGGATTTAAATGTTTAACTACCATCTTGAGCTTGCTGTCAATATAATAATATGCACCAGTTGAATCCTTCCAGTATGGTGTTTTATTCTCATAATCCTTAACAATATCTTTGATCTTCTCCATATACTCATTATCAATGATTATATTTCCTTGATTTTTATTTCTACTGCCTTTATTTAAAATAGCTTCAGGATATTTTTTATTTATCTCTTCATAAATATCATCATAGAATTGTCCTTTCCCAAGCTGCAGATTAGCATACTGCTTATGCTCCCTTTTTCTCTTAGTTTTTTCAACTGTAACAATCTTATCTAGAACTCTATCTTTGCTATCTTCATCAACCCATAGGATTTCCTTTTCTTTATAGCTTACATCTAGGTCCTTAAGAGTGTCCATTAATTGCTTTCTCTTATTATCATCAAATTTATACTCAAAATTATATTCAATCTCACCATCATTGTTCTTATTCTTTAAAAGATCCCTGGTGATATCGGTTTTATGAAGCATATTCTTATATCTTTGTTCATCAAACATCAAATATCCACCCTCATTAGAGAATTTAACTTTGTTATTACTAAGCATCCTTTCTGCTTTTTCTAACTCCTTAATATTCTCTATCTTAATACTTACTTTGCCTTCAGGTAGTTTCTGTAATTTACTATTATCAAATGGTTCTATCTCTTTAACTCTTTCTTCTAAAGCCTTTATAACTTCCTTGGTCACAACTACATTATTAATATCTTTATGTTTAATATTTTCTTCTTTTAGGAGTGCTAATAGTTCATCAGCATGTTGGTCTACACCTTTTAGTAAATATCCCTTATCTCCATTAAATTCTTTAGATTGAATATGTTCACTTGAATACGAATCTTTAATAAGGCTATCCACCTTGTGTTTAGCCTTTTGGTCAACTAAAACCTTGCCATTTTCTGTTCTAACTACACTACCAAGATTCTTATTTCTTATCATATTAACAAGCTCATTTTCATTTATTCCTAATGTATCCACCTCATCCATTTTTCTAACCATTCCTCCACTTCCATATTGGAAGTCCTTAACTATATCCTGCTTAGCCTTTTTACTATATGTTTCATATCGGTACTTATTTCTTGCTTGTGCTAACCTATCTTTTGTATTTCCTGTGAAATCTCCAGCTCTTTTTTCACTTGCTATTTTACTTCTTTCTTCCCCTGTTGCTCTTATCTCTCCACCCTTAACTTCTAAAGTTTCCATTCCAAATCTTGCTCCTACACCTTCCATTGCTTTACCAATTTTAGACCCCATTTTACCATAATGCTTTTGAACTGCTCCTCCAGCTAGTGTAGCAGGCTTAATGGCAGCCTTCACAACCCACCTAAACCAAAACCAAATGGCAGCAACTAATGCAATGGTATATATTAAACACGAAATACTTTGTCTTCCTAAATCAGCAAATTCTAATGACCTATTTGTATAAGTAGCAAATAACCATGCAATATCAAATATTCCAGATAATAATACACTCCTGACAAATAAATTTATGTATCCTACAGCTGGCCTTGAATCTCCTGTAAAGGCACTTGATGAAAACCAAAATGGAGCTATTCCTGCCAGCAGTCCGATGATTCCATATCTAATCTGACCAAATAGTCCTATGAGAAATAATACAAGCATTCCCCAAATCATTAATATGATTCCTCCACCTCCATTTCCAGTGAAGGTCTTATATAGCTCTTCTTCATCTGTTAGATTCCCCCCAAAGGATACCTTCATTAAAGCTTTTCCTTCAAAGGAATCAAAACCTATATCATCTTCATCTAAACCTTCCTCGAGTATAGCTTTTTGGTTCTCACCCCTATAGTATTCTGTGACCAATGTACCATTTACTAGCTCATTGGTCGCAAAGTTAATGCCAGAAATGAGCTTATCTGAACCATATAAAGATAATGTAGAACCAACAAAAGCTATAAGTATCGATGTCAACACTGCTCCAGCAGCAGTCCAACCAGCAAATAGCTTGACTACACTTATACCTGCTCCAACTCCTAACATTATTATAGAAATTATAAAGCAGAACCACCATACCTTTTGTATCCACTCATAATTAATTAAATATGGTGTTTGTAGTACCCATTTAGTTATAAGACTTGATGAACCTTCAAAAGCTTTCTCCAGGGTTAATCCTGTAAACTTCTCCATGAGTTTTGAGAACCAACCACCATCGTCGGCAAATACTACTCCTGGTATAGATAGAAATATGCCTAATATTATATATATTCTCTTGCTTTTCATTCTTTGCCCTCCCTTCATGCTATCTTGTGACCATTACATTGAATATCTCTTCTATTTTCACAACTTTAGTTTTAAATGTTTCCTTAACTCCATCTTTAGCTATGATCCGTAAGTCAAAGTATGAAATACCTTCGTAAGACTCAATAGAATTCATATCGATATATACTCTATCTATTTCTTTATTCTTAAGTATCCTTATCCTATCTAGATATTTATGAAAATTTTCTAGAGTATCTACCCCTAAATGATTTGCAATATCCTGATAATTTTCATTAAAATATCCTTCTATTTCTTCCTGGTGTAAATCGTTTAATTCAGGAAGAATTAGAAGGATCACTTTCGATATATTTTCTTTTATTTTTACATACTCTTCATAAGTGAAATATTCCAGGAGCATATGGGAATTTTCTATGTATATTTCATTGGATATATCTATTCCACCTGAAGTTATTCTATGTTTTTCTTTTAAAGCTCCACCCTTATTACTCCTGGAGTCTACATCATCACTTACTATGCTTTCTATTTCTGAACTTCTTTGAAACTCCTTAATTTCTTCTATATGATTCCTTTGCTTTTCCACCCTTCTTGCCACCTCCAAATACTGGACCATAGTATAGATTAAAAAGGAAATAAAAAAAACTGTCCCTATGGCCAGCAATATGTACAATATCTTCTTTATTTTCTTACCCTTTGATTCTTCCATATTTCCTCCTTAAATTAATACCAAGTATAATTATAACTATAGTGTAACCATTCTCTATTGTTAAAGTGAACTTTTAATAAACTGCTGTGTTCTTTAACCTTAGTTGGAACCCATTGTCCTTTACTATCCATACCAATACTAGAATTATGTTTCTTATATACAGCATTAAATATTTCCTTAGCTTTTCTGGACATTTTATCATATCCATCTACTTTACTATGGTCTATCTCAATATAATTCATCCATTAGTTCCTCCCTTACAACTATTAAAGTCTTTTTTCTTAATATGGAGCATCTAAATAATTCCCTACATACTCACAAGCTTTTTCAAATTCTTCCTGATTGTTAAAGCCTCCTATGGCATTAACACTGCCACTTTCATGATAATATAGAACGTATTTATACTCTAATAGTTCTAAATCTTCAGCAAGGTCACGTCCATACATGCTTATAAAGTCTTCTACAGTTGTACATTCAGTAAGCCATAGATAGTCTTTATTTGCACCATACTTCAGTAATTTATCACATTTTGCTTCTTTAAATTCTTTAAGTGTCATATTAGTAAATCCTCCTCATTTCTAAATGTTATTATTTATTAATATGATGTTCATATTTTCATCATATTTATTTGTTACTATATAATTGACAATCAATCTTCCTATCCCCCCAGGAAGGCCAAAGGCCCATTTATATATAGGACTCCTGCTTTTGAAGTAGGGGTCCGTTGTGATTTTAAGTCTTTTTAAATACAAAGAATTGTTTAGCTTCACTTAAAATTATCTTAAAATCCCAACTTCTATTTTTTATACCTAATGGGTCATAGGAATCATTAACTATAATCAAATTATCCTCATCTATTCCAGTTAAAACTATATAGTGGCCTGCTGAGGTAAAATGTCCTGGCCCCATACTAGCTATTACTGGATTCCCCTTCTTTAGCTCTTCTAAAACCATTCTATAGTTTTTAGGATCTAGTTGCTGTACATCGATGTTATAGTGCTTACCTATAAGAGAGAAGTAATTCCATGAGGTTCCTGATTCTACTTTACATCTATTGTCAATTGCAAACTTAACAGCTTCAACAGGAGAAATAACCTTATCTAATAAACCTGTCAAAACCATCGATGCACTCGTTGGTCCACACCCAGCTCTGCCTATAGTAGAATCCCCATAGGGTAAGTTAGCCCATCTCTTGTCTATTTGAGAAAACCTTGGTATAGGTAATAATAACTCAGAAGGCTCTATTACTATATCTTCTAAAAACCCAAATGAATATCCATTTATATCAGTTAACCAACTCTCTCCATCCAGGTACTGATTAATATAACTCCCTTGTATATCTGCTGCCACATAATAACCAGCTGGAAATAAAGATACAATGTTTTTAAATTCATTAGCTCCATCTACGCCTATTTCTATCTCTTCTAAAAAGTTTGCAAATCTAGTTGAATTGTCTGTCTCTATAATGTCTTTTAAAACTATTTTGTCAAAACTTCTATATCTCCATGTTCTTGTTGTTATTTCAATAATATTTCCATTATCATCTAGTACCTTATCTCTATCGTAATCATAGTCATATAGCTCATTTAACATTTGCTTCCTTTCATAAATAAACTTTAATGTCTTAAGTGGAGTATCTACTCCTTGTAATTTGAATTTAGGGTATGTCTTTTCAATATATTTAGTTGTTGTCCTGCTTTTTTCCTTTGTAGTGGTATTCCCTGTTTCACTACTAGTCTCTTTTATACTTACTTCTCTTTTTATCCTGGTCTCTGTTACTTCTTCAAACCTCCCATAGTCACTATCTTCACTATCTAGATACATATTATCTTCATCTAGAAATCTTGAGTGTTCTTCATCATATGGGATCGTAAGGGACTTATCTATCTTGATAATATGATTTTTAGCTGTTTTACTCTCAGCATCATATCCTGTTTGCTCATCAGCAGTTTTAGACTTGGGAAAAGGAATACTATGATTAGAGTAAGGATAAACATATACAAACTTAGGCATTAAAGCTTTCATTGTACCTTCAGTTACATCTTCACTTTTATAGAAGTTTGCTCCATATATTATCTGCCAAGGAAGTCTATATTCGTACTCTAACTCCTTAAAATCTTGTTTTAAAGGCTCATAGCCTAACATTTTATTACTATGTCTTATAGTCCTGTTATCCTTTCTATCGTACTTTCTTACATCTCTGACTCTAACTTTTTTATAATAAAAAGTATTATCGGAATATGTACTCTTTTCTCTGTCTAGGAAGCTATTGATTTCGTCTAGTGATATTGGTAAGTTAAGTTCTTCATATGCTTTCCTATCTACCTTAGCTAATATTTCTTCAAGCTTCTTTGGTTCTATATCCAGACTTAAGACTATACCTTCTTCCTCCTTGTCATTTCCAAAGAAAAGATTCATAAAATATGATTTAGCTTTATATAATCCAGCTATAGGAGCTGCTAAAAGAATCACTCCCAGCACCACTGGAGCTAGTGAAGATACTATTGAAATTACCCACTTTAACTTCCCTAATTTCTTAAGCATTAATTACACCCCCTTTTTAGAAAAAAATAAAAAAGAAGCCTCATATTCATACTATGAAGCTTCTTTCTATCGTTTTAAATAATAAATATCCATGATTTATTTTACAGTCCTCAGTACTTGTAGCTTAATTTCTTGATTATCTACTTTATCAGTTAATTTATCTAATTTTTCTCTTGTTTCATTTATGCCTTCAATACTTTGTTTATATCCATCGTAAAGTGCTTTATGATTTTCATCTATCTTATGCTCAAGTTTAACAAATCCTTGTTGCATTTCTGTTCTCAGCTCAGTTTTCATTTCTTGCATTTCTGTTTTTAAACCTGTTTTCATTTCCTGCATTTCTATATACATTTTCTCTAACAAGGCAAGTACTTTTTCATCCACAATATTTCCTCCCTATAATATTCATAAATCAATTATATCATAAATAAATAGATTTCAAGGTATCATTTTTTAGATTACTAGATTTAAGTATAGCTTAAATACTTATTTAGAACAATATTAAAGAACACCATAATTCAACTAGTATAAAAAAACATCAACTGCTTATAATTATCATTAAGATGTAATTTCTTAATAATAATATTATTACCTTAACTTAATATGATCGGGGGTACATAAATTGAATTTACAGTCTAATATTGAGACCTATCTTACTTTATTTTCTATCGCTTTTTCTTTAATTGGCTCCTATCTAATAGTAAGAAAAGATTGGAGAAGATACGGCCTCCTTTATCTTTTAACTGCTATTAGTGGAAATATTCTTTGTTACATCTTTGTTAGGCTAGGATTTTATTCTTTTCCCTATAGATTGTTTTCTTCATTTGCAATTATGCCTTTTGATGTTGTTTTAACTATGTTCCCCTTCATTGTCTTAGTTGGAGTAAACTATGCACCTAAACCCTTTCTTTGGAAAATTCCTTTCTATTGGGTATTAGTTCATATTGGTATGCTTTTCGAAACTTTAGCACTGCAATATACTAATCTAATAGAATATAATGTAAAGTGGGATTTTTGGGATTCATATACTTGGTGGTGGTTATTTTTAATTGGTTTTGAATGGATAAGCACCTTTATTATACCTGACAGTCTACGAAACCCTATTGATTATAATAGTATTAGATACAATAGAATAGGTTGGTTTATAATCCACTTTATACTTATAGTTACTATATTTTTAGGAGGGGTTTATTTAGGTTTTGTTTTATTCTCTTAATATAGCTTGTATATTCATGATCCCCATCTATCTATAAACTACTCTATTCCTTCCTTGTTCTTTTGCAATATATACTCTTTCATCAGCCTTTTTTAATATTTCTTCAGGCGGTACTTTTCCACTAAATTCATCAGGATATGTAACCACACCAAAGCTTGCAGTTATCTTTATAATAGTTTCATCACTTAATTCTAACTCTGCCCTTTCTAAATTCCTTCTAATATCTTCTATCCTATTAACTGCATCTTCTTTGTTTATATCTGGAAGACAAAAGACTATTTCTTCTCCTCCATATCGTCCTACCATATCAGTAGTTCTAATACTTTGTTGAAATAATTGTGCTACAATTTTAAGTACCTGGTCCCCAATATTGTGACCATAGTTATCATTAACACTTTTAAAGTGGTCTATATCAGCAAACACAACCGATGTCTTATCCTTATTTTGCATACTATCTTCAATAAATTCTAATAAAAAATCTCTCTTTGGAATATTTAGCAAAGGATCTAAATATGTATATAGCCCACTAGCTATTACTGCAGCTAATTGGTCAGCAAGTATAACTAATTGCTCCTTATCAATTTCCTTTGAATATTTAGTACTGCAATCTTCTATAAGCCAATATCCTATGGCTTTTGAATTAAATATAAGTGGGATGAGTATAGAACTTTTAATTCCCCTTTCTCCTGCAGTTGGATATTCTAAATCAACTTCAGAAAATAGGATTATATATTTATTTTCTTCAAAGACTTCCCTAAAGTCCCTTGGAGTATCTTCATACTCTGCCCTATATTCTTTTATGTCAGTTAATTCTCTGTTTAGCCTTTCATTAATTAAATTTGTTTCTTTAAGACTTATTTCATCTGTATCCTCGTTGTAAATAAAAAAGGAACTATAATCCATTTGAAGTTCTTCAAGTATCACTGAGTTTATATCCCTAAGTCCTTTAATTATATTTTTTTCTCTACTACTTACTTCCATAACATCCTTTATAATCTTATATCTATTTAAATCTTGTATTTCATTCTTAAACTTATTAACTCTATATAGCTGCCATCCTATAAGACTTGTAAATATTAATGTTAAAGCCATTAGAGAATAAATCAAATAATCACTCCTTTCTTTGATTTATATAATAAATAAAAGATGATCCTTCCCTTTCAGGAAGGACCACCTTTCATTACCAAATTGGTGTTACTTCATAATCGTCATCTATCGATAAACTAGGATCAATAACTATTACATCTCCTGGACTATATTTGTTATATTTTATTAGGTCCATTATTAACCCATTATTATCTCTTCTTTCTTTTTCCCACTGACCGCTATCAATATAATCTAGCTTCTTTGCTCCATTCTTAAATGCATCTATATCAAAATTAACTTTGACTGGATTTAAAATCCTATTTTCTTCAATCCAAGGTTCTTTTCCTTTCTCAACGAAAATAGCTGTTGAAGGAATTCCATATCTTCCTATCCATGTCTGTTCTTGCCCATTAATGGTTCTTAAACTCTTAGGTAGAAAAATTTCATTGTGATATCCAAGTAGTTCATCATCATTTAAATCTCCAGTGTAAAATATCCTTATATTATCGTTCTCGTCCCTATCTCCATAGTCACTTGTAGCCAATACATATGCATCCTTATGGGTTGCATAATACATGTCTAGTTCATTGCCTGTATTCATATCATAAAACTTTGGTCTTATCCGTATAGTATCATTAGGACCATCCAGTCCCTTCGATGAAACACTGAAGTAGAATGCATATCCTCGTTTCATTAATTTTCCTTCAGGATGGTCTGTCTCATCTATGGCCAAGTTCCCTACTCCGATTTCAAGTCCTGTATTCTTCCATATAGATTCAAAATCCCAATCAGTTACTTTGATTACCTTAAAATCAAATAACTTAACGTTCTCAAGCTTAAAGTTCATATCTATTGATTCAGTATTTCCATTAAATGTTGTTGCAGTAACTGAAGCCATATAATTTCCTTCAGGGATAGATGATGATGGAATATATGAATGGTTCCAAGTCTTTTTAGTTTGACTATCTTCAAGATTCATATACTCTGTTACTTCATATGGAGTCCCTTTAAATAGAGTAACTTCCACTTCCTCAACATATTTAGATGTTTCAACTTCCATAATATTTTCTTCTTCAGTTATGTATTCTTCAGGCATATAGGTAACTAATAAATCTACTGGAGTAGATAGTGTTACATTATAATTTAATTCTTTCTCCTTACTACTATTATTTGCATCAACTGCAGTTAATTTTAATGTATAACTTTTATCAGAAAGTGTAGCAGGGACTTCATAATCTATATTATCCCAATCTATATCGTTATCATTTTTAGTTCCTGTATAGTAATTAATAGTTTTAATTGGGCTTACTCTAGTTCCTCCATCATATAAAGCAGTTTGTAACTTTAATGAATATGGATACCTGGTCCAAATATTATATAGTTCTAAATACTCACTGGCAGGAATGCTTGCTAAACTAAAGTTGTTATCTAGAGCTCTTGCAGACGCACTAAATTGTATCGGTGGAGCTGAGGCCAATGTGAAGTCCATGCTATATGGTTCAGACCATACGCCTTCTAGGTCTTTAACATAATACCTGAGCTCATAATTACCTGGTATAAGATTATCAGGAATCTTATACTTCCACTCTCCACTATTTCTTCTATACATAATTTTTCTTTCTATTATGCCTTTATCTGGACGACTAAACTCATGGTCAAGGTCATAGGATTTATCTACCCATGTGGTCTTATATGTGCTTGTTGAGTTATCATAATCCCAGTCTAAAGTTGCATTTGCTATAGGCTTTCTGTGTACATATATAGTAAGCTTAGGTTCATTTGAATATAATCCCATGCTTGGTATGTCTATAGGCTCATCTTTAATCCTTCTATAGACCTCATATTTACCCACTTTGTTAAAAGAAGTAATCTCAGTGTTCGAGTATTGAGTTTCATCAAATATCGAGTAAGCAACACTAGCTATCCCCTCACTATTGTCATAGTAATTTTCATCATGTATATATTGAAACTTCCTTTCTATAATTGGATCTCCTTCTTCATCTATATCTGCATAATTAATCGTAAATGCTTCTCCCTTTATAATCTTGTACCCTAACTCATAAGGATTTGCAGTTGTTACTATATTCATTATTTGAGGCATGAAGTCTCCAATATCATTCGATATAGGAATAAAGTAATCATACTCTACTTGATTTTTTATCGCTTCTGAACCTACTAAAATTAATTTTGCATCCGATTTTTCTCTAACCATTGTAAGGTTTGACATTTGGTTTATATAATCATCTGAAACATACACAATGTATTTATCAGATAATGTTCTGAAGGGATTACTATAGGGTTGTGTTACATATTTTCTTACAGTTCCTGAATAGTAGCCCCTATAATCTGATACCCAACGCCAATCACTCTCCCATACTTGGTAGGTCTTAGTTACAGTTCCTGAATAATATCCAGTATATCTTCTAGTTATTTTATAGCTGCCATCAGAATAAGTAGTTTTTGACTCTCCATCAAAGGAATATCCATTTTTGTGTAAAGTACCTGTATATCCTCCACTACTATAAGAAATGGACGATGTGCTACTGGATCCGGATGAACTTGTCATTTTTCCATCTGCATCATACTTACTCCAAGATGTAGTTCTTTTTGTACCAGTAGCAGTTTTACTATCTGTCTTAGTTACATATTTACCAAAATCTACATTTTCACCATTGTCAACTACCTTATATCTACTTAAAGTACCTGAATAACCTCCTGAAGAGTATGATTTAGATGAAGAAGGATACCTGGTCCCTGTACTTCTTGAAGAATAAGCTGTTTTAGAGTACATATAAGTGTGCATATCCCACACTTCTATTTTAGGTAGTATATTATTCTTTCTTAGCTCATTTTCATAGTCTATTCTTTCATTCCTGATATTATCGTTTGTATTTCTAGCTAAGTTTTTATCATTCATGAAATATATGTCTACTTCAGGAAAATCCTGTGGTATATCAACATATAGCTGAGTCATAGGTCTAAGGTTTTGTACATAGAATAATCTTTCCTTAGTTTCACTAACTTTGTCATCTTCAGTAATAAACTCTGGTATAGTTTCTTGCCCAAAATCTTCTTCTACATAGCTCACCATTTTATATGATCCTAACTTTGGTGGACTATAATCCTTAAATAATGTCGGATCTTCAAATGTATTTATTAATTGATCAAAGGTTCCGTCATTGCCACTGTCATACCAAATTTCAAGTCTGTTAGTGCTTATTATATCTCCTTCTATACTAACTGCTTCATAGCTCATATTTAAAACTTCATCTCTGGCCAGAACGTTATTCCACAAGTTCATTATTATAGCTGGAGTCGTATCTTCTTGTATAGAAAATTCAAGTACATAGGGATCTGCTACTCTTCCTAAAGAATTACTTCCTTCCAACGTTATTGTATAGGTTCCTGGTTCCTTATATAGAAGCTCTTTGTATAGAACTGAAATATCCTTCATCCTTCTATCTGAATCATTACTATCACCTATAGCTCCATAGCTCCATGAATAGCTAATAGGGTAATTAGAAATTAGATAAGGATCATTAGCATTATCTGAGGTGTTATCTAGTGTTAGCTTCCTATTCTCCTTAAAGTAACCATCTAATTTAAACTGCACCTTCGGTTTAGTTGATAGTACCCTTACATAGGATATAAATTTAGACGTTACATCATCAACACTTGTATATAATATTTTAACCTGGACTATTTTATCTTTATCTGAAGCTCCAAAGGTATAACTTCCACTAAAAAACTCATTATAATCTACTGCTTGTCCATCTACGAATACCTTTTTGTCTACAACATCTGTCATATCTGTATTATCTCTAGGTTTATATTCAACTATATCAAAGGCTCTTTTAGGTAGACTAACATCTGGAGGTACTACTATAGGAATATATGAATCTACTGATATTTTCACTGTTTCCTCGTATATGTCTTGTCTGCCCCTAGGACTTTCTACAGTCTGTCTAACAGTAAAGTAGTGATCATTTCCATTTTCTTCATCAACATAGTTGTAATAATTTTCTATATACGGGTTTGCCATATCAAAGAAGGCTTGATTAACTGAGTCATTATCAACTGTACTTCCCGATACAGAAGTCATTTCCTTTGTCGTTTCGTTTACTATTTCTATGTTATAACTTGCTATATCTCCCACACTAGCATTCATATAATTAATTTTAGAAGGTACAAGGGGAGCATCCTCGCTTACTGTTATATCATTGTTGATTGTGAATAGAGACTTGAATCCGTTCCCTTCTTCAACTGTAACTGTAGCATTGTTAGTAGCTTTCACTGGACTTCCAACGAATCCATTATCATAGCTTATAAAGGTATTTGCTTCAAAATCTAAGGAGCTATTACTCTCTAATTCCTCCCTGGTATAAACTATTTCAAATTTCTTCTTAACCATATTTCCAGTACTCATATCTTCCACTTCATTGACCATTTTACTATGGTTTTTATCTATTAAGGTTATATCCCATTCCTCAATGTTCTTCCTGTGATAGTAAACTGATCTTTCATATTCATCATATTTAGGTCCTGTATATTTTTCTTCTAAAGAAATATTGTCAAAACAGAACTCATCTTCTAATTTAGCTGTTACAGTTACCTCGATTGTAATTGCTCCCATGAGCTCTGATAGTAATAGATTATTCTTTTCTTTAATCTCTATATTACTAATCTTATCAGGCTCTTCCTTTTCCTTAATAGGGTTTATTGAGAAGGTTTGATACCATACCTTTCCCGAACTATCCCGATGTCTCATTATTCCATCTCCAGAATATTCTGTAGTGGGAGGACTAAGAACATTTATATATCTATACTTTTCCATTCCATCAAAATGTTCTTTAGGTACTGATTCGTTATTTAATGCAAATATCCCATTTTTTATTTCCCAATCTATAGAGTCATTAATCCATTTTTTAGCGTAAACATTACCTTTAAATATTGCTCCAGTATTGAACACACTTATTTTATCTTCATCCTTTACGTCCCACACATTGTAGTACCATTTCTTGTTTTCATTAGGTCTGCCACTTGTGGAATCGGGAGGAAAAAAGAAGTTTATATATGGATTTCCATCAAAGGAAAATCCCCACCATCTCCATTCAACTGGATTTCCTTCATCATCCCTAAAATATGCACCTTTAGGATTTAGGGTAGTGGTTTTCTTATCATTTACTCCTGAGTTTATATCCTGGTATTTAGGACTTTCCATTCCACTACTTCTATCTATATCAAACCATCCATATACAGCTTTATGATGATCTACCCATATCTCTGTATTAAGCTTTAAACCATTTGCATTTGTTTCGGTTATTCCCATTGGCAGCTCATCCTTAATGCTATCAAAGGAAATCAAATAACTTATTCCTTCATAAACTAAAGGATCTCCATAACTATATTCTTCTCCATTTACAATCTTAGGTGGAAAATATATCACTTGCACTAACATTGTTATCATAAGGAGTATAGTTAATGCTCTATTGCTCTTATTCAAAGTATATTCCTCCTTTCTTAGTATTTACTTCTCTTTAGTTAATTCCTTACTTTGGATTTTTGATACTAATATATGTGTCTATCCTTCCATCTGTAAAAATGTATATATACATATATCTATCATTTAATTGATATACTCTTTTTTCAAATTCCCCTTGGGGTCTTCCAAAGGCTTCATCTAAATACTTCATGGCTTCTTCGTAATCATCTTCAAATAGATGTAAAAACATACTTTCTATAACTTTTCTATGATAGTCAAACACTTCATCCTTTTTAACAAACATAAACTGATATGTTAGATTTTTAGTTTGACGTGGTTCTTCCACTTGTCCCCAATCCAGTGTCCTGATTTGTATTATCATTTGTTGATTCATAAGTTGAGCCATAGGATTAGATGATGTATTATGTGACATTTCTTCATTTTCATAGGATGATGTTGTTACAACGTGTTCATAAGGATTATATTCAATGTAATTATATCCATCCGTTAATTTAAAGCTTTCTTTTAAAGCCTTTATTGCATCTATAATTTCAGTAACTTCTTCTCCATCAACCACGGGAGGATATACTTCCATCATTTCTCCTGTCATTAGATTAAGAACTTCAACACTTTCTATTTCATCCATTTCAAAGGCCTGTCTAATTTCCTTATCTAATAGTCTATTTATTATAGTTGAAGCTTCACCCCTGGTTGCAGTTCCTTGTGAATCAAAATTTCCATCGTCTTTCCCTGTTATAAAGCCCATATTATATGAATCTAACACACTTTGCTTATACTCATCACTTATCTTATAGTAATCCTTAATCCCTGACTTTATATAATTTTCAGCGTTTGGATTAGGTTTTGGTTCAGTTAATGAAGCTGCATTAACTATAATACTTGCCATTTCTTCACGCTTAATATATGCTTGATAATCTCCGATTTCTCCTTCAGATATAAGCTTTAGTTCTATTGCTTTATCAATATATGGCTGAGCCCAATAGACATTCCCTTGCTCTAATCTATGACCCATAGCAACTAAAGTTAGTTTTAAAAATTCATCCACTCTTACTGGATTGTTAGGTCTAAAGGTTCCATCTGGATATCCATCTATAACTTCTTTATCTATTAGATTAGTTACATAATACTTAGCCCAATGGCCTTCGATATCACTTAACTTATTTGTATTTCCATCTGCAAATGTTACAACTGAAGAAAAGATGATAGCTATAATTAAGATGATAGATGTAATTTTTTTCATTTTTAACCACTCCCATGTTTTATTTTTCTTCCATAGCTTCCTGGATATATCTTCTCATAAGATATAGATAAGCATCTGTCGCAGTAGTAAATCGTATGTCTTTTTCAACTGCCAATTCAAAGGACTTTTTTAATACTCCTGAAGCTCTAAATGAAACTCTAGCAGTTCCTTCTTCTGCAAGTATTTCCTTTATTTCTTCTTCAGTGAATCCCTGAGTTGCCAATTTTGTTTTAATTTTGTTGTTATTCATATACTTCTCCTCCAATATATATTTATATTTACAGTATATTCCATTGTGCGCCCATTGTCAACCCAGTCATGCTATTATTTGTTAATTACTTCCATCTTTGCTCCTCCAAATGAAGCTAACCTAATCCTTTCACTATTTAGTCCAACTGCAATTCCATCTATCATAGCAAAGAATCCAGGACTATCAATTATATTTCCTTCAGAATTGTATATGTCTCTTCCACCAATTACTTCATGATCAAAATGAACTAGATTAAATACCACTCCTTTCATTAAATTCAACGATGTATAGTTCAACTCTGAAGAAGCTGCTTTTGTTAGTGCTTTATTAATCGTTTCCATAACTACATAATTTTTTAGTTGCTTGTTTGTCATATCAGTTGTTATCTGAATTAGTGAATCAAGCGTTTCTTTTGTATCGGTTCCAGTATTTATGTCGTATACATATACAACTTCACCTAAAGTAAATCTATATATTAAATCTCTATCTTTATCAAAGTATGAATAACTCTCTGGTGGCAACCAAATATCATTGTACGTACAAATAACTATATTGTCATAACCAACTACTCCCTTAATGGGGATATGACTCCTAAAAGCATTTTTCGCTTCTATGTTTGTTGAAATACCTAAGTTATAGAAAATGGTGTTATAAAAGCTCTTTAATGCTCCCTTATAGTCAATATTTATCTTCTCTTCTCCCTTTTCAAATCCTCCATAATTTGAGTTAGAACCATCTTCATTTCTATCTTCTCTAACTACCAAAGTAGCATCACTAGTTGCTTGTGTTAAAGCGTACTCATACATATCTACAGTGTCATTTGTTGTATATCTAAGTATCCATGCTAATAAAGTTATAACTGCAATGGATACAATTGCTGTGAATATAAGTTCTTTATCTATATGATTCATTATGTACTACGCCCCCCTTTGAAACAATAATATGGGGTTTTGCTAATGATTTAGTTAGTATCTGCATGACTCCTTCAAATATTGATGGTTGCAACTCTTTAACCTGGACTATAAACTCATCATGTTTTTCAAGCTTATATATTTTATTTGGATTATTATATATCTCATCAATTATCTCTCTTTGTGTGTATATAGTTAATACTTCTCTATTTGAGCTATCTATTTTATATTTAATATGTCTAAATCGAATTTCTAAAGGTTTTATAGAGATCCTTTCCATATAATTTTCATACATATCCCTTGTGATATATCCTTCAAATCTTACTCTTTCATTAAAGTCTTTGGTTGCATCTTTGATAACCTGGTCCTGCTCAATTTTCAGTATAAAAAATATTAATAATAGAATTAAAATAACTATAAATACAATTCCCATTATGCTAAATAGCTTTGAAACACTATCCATCAAATCACTTCCTATTTTGAAGTTTATTCCACTTTTACAAATTTACTTTTATAATGAAGCATTTCATTATAAAAATCATCTATTAATACGTAATCTCCATCCTCATCAACGTGAATCACTTTATATATCTTATCTTTTGTAAAGTAGTTATTACTTTTTCCTACGTATTTTACTAAAAATAAATATCTTTTCAATTTATTACCTCCAATCTAGAATATTTAATTAGGAGCAGATAGAATCTGCTCCTAAAATTGTCATTCTTGCTGGAATCGTATGCCTGTGACTACATCATTATTTTTTACTAAGCTAGCTTTAAAAGTACCATTTGGATTTATAAAATCAGTATCTCCAGGGTCACTCTCTGAGTACCCTGCGTAAGTAGTGTCAGCTTCATCATCATAACCATAGCTTGTTGAGCTCCCTGCAAGAGTAGTTACAGTGACAGTTAACTTATTTGGTGAAGGATTCTTCGCATTTTTTATTGCAGATATCACACTATCACCACTAACGTATTTGTCATCATAACCTATATAATCATATGAATCTATTGTCTTTGCATAACTACCTAACTTGCTTTGTCCATCGAAGAGCATATTTAAAATAATCCCAACAATAATTAATACTACTCCTGTAATAGCTAATGTTACTAACAATCCAACTCCCTTGTCTACTTTTGCACCTACATCTGCCATTTTACATTCCTCCTAATTTTATTTTTTGTATTTAAATTTATTTATATAGATAAAACCCACGAAAAGGGGGAGTTTTCCGTAGGTTTTATCATGGGGATTGCCATTTGCATATTTAATTATCTTTTTTATTATTAAATTCTTTCATCTTATAATCTTTGGAGTTAACTTTAAATATTTCTATTTCTTCCTTTTCATTATTTTCAACTACGTCTTCTGTGTAGTCTAATATACTTTTGGGGTTACTTTCTTTTACTTTTTTCTTTTTTTCAAACGGATCTATTTGCATCTTCTCATTCCCTTCCGTATTTTTTTACCAATATGGTTGAATCGCTCCATATGTATCCATAAGCATACTAAATATAGACCATACTATAGGTATTACAAAGTATAGAAAACTAGTTGCTCCTAAACTAATCCATCCAAGTCTTGTTATAATACCACTTTTAATACTGATTAAGAGCTCTGAATTATCTTCCCTAGTCCTTTCATTAAATCTTTGATCCTGTTCAATTCCTGTAAATGCTTGATATAGTGGTAATCTATCTTCTGCAATTATGAGAGAATCTAGTAATCTTTTAAAAGGTTTATAGTCAACTTCTTCTTTAAGCTCCCTTAATGCCTTAACACCTCCCCTATCTTTATCAGCAAATCTATTCTTTATTTCATATAGTGGCTTATAGAATATATCAGCAAACCAAGCAAGCCACTGTATAACCATTTCTGTAGTCGCGCTTTTGTGGTGCATAAGTAAGATAGCTATTGTATAGAACCCCATTGTCTCATCATACATTACAGTCTCTCTATTGATTTTAGCTGATAAACTCATTTTAATATTAGGAAAATTATATATAAGAAGTGAAAGAAGCACTATAAACAACACTTCTAGTATGGTATAGAAAGTATTTGTATTACTTAATACTCTATATTTCATCAAGATTCTTTCAGCTGTCATCTCAACTGAAACTGGAACCTTAAGGTTTCTAGCTTCTAGAATCTCAATTATATATTCTCTTAAGTTTTTTTCAGGAAGTTTATCTTTATTATGATTTAAGATATTTATTAACTCCTTATCCTCTTCTATTAAATTCTCCTTTTCTTGTCTACTTAAATTTCTTTGTACCCTTATCATGTTTTGATATATATACTTATTTGATAGTCCATAATCTAGGTCTTGTAATACTTGATACTTATTAAGAATCTTTGAACCTTGAACAATCGACAGTATTAGAACAAAACTAGTAATAAAGAGAATTAACTTTCTAAAATAAAACCATTCCAATTTTTCAAGCTTCCCACTCTTAATCATTAAATTCTTAATCCTTTGATGTTTTTTACTTCTTTTTTCAGGAGTGAGCTTTTTAACCAGATATCCTATTGGTTTTATTCTAATAAACTTTTCTTCCCAAGCTTGTTGTGATAGTTTAATTCTTTTTACTTCATTACTTTTCATCAGCTCTGTATATATTAAGAAGCAAACACCACTAATTGTCACACATGTAAGCATATCTATATATCCTAAACTACCATTGTAGAATTCACTTAACCCCTTTATTGGTATGTTAAATTGTTCTACAACCATTATCATATATTTTTTTAGTAGTGGAAGTGCTATTATTGGAGCAATAATGAAAAAACTTTCTCCAAAAGTCTTATTTTTAAGATTCTTCCTTTGTCTATATTCATTTTGAATTTCTCTAATTATATAAAACATATTCTTCTGAAAGAGACTTCCCTCATTTGTTTCAATATCTCCATATTCTGAAGTTAATAATGAATATCCTGCAATTAATCTCAAATACTTATTTTGACATTCTTCATAATATCTCTTCACTTCCCTATCAGCTTCTTTACTAGGTTTTTTAATAATTTCAAGAATTCTTTGAAAATGAAGTGCTATTCTCCTTGGAGCTACTTTTATAGTTTCTTCAAAGGCTTTTTCCATAGCTTTATTTTCTGCTATATAATTGTGATTTAAGTCCTTTATTCCTTCAGTAAGGTCTCCTAAAAGTTCATAGTCATCTCCAATTTTCTTCTCAATCCTTAGCCTAAATACTGCAACTGCAACTATTATAGATAGTATTGGATTTTTAAATGGAATTAGAAGTAATATGAAAACTACAATTGCCCAAATGCTCGATATAAATACTACATCTATTGTTTTTCTTTCTAAAGAAGCTATGTCCATATAATGGCTAAAATAAAGTCTTTTCTTAACATTTTTAAAGTATTGGCCACTAAAAGGTACCTTTCTGATCAGCAAGTAAACTCTACTCTTTAAATCCTTTCGTTTTTTCTCATTAAAAAAAGGAATACTTAATACTATTCCTATTCTCCTGGCTATTAATATCATTATTGGTAGAACTATTAAGACTGGACCAACCACCATCATTGCTTTATATATATATTCTAAAGTCATGGGTCACCTCCATATCTTACTTAGTTCTAGTGACTTAACCTTTATATCTTCAAAGGAATCTATGTTATGGTTTATTATTATATTCTCAATATTTTCAGCTGTTTTATCAAGCTTATCATCTTCTAGTACCACCTTAATATACTCTTCAGGCCTAAATACTTTCATTAGTTCTATTCTGTCATCCTTCTTCCTCATTCCCTTTTTAAGCCTGTTATATAAGCTATCAGATATGGTGTTTTTAACTGTATATCCTTTGATATCATCATATTCTACTATAGGTACTGTTTTATAAAGGCTATTGTCAGTTAAATTTAAAGCTGCAGTATAAAAAGTGTCCATAAAGGCTTCAACCCTATCATAACCCTTTAATTCCTGATATCTATTATCTATAGGTATTGAACTTGGAATAAATTCATATAGATTATAATATCTATTACCATCTAAATCTTTATCTACTTGAATACAACACTGAATTGTTCTAAAAACAACTGCTAAAGCCTCTTTCAGACTTTTATATATTCCTAATGTTAAAAGTGAATTTGCAAGTTCTATTGGTAATACATCAGGATTATTTGGGTGATAAGTGAAAATTGTAAACTCACTACCCCTGTTTCCTGATTTAATTATCTCTGCTGTCATCTTATCTTTTCTAACTTCACCTATTAGATTAATATTTCCTGAAGTTCTTAGAGTAAAGTTATATGCTTCTGTTGAATCAATATCGTTAGTCTCTTGAACAGAGAATATATTCCTATTTGGATATCTTCTCCTTAAATGAGCTTCAAATACTGCCTCTATAATTCTAACGGAGTAAAAAGGATAGGCATATTTAAGAAGTGATACCATCTTTGTGGTTTTACCTACTCCTTGTGGACCTGAAATAGGAAGAGAAGCGCCACCCCTTATAAGCAACCTTTCCCTTCTTATTACTTTTTCCCATCCTTTTAATGGTTTATCCTTATCCATTCCCTTAACCAGGTCTTCATTTTCATCTTCTTCAATACAAAACATTCTCACCCATGCAGCTCTACATTCGCCAAAGGGTTCTCTAGCTGCTGTCCTTCTAGAACCATCCTTTCCAAATCCAAGGAGATATCCATCTTTTCTTGAAAATTGATTGTTTTGCTCATATTTTACAAGTTGTCTATTTATTCTTTCTAGCTCTTCCCAAGACCCTAGAGATAAAAACTTAAAATGAATTGGATTACCATTATAGGTTACAACAATAGAATCATAGGCTTTTTTGATTTCTTTGTCCCTAAGTCTACTTGAAACTGGCATTATATCATCAACCAATCCTGTAACCCCTATAGCTACTTCATCTATATCCTGATATAAAAGCTCATCTATTACTCCATTTCCCTTATAGTCTTCATATATCTTTTGTACTAATATATCTAAGTGGTCCTCATATTCTATTTTAGGATTCTCGGAATTGTATACTTCCTTAATGTCATCTGTATTAATATAGAACATTTCTTCATCGAAATCATCTACCCTAAGTCTGTTGAAATTATACCTTTCTAACAAGCGAGAAAGTCCTTTCCTGCCATTTTTCTTCCTAAAGGTACTAAGTATAACCTTCCATGCATTTTCGACTGTGAGCTTGTCCTTATTAAGTTGTAAGAATTTATTTATATTCTCAGGTGTAACTATGTAATCTTCAGGATAGCCCTGTACGATTATTCCATCGTCCCTATTACTTGAAGTAATTAGTTGTCTTATATATGTTTTAACATAGTCCCTTTCTTTAGGGTCTCCGTAAGCACATTCGTCTAAGTACTCTTTTAGAAAATCCTTTCTCTTTTTAACTTTTTGATATTCTTCTTCTGTTTTCCCTTTAGCCAGCACTTCCTGTGTTAAGTATTCACTTATATATAAATCAACAAATTTCTTTAAGCTTTTAAAATTATATAGATGGGAATATCTAATTTTATGCTCTTTTCCTTTGCCCTGTAAACTGTTTAGAATCACCTTTACACCACCTTTACTATAAAAATGAGAATCCACTTCTTCTTTTATTATCAGATTCCCTTATTCTGTCTACTATTTCACTAATACTGTTTATGAACTCTCTATTATCGTCCTTTTTATCTATGTTGTAGTTACTTATCATCCACTCAACTAGTCTTTGATCACTAATAGATTTATGAAGTTCTTCATTATTGGGAATCTTATATATCTCCTTAATTCCATACCATCTCTTTATCTTTTTAAGATTAAAATGCTTATATGGATGATAATTACCTATAACACATATATACTTTGTTTTATCTAAAGCTTCATGATAAAATCTCTCTTTTCCACCAAAAAACTTATCTAATATATGGCCTTCCTGGGGAAGATTTACTATAACTAAGTCTGAATTTTCCAGTACCTTTTTAGTGTTCTTATTAAAAGTACCTGAATTTGTATCGATTATTACATAATCATAACTTTCCCTTGCACACTTTATAATATCTTTTAAGTGTTCAGTTACTTTCTCCCCGACTAAACTCTGCTTAGTAGAACCTAGAAGATATAGTCTATTTTCTATTACTCCACTTGTAAAAATCCTAAGCTTTTCAGAATCTAGATTCCTACTGTGGACAAAGGTATAAATTTGACTTGTTCCATCCTCAGCATCTTCTTTTAACAACTCCTGCATTCTTGAATATATAAACTGGCTATCCATAGAAAGCACTTGTTTTTCATCTTCTATAAGGCTTAAGTATGTCGAGATTAGACAAGCATTTGTGGTTATTTTCCCTTGCCCATGAACTGGACTCCAAAAGGAAATGACCTTCCCATTTTTCAAAATTATTCCTCCTCATTGGCTAATCTTCTATCCCTAGTAACTCACAAATATATTTTAGTTCTTCTAGTATTGCTTCACCACCTTCTGTTAAACAATCATCATCTTTAGCATGTTCTAAGACTTCAATTTTATCTTTAATATACTTGCTTGTTTCTTCTAACTTCTCTTTAACTTCCATAAAATTATCTTTTAAAGATTCTATGTCCATTTCAATTTCATCTAATAGATCTTCCATTCCCAAGTCCTCCTTTAACTGTCTACCTTGTTCTTTTTTTCAAAATTTTCGCTATCATTTGGCTTAATTTCAATCTTTATTTCATTTAATACTTCTACTATAGTCTCTAAGGATTTTTCATTGATATTTGGATCTCTTCTCATTGCTTCAATAATTTCTTTTTTTGGAGAATATGTAATGGCAGCAGGTTCTTGATTTTCAGGATCTAGGTATACTGTTACATAAAGCTCTCCACTATTTATCCTGCTTTCTATATCAGCTGCATTTATGAATTGTCTTTCAATCTCACTTATATTTATTGCTAATCCTCCCTCAATATCTTCAACCCTTTTATGGGAAATAACCACTTTATCCCTTTGGTTATCCTTGTATCTTATATCAACAATATCTCCCTTTTGAATATCTCTAGGTAATTTGATTTGGCTATATTCTTGTCTTCTCATATCATTTGTTACTTTTTCATCCTTATCTACTAACATATCAGGTGTTAAAATGGTTTTCTTTTGAGCATCAAAGCGAATAACCTTATTATTTAAATCTTGTATACTTTTAATTGCATTATCAGGAATTTCATCTAAGCTCATGGCCCTTTTACTAACTATATTTCTTACTAGCTCTCCTTGATTAACATTATCACTTAAGGTAAGTACTTCAACTTGCTTTTCCTTTTCGATATTTTTTAATTCATTTATGGTATTTAGCTTAGTTTGTTCTCTAACATCTGGAATCTTAATAAATACTAAGTACGAGGTTAACCCTACCAAGACTAGGAGAATAGGTGCTCCTCCAATAAATCTTTGAATCCAGTTTATCTTTTTTATATCCCTCATCCTTGGTGTATTCATTGCAGGTCCTTTTAACACTTAACCACCTCCCTAAACAATGTTTTTTACCTTAGAGTTGACGTTTGTTATATTACTGCATAACCCATATAAAGCTTTTTTAAGATTGTTGGTAAACTTATTTGTTTTTATATGACCAGTACTCTTGTTATTTAAATCCACTATCATATTTCTCTCTTCAAAAGGTATAAGTACTGCTTTTACTTCTCCAAGGGTGTTAAAGTACTTCTCAAAATATTCAAATTTGACCTTACAGTATATGGACTTATTGCAGACTATAGTTGCATTAATTTCATTTTCCTTTAATCTATCCTTAATTTTATTTAAAAAAATCTCCATTTGAGCTGCATTCTCTTCATGAAGGTCCTGGATAAGATATAACTCATCTATTGTTTTTACGCTGCAGCTTATTAATGACTTTGATGTTTCTAAATCTGAATCAATTATAACTAGGTCATACTCTTCTCTGATTTCTTCAACCCTTTTTAATAATACCGATGGTACTAAATCTAAGATCACCTTTGAAGTAACTGTGAATATATCTATATTTTCTCCATATGGCAATGCTCTTTTATTCCCATTGCCATTTAGAAGCTCAAGTAAACCAATCGTGTCCTGGTCCCTTCCAAAACAAATATTGTGATATATTCCTTTATTCTTAGAGATATCTACTACAGCTATTCTCTTATTGTCCTTAGAAATTATTTTTGCTGCATATTTAGCTAAGAAGGTGCTTCCTGTTTTTGGAGCTCCAGTAAAAAGAACAACTTTACCCATTTAAATCTCCCTTCTTTCTCAAAGCATTAGTTATATATACCTCATCATCTTCCTCATTTATAGGATTTACAAGTATTAACAATCCTATGGCCATACTAATAACTATTGGAATTACGACTTCCATTTCATCACATCCTTAATTATTCTTCGGGTATATGCTACTGCTAATATCTTTTATGGTTTTCTTCGTTTCTCTACTAAGTCCTGAAAATTTAAACTTTTCTTTCGTTAACCCTTTCCGTGTGTACTCTATATCCTTCTTATTTAACTCAATCATAAACATTTCTCTTATAGGTTCCATTGATACTTCCTGGAGTTTATTTCTGATTTGACTCTTTCCTAATCCACTCTTTGTATAGTTGTTTATTACTACGTTAAGCTTAAAAATACTAGTTACTTCTAATACTTCAACAAACAGCTTAATTTGTTCTAATATTTTTAAAGGATCAGGATTTAAAATAAAGAGTACCTGGTCGCAAATCATAAGGTACTCTTTAAAAAGATTTAGTTCTTCTTCACTTTCTGGTCTCTTAAAATCAACTAATACAATATTATTTTCACGCTTAATATTTTCAATTACATGAAAAAAATCCCCACCCTTTACTTTAGGGACTTCTATTTCAGGATTCGATGTATATATTGCTAAATTAGGACTTTCTAGCCAGGGGTCATTTACTCCATTTATCAATTTGTTTAATCCATCTTCATCTTCTTCAGATTTAAAAAAGTGATAAAGTCCTCGATTACTTGTAAAATCAACTCCTGATACTATCTTTTTCCTTTCCTCAAGTTCTCTAAGAAGTGTGGAAGTAATAAATGTTTTTCCTACTTCTCTATCACCAACAACTGCTACAACCTTTTGGTAATCCTTTGGAGCAATAATATCCTTTTGAATGTGTATTTTCTCTATTACATGATGTCTAGTTGTTTCTAGCTTCCTAATAACTTCTTTCATTTGAACCTGAGGAGTAATCTTTACTTCCTTAGTTTCCTGAGTATTATTATCCTTAAATAACCCTGACACATTTTTTAGCTGCCTTTTAATGATACCCGAATTACTCAGTTTTAGTTTTTGAATCTTATTGTTTTTAGATTTACTTTTTTCTTTCATGCTAGATTTCTTGGTCTTCTTATCCTTTTCCTCATCTTCATCTTCGGTCTTGTTTTGTATTATACTCTTTATATCCTCAATCTCATCAAGATTAATAAATTCTACTCCGTTTACTTCCATCTTGCCATAAATCAAATAATTGATTTTAATTGTGTCAATTGCTATTATCCTTATATATTGAGGAATTTCATTTGTTATATACATAAGATTTTCTTTACACTTTAGATCTGTTGTTAATATTACTATGTCTATCTCATTATTATTTAACGAACTTATCATTTCATCCTGGTTTGTAGCTCTGCCAATTATTTTAGCTTCTTTTAATCCTGAGATATTCTGTTCTAATAGTTTATATTTGTCATCTTGGGAAGTAGCAATAAGTATTCTAAATTCTTTTTTGAGAATCTCTTCTATAGTTTTTTCTTCACTTTTACTAATCTTCTTCACCTCCCATTTAATATATGAAGTCATCTTCTATATCTTCATACTTATCATCCATTCTTTTTTCATAAGGTTTTTCATTAAAAGCTGGCCTGATTATACCTTTATCTATAAAGCCTAGTAGTTTTAACCATCCAGGACTGGCCAGTAGAATTCCTGCAATAATTCCAATAGTCAGTATTTGTATGCTTTTTTTATCAATTCCTCCACCTTTGCCTATTAACAATCCCACAGTTCTAATTCCTAGAAAAATCAATGCTCCTAGTATGATAAATACTCCTAATATAGTTATGACTGTTGCTCCTATTTGAAAGAAGCCATCTAATGCATCCCAATTAATGATTCCTGCTTTAGGGGTTAGATATTTTCCCATAACTCACTCCTTAGTTCCTTAGCTATATATTAATACTCTCATATAGAGCCCTTCTAGATGAACTATCATTATTTTCATTATTATTTTCTTCTTGTTTGTTTATTGTATTTTCACCAGGCTTTACAACTGTCGAATCAATAAATCCGAAGATCTTTATCCATCCAGTACCAGTCATTAGTAGTCCTACCACAACTGCAGTTACAACTACCCCAATTTTCTTTTTGTTCCAACTGTCTTTACCCCTAATTGAATTTAATGTCCATATTCCAATGACAACTAAAGTTCCAACTATAATAATTACACCTAATATTCCTATACCAAGCATAACGAAGAATAAAGCTGGACTTACTATATTAAATACATCGTCCCAAGGTATTTTCCACCTATTACCTATTTGACCTATTACTCCTCCATCAGCAAACGCAACACTTGTCATGTTAGTTAATACTACAAAAGTTGCCATTAATATCATAATTAATTTTTTATTCTTCACAATCTATCCCTCCATAAATACTTAATTTTTGGTAAAAAAATAAAGCATAAGGTTTTTAATAACCTTTGCTTCTAAGACTTTCCCTTATTGGGCACACCTCTACCCCATTCTAATGCATGTAATTTTGTTACCCTCCTTCATTAGTTTTCTCTTGATTCTATTAAGTTGTGTTTTAATAGCACTTGGTGTTGTGTTTAAACTATTAGCAATTTCCTTTTTAGTCTTTCCTTGATTACAAAGCTTATATATCTCCTTCTGTTGATTGCTAAGTAAGTATACTTCCTTATCATTTTTATATTTGTCAAACTTTTTGAGCACTTGTGTATATATATCATATACTGCACCCCGTTTCATTTTAAGCTTGTCTGCTATTTCTTCATAGGATAAACTTTGCCTTAAAATAGCTATTTCCCTTTGTCTATCAGTTAGGTTTAGATCTTTAATCTCTTCTTCATCTAGGCTATTGAACTCATATATAGCTTTATTCTTGACTGCCTTTTCAGCTTCTTTAAGTCCACTTTTCATTGACCTAGCTATTTCCAAGTTAACGTCTCTAGAATTATTCTTAGGTTCATTCTTTTCTACTTCTATAAAGTTACTAAGCTTGCCTAAGCTTTTCTTATACTCTTTATGATTTTTAGCCCATGAATTCCATTTAGTCATTTTTATACCTCCTAATTCTATTCAATCGAGTTCTTTGCTCCTTTACTACCAGCTTGTCTAATTTCTGACTTTGTTCAAGTACTTTATCATTAATTAATTCATTGTTATTATCAGTTATTTCCAAGTGTAGATTATGTCTCATATCTTCTAATTTACTCATCTTCCTTGTCCCCCTTATGTTGGTAATTATAATATACCTTTATGTAAAAGTTCACTTTCAATATCTAAATCCATTTCTGCAATGGAATTATATATACATACTTTCAAATATCCCATAGTACTGCTAATTTGCCTAGTCCTGCAAGCATTTTCAAACTTCTTTAGTGCATACTCTATTACTGGTAAAGTTATCCTTTTCATATCTTTTCTAACCATTTCTCGAGGAATGTAGTTATCCCCAATTTGCAATCTCTTATCACTAAAATATAAAAGTCGTAGTGCCTTTTCTATAGACACCCTTTTTGATTTGTCTAGCAAGTGTAATTCACAATTTTTAATAATTTGATTAAATTTGTTTAATTCTATCTTGTCAATCTCGCTTTCATTATTTGAAATACTTTTATCTTCTTCTGACTGATAGACTGATTTATAAATATTAGAATTATTATAAATATTAGAACTATTATATGTCGTCGCAAATTGCGACGTCGCAGTTTGCGTCATCGCAGATTGCGATGGCTCATTTTCGGTCGTCGCATTTTGCGATGACTGGGTATCTTCTTCAAATTCTTCATTTGCATCAAATCTATTTTCCCATTCTCGATATTTCTTTAGTGGTTCTAAGGGAATATCGTCATTCAATACATAGATATTCTTATTACTTGCTCCCTTTTTTATATCTACCAGTCCACATTCATAAGCCTTTCTTAGCAATCTATAAAATTTGTTATTAGAAATATTAAATGCTTTATATAATGCAGGATTATTTTTAAATATTAATCTATTTGCTCCTTGTTTATATAAGCTCCTATCAATAAACTGGGTAAATGTTACATAGAAACTTACAAGATCAAAGTCATATTCCCTTATATTATCTAATACACCATAGGTATCGCTGAAAGTAAGTTGTTTTCTGCTTCTTTTCCCACTTCTTCTGATTTCATAACTCACTTATTTCACCTCACTTTTATAGGAGCTATTTAACTTTCTTTATTATGAATATATCTGTAGATATATTTAGATATATAATGTTTGGCCTTTTGTATATCTGTAGATATATTTAGATATATGAAACTTTATCATTCATCCTGATCAAACTTTTCAAACTCTGCAAATGCATCTTCAAAATCACCATTATTTATAATGTCATGAATATTATCTTTATGATTATTTACTACATTAATTGTTCCACTATTAAGTAAAGTCAACAATTCTTCTTTAACTATTTCCCTTATTCTATATTCGTCTGCTTTAAATCTTGGATTATTATTTAAAAAGAATCTAACCGCTTCACATACAAATATTGAACCATTATTATTCTTATTTTCTTTTTCTATTGCATTGAAAACATCCTTATATTCTTTAATATTGATACTGATTAGTTTCTTCTTAATATTAGATTGATCTTCCATTATACTTCCTTACCCCATACAATAGATTTCCTATTACTGTTATATATTTACCATCTTTGAATACTTCACTGACGTTACTTAGGTTTTTATGTGCTTTTATTTCTTCTGTTAATGATAAAGATGTGCCTCCAATGAAATTAATTTTATCCATATCTTTAAAATATACTTTCTTATTTGCAGCTTCTTTAATGAACTTCTCGATGTAGTTGCACTTTGAGTTCTTAATTATCTCTCTAGAACCTTCTACCTCAATACCCCAATCTTCTACATAACCATTTCCCAAATACTTCAATATGTTTTTCTTATCAATTCCTTGATCAAGTTTTGCCTCCAGTAACTCTATAGTGTCGTTTTCTAATTCAATACCACCTAAATCCAATGAAATTATTCTTTCTATAGCTCCATTATTGTACACTGTGATCCCAATGTTAAATCCACCTATATCTACTACACATACCTTACCTGCTTTGCAAAACTCAGGATACTTAAATTTAAAACCAATTCCTTCTGGTAGGAAACAAGTGTCTTTAATAGTAAAACTAAAATCCTTATCATTTACGCTAATTAATTGTTCTTTTTCTTCTAGATAAAAATCTATATATTGTTTTTTTAGTTCTTTAGATTTATAGCTTGTCCCTGGTATTGTATTGATTAATACTATTTCATCTTCATCAGATGGTTTCTTATCCTTAAGCATTCTAGTTACAGCTGTAAAAGCAGCTATTTTATGTAAGCTATTCTTCTTAGTCCTTTTGTCTAATGAATCTAATTCTCCTTGTGCTCCCACTACAAGCTTTTGTTCATTATATTTTACTAAAAAACTATCTTCTCCTACTATATCTGAATCATTTAATTCATTTATCTCAGTATATTTAGTAGGAAAGCTGTCCACTTTTATTTCGCCATCTTCACTAAGCCAAGCAAACTTAGTAATTCTTTTACCTGGATCTACACTGAAAATATGTAGCATGAAATCCCCTCCCATTTTTTTTAGTTATTAAAGTTATTACTGTTGTCTTTACTTACATTAATTGAGATGTCTCATATCTGTAGTATGTTGAAAGTTAATGTTTTTCAAGTCAAATATAGATATCTGCTCTTTAAATATATCTTGGGATAAATTTTCTTCTTTTCTTTTAGAGTCTTCTTTTGTATTTTTTGAAGTCCCTACTTTTTTCATTTTGTATTTTTTTATAGATGCAGCCTTTTTTCCTATTCTTTCAATATATGCTGCAATTCCTTTGTTAATAAAATATCTCTTAATTTCCGAAGCTGTACTCTTTTTTATTGCTCGAATATTAAAATTTTGAACATTATATTTTATACCATCTATAGTTATAACTACAATGCAGTATGCTCTATCTGTTTCAGTAGTTTTTTCTACCTTACATCTGTTAAAAACTTGTTTTTCTGTATGGTATATATTAATTTCATCTAATTGTTTAAGCAATTCTTGTTTCTGATTATAGTCTAAGGAATATGTATAGCTCCCATAACTGCTTCTTTTCCCAATATAGAATTGCCTATTGTTTATAACTAAATAAAATTTGTTTTTCTTGTGTTCCTCGGAATAAAAATTATATCCTTGCTTTAGTCTTTTTCTATATAAGCAATTGTTTCTTAGCTCAGAAATATCAGTTATACAGAAGCCCTCTTCTGAGCATTTCCTAAATCGTGAACAGCATCCAAACTCCATTCATCTTCTCCCCTTGTTTCCTTATTTATCTTTCTCCTTTCATGTTCAATTAAATGCACATATGCTTGGTATCGTTTTTCTTCTGGCAATCTGTTTATTAAGCACTTTTTAGCATATGCAGCTGCCTTTGCCACCCTTTTTTCAAGAGCTTTTTGATTTGGTATAGTTACGATAACATTTATTTTTTGCATGTGCATTCCCCCTTTGCTTCAATCTATGCAACTTATGGTTTGTACTATGATATGTGATTCATATTATGTAGTAATGAAAATATAAAGGTGATTAATTAAATATATAGAATTTAATAATTAATCATAAGACTTTAGTTGTGGTAAGTTGCATCAAAAGCAACACTGTCATCAAAAAAAATTCTTAGTATGTCTTCATCGTCTAACTCTAGTATTTCTTTTAGCTTTTTTACTTCACATACACTAAAAATGATTATGCCGTTTTCTCTCTTAGAGTATGAAGTTTCACTCATGTTTAACTTCTCTGCTAGAGTTTTCTGCGTATATCCCATTTTTATCCGTATTGATTTTAGTTCCCTAGGTAACATAACAAACCTCCTTTAGTTGTTTTTACATCAACTTTTATTTATATTATATACTTTTAACGCAACTTGTCAACGTTTTTCAGAAAAAAAGTTTCTCGAAACGCAATGTTTATTACTTAGGAAGCAACTTTATGTATAATATTAGTTAATAGGACGGTGATAAAATGGCTACTTTTGGAGAACGCTTTAAAGAACTTCGAAAGGAAAAGAACTTAACTCAAGAAAAATTGGCTGTAAAATTTTATTTGAATAAAAGTTCTATTTCTAGATATGAACAGAATAAACAGATTCCTGAAATAGACTTGTTAGAGCAGTTTTCAGATTTTTTTAATGTATCTATCGACTACTTATTAGGCAAATCAGATATTAGAAACCTAAATGATAAAGTTAAAACTATGGCTCTACATAGAACAGATGGATATGCAGATGATCTTCCTGAAGAAGCTCAAAAAGAACTTGAGGAGTATTTAAAGTACCTTCGACATAAATATAAGAAATAATGTAACCTATTCTATCAATCTTCTGCCTCAGTTGAACATATACTTTATACTTAATGGAGGTATTACATAATGAGGAGTAAACTAAAAATTTTGTTTGACCTTTGTGATGAACAAGGAATTATTATCGATTATGGTAATTTACCCAATAATGTTCTTGGTATGTACGTTAAAAATATGGACATGCCTGCTATTATTGGTATTGATAGATCTATAGAAAACAATGAAGAGCAACTATTAATTGTTCTTGCTGAAGAATTAGGCCATCATTTTACTACTACTGGTGAATTTGTTGGACCTTTTTTTCATTATAGAGATAGATTGAAATTGAATAAAGCGGAGTTAATGGCCATGAAATGGGCAGTAAGGTTTTTGATTCCTATACAACAACTTAAGGATGTTTTAAGTGCAGGAAGTTGTTCTTTTTCTGATATAGCTAACAAGCTTCAAGTCCCTACTGAAATATTATATAAAAGACTTGAACTTCTATCACATAAGTATCAGGTAATTGATATTGGATACAATCAATCTTTAGTGCTTAGTAATTGGCCGAATGTTTATGTAGCGAATAGATTTAATTAACTATATTTTTTTACCTATGTGAGAAATATTATGCAAAAATGGTATATTCTAAAGTAGTTTTATTTTTTCATGGAGTGGGTGGTATTATGGCTAGGATTGAATTTCAAAATTATAAAACCAAGAGGCATTTTAAGAAGTTTATAAGAAGAATAAATAAGCAAAGAGAAGTTAGTACAGATAGGGATAGAAATCTAAAGATAAGATTAAAATATATGCGAAAGATTATACAAGGTCATTTAGGAGAGTTTAGGGTAAGATTATTTTTGCTGCTATTTTTATCTAGAAAATATACAGTGATAAATAATGTATGTATTGAGGTAAATCCAAATGATTTTATACAAATTGATCATCTCGTAATAGGCAGAAATGGGATATTTGTTGTAGAAACTAAATCATGGAGGGGCAACTACCATTGTGATAAAGATTCTTGGAATTATGTTGATGATTATAGCAAAAGAAAAGCTGTTGCTAATCCTATTTATCAGCAAGAACGCCACCTTAGTTTAATTAAGACTTATCTCAAAAGAGTTCTGTCAAGCTCTAAATATAATGAAGTGAAACATCATTTTACCGGGGTAATCATATTACTAAAGGGTAAAATTAATCAGTATACAAAAAATCCTAACTTTGAAACAAGGCGAGGTGCAATGGCGGGTGCTATATATATTAGAAACCAAGTTGGTTCCAATAATATCTCTGATTCCACTCGTGATGATATTTCTAAAGCTATATGTGATGCGCAACCTCTTGATCATTTAGAATGGATGAATAACAATTTTGATTTTGAAGATGTTAGAGCTGTGAGAATCAAAGGTACCTTTGATGAAGCTCGAAGTCTTAGAAGTACGTATATTTCTAAAGGCTATACCGCTTCAAAAATCAAGACTTCATATGGAGAAAATACTCATGCGTTTTCTGTCACACCTAATGAAAGGTATTTTTATCTAAATGATGAAAAACCACCAATTTACAAACGTTTTGCTTTCAAGCCAGTGATAAATAGAAAGGCTGTTATCACTTTCTTTGTTATACTTCTTATTTACAGTAACTATGGTACTATTAGGAATACTTTTTTAGATGTAAAATCAAGTATTCTTCAAAGTAGTGCCAAGCTTGCAAATAGCTTGAATTCAGATGATGAAAATGAAAAGCAATCAAATGAAGTCGATAACATCAATAATGTAGTAATGACCTTTGAAGTTAAGCTTAAAAAGGACGTTGGAACAGGTGTGACTGGAACTTACATTTCAATTGAAGATAATGGTAGCCATCTTTTTAAACCAGGACTATATGAAGAAGGTACTAAATTCATCTTCTATAATGATAAGAAGGTTATTTTAGAACAAAATGGTGAGTTAATTGAAAAGTATGTTGAGGGAGATATTTTAGAAATCGAAGTGGCTAATTCCCACACTATAATAACTCATGGAGAAAATACATATAGGGGCTTAGGTTATTTTGATTACAACTTTACTACTAACGAGATAGATGATTATTGATAAATATTGTATAGTACTTATGATATGTTTTTCATTGCCCTTACTATAGATAAATATTTGCTAATGTGAAAAACTCTCCTCTGAGGAGCTTTTTTATAATGTTCTTTGCTTAATTTCATTATTCATATCATATTGTTACAGAATTCTAATATGATAGGTTATTTATCGTTATAACATATAGGCTTCCTAGTATTATATTTAATAGATATATATATTGGCTTTACCCTGTATAACGCCTTTAGCACAGTTTCGATACTTCTTCAAATTAAGAGAAGTGTTTTAGTAAAATTTCTAAAAGTTCTTCTATTTTTGGTATAGAAGATTTAAGTATAAACACATTATCAACTTCTAATATATTTTTATCTGATTTATAATGTCTATTATCATAAGCGATGATAAGAATATTAGAATTAATTTCCCTCAAATTTTTAATCGCAGATATTGCAGGGTCATTATTCCTTTTTATTTTGAATATAATGCAATCATAAGTTCCTTTACTTGCTAGGCGAACTCCTCTAGTATAGTCATTTGACCTTCTTGTCTTTATTCCTTCTTTTTTAAATCGCTCTTTATAATATTTTTGGGTAAACATATCGTTGTGAACAAATAAGATTTTTTTATCTTCAAAACTAATTCTTTTTTCCATTTTATTATAAAGAATCTGCCTTTGTATATAACTCACATTTGAAAGACACCATTCCATTACTTTTTTAGATTGATTTGATTCCATCCTAAAACTCATATTTAAATTCACATTATTTATAATATTATCTATAGCTTCTTTTAAATCCCAAAGTTGATTCTTTTCAAACTCATAATCATTTACTCCTGTTTTAAGTTCTGTAGTTAATGTAATTAGGTGTAAATCATTAGAATTATGTGTTATTTGAAACTGTTCTGGTCTGAAGCAGTACATTCTTTTATAATCCTTTTCGAAGTACATTTGATTTATGGCTTGATTCTTGATGTAATACTCTTGATAAATGTTCTTTTCGTCATCTGTGTATAAAACAACTATTTTTACTATTTCTGCACTATATTGATAGTCATTATAAAACCTATTCATGTTTGATATTACAAAATAAACACCACATTCATTTTTCTTCAATCTTGGAAAATGTATATCACAACTCAAGTTTCTTAAAGGAAAATCAACATAATCTTCATAAGGGGTTAAATATTTAATAACAGCACTTTTCCTCTCTGCTAATCTTTTATCCCAGTACAAGTCTGGATTATTAAGAACATTGTTATACTCCACATCATATTTTTTATTTTCATCTGCTCCATGAAAACTATAATAGATATCTTTTCTTAACTCTTCAATTCTTATATCTCTGACTTTTTTGCTAATTAAACCATAACAGTAAAAATAATTGAACTTACAATATCCATCCTTAATATACTTTTTTATCTCCTTCAACTCAGCAACTGATAAATTATTCTTATCTTCATTAGTCATTTTTTCATAATCCTTTGACAATAAACTCGTGACTGATGATAGTTGATTAAAACCAACAAATTCAGTTTTAAACTCTGATATGTGCTCAGTCTCTTTGTCTAGCAAAGAATTTTTATCACATTCTTCTAACATTATCATGTGAAAATCGTTTAGGGAACAGTTGTGTTCCACCATATATTTAAATACCTTACAACTTTTATATCTGCCTTCATAAAATAAATCTTCTAAATATGCTGTATAGAATTTTTTTGTTAAACGATTTAATGCCATTAACTCTTTTAAATGATCTTTATACCTTCTCTGGATATCACTTGTTTGACCAATATAAATTGGCACAATATGTTTATCTGTAAAATCATCAATATAAATCATATAAATCCCTGAAATTTTATTATATTTTGATTTATTAGTCACTTCATTATGATTTACTTTTATCAATGTTTGAACTTTATGCTTAATTAAATCAATATCCATAGCATCCCTCTTTCACTTTCCTACAATTTCTTTATCAAAATCCTCATATTACATAGATAATTAAAACTAGAATTTCATTAAACTTACATACGGATTTATTAGCACTTTTCTGTGTATAAATTCTACTTTTTATATATTTATTAGTAGCAATCTCTCCATCTCTAGTAGCAGGTAACCTGAAAAATCTATTATACTCTACGTTCCAACCACATGACTGTTTCTATATGATCTTTATGATTTAGTATGTATTTTTAAAGGTTATCAGATATTAATTAATTTATTTTATTTCTATGTACACATATTAATCTATATCGCCATGTCTTATAACGTCTAAGGATTTGCAACATTGAGTGCTCTTCTCAATCTCAATCAAGCCAATGTTAGACGAAGAAATTTTAGCACTATCCTGAAAACAAAAACTCCCACATATCTTCTTCAGATGAAAAACTACGAGCAAATGCAAATATAACAGTTAAGAGATTATATAACATATTTTCTAAATCAAGTGTTTTCAATTCAACACTAACACCATGTGCGATTTTATTTCTAATATCAGTAAAATTATAAAGGTAATCTAATTTTAAAACAAGTTCATCATAACTTCTATTAGTATTAATTCTATCAAACACTAACTTGTATTTTGTTTGCAAATTTCTCTGTTTATTACTGAATTCTCTAATTTCCTTTTTTAAATAATCATCAATAACTTTTTTGTAATTAATTATTTCTTGATTTATTAACTTATTATGCTCATCTTCAATAAACTGAACATAGTAACAATGTTCTTGTTTTTTATCTTGACTACTCCCATCTTTATATTCACAATTATCTTTAAATGAACAAAAATCATCACAATACATTCCTTCACTAAAGTCAAGCAAATCCTTCCCAATTTTATCAGCAGAGTTTTTAATCTTTTCATAATTATCAATTAGAAACTCGAAATATCCATCATATAGTATTTTGACTAAATTATCAAAAGATGAATATAAAGCATAAAAAGCATACTTAATATTTCCTTGTTCCATATGGTATATTGCTGTATGGACATAGTCAAGTATATTTGTTAAGCTATCTTTCTTAAGTCCAAAAACCTCAACTTCTAAAGTAATCGGATTATGATTAATCAACTTATTTTTACACTTATTATGGCACTTCAATTTGAAATTAAGTTCCTTTTTATTAATATTAAAATCAAAGGTTGAGTGAGTAATATCAATACTCTTTTTATTTTCATCTAAAACATTTAGTACTTTAAAGTGAGATATATATTGCAAGTTAGACATAGATAGTTTTCCGGTAATTAGTACTTCTTTATATTCATTAAACAATAGTTCATAATTTAAAATCTTTATTCTATCTAATTTTTCTTCATAAAAATTTGTTACTAAGACCATGGAGTAATATGGATTGATACTAATAAGTTTTTTAACAAAATCTTTTTTTGTTATACAATTACAAATATTATATTTCTTTTTAAGGTCATAATAGCTATTTCCACTTATAGGAATATTAATTAATTTTGTCATATAGCTTGTATAAATAGAAGTAATATTTCTTATAAATTCTTCCGTTATAATATAGCTTCCTTTTCGAAATTCATTTAACTCTTTTCTAGCTTTATGTACAATCCAATCATAATTCAGAGTCATCACCCACTCTATAATTTTTTTGACTAGCATCTTCTTACCATCACTATGTCGCCGAAATATAAAAATACATTATGTTCACGAACACAGTCAGTAATATCTTTTTTATCCAATGCACTTCCCTATATTATATCATAATTTCCATATTTATGTATATTTGTGCATCTTGCAGCAGGATATTAGGACTTCATTGTTTTCTATATAATTTTCTATAATTGCTTCTCAGTTATTGGCTTGAGAATAACCTGTGTTCTCAAAAGTTAAAAGAGGTAATCTCTCTAATAGTTCTAGTTACTTATACTAATTGTTTTGATATAATATCCTTGAGGTGATTAATTTGAAAATTGCAATTTACTCTAGAAAATCTCGATTCACAGGTAAAGGTGAATCAACTCGTAATCAAATAGATATGTGTAAGGAGTATGCTAATAATCATTTCTCTGTAGATAGTTTTATCATATATGAAGATGAAGGCTTTTCAGGGAGCAATTCAGATCGTCCTGAGTACCAACGCATGTTAAAAGCAGCTAAAAGCGGGAAATTTGACGTTTTAATATGTTATAGACTCGATAGGATTAGCCGTAACATATCAGACTTCTCAGACACCATAGAAACCCTAGAAAGAAATGATATCTCTTTTGTCTCTCTGAAGGAGCAGTTTGATACTTCTACCCCTATGGGAAGAGCGATGCTTTACATTGCTAGTGTATTTGCTCAGCTGGAAAGAGAAACTATTGCAGAACGTATTAGAGATAATATGCTTAGCTTAGCCAGATCAGGCAGATGGCTAGGGGGTAAGACACCAACAGGATATGAGAGCGAACCAATTACATACTTCGATTCAAATATGAATAAAAAAACTATGTATAAGCTTAAACAAGTTCCTAAAGAAATAGAAATTGTTAAAAAAGTCTTTAGAAAATATTTAGAATTTGGTAGTTTGAATCAGATAGAAGTCTGGTCAACTATGAATAACATAACCACTGTTAATAATAAGTTTTTTGATATAACTGCAGCTAAGGGCATTTTAACAAATATGGTATATGTTAAGGCTGATGATATGATGTATGAGTATTGCAAAAGGCATAATATGGACATAGCCTCAAATAAATCTGAATTCGATGGTAAACATGGTCTAATGACATATAATAAAAACATTGAACGAAAGGGTAAGAGTCATAAGCTAAGGGATAAATCTGAGTGGATTGTAGCAGTGGGAAATCATAAAGGAATTATTGATTCATTTGATTTCATTAAAATACAAGAAATGCTTAATCAAAATAAGTTCCAGGCCCCTAGAGAAGGAACTAGTAAAGTTGGATTAATAAATACCCTCTTAAAATGCAAAAATTGTGGTAGTAGATTTCGTATTCTTTATGGTACTAAGAGAAGTGATGGCACAAGACCTCACTATTATAAATGTAGGTTAAAAGAGAAATCTAAGGGTACTAAATGTTCGGTTCCTAATTTAAAAGGAGAACAACTTGACGAATTAGTGGTGAATCATATAAAAAGCCTTGCTAAGGATACTGGTGAATATTTCAATACTCTGAACCAGGATAGAGACTATGCGAGATCCCAGACAAAACTTCATGAAGATAATACTAAAGAACTAATATCTCAATTAAATGAAAAAGAGAAAATTATCAGTAATTTAACTATACAGCTAGGTGAAAACGAGGCCTCTACTGCGAGTAAATATATTATAAAAAAGATTGAAGAGCTTGATAAAGATATTAAGTCCCTTAAGAAAATAATAAATAACGCAGATGAAAAAAAGGAGAACTCTTTATATCAGCAGAAAAATATTGATATGATACAACATTTACTCACTTCTTTTGCTGAAGATGCTGATGAACTTGAACATAATGAAAAAAAGAAAATGCTTAATATGATAGTTGATCAAATACTTTGGGATGGAGAAAATTTAGAGATTAAGGTATTTGGAGAATAAGCTGAATGTATTTATCTTATATATAACTAAAAGTTCACTTAAATTTAAAATTTTATCCTGATATATTTAATCAAAAAGAAAGGATCTAATTGTTAGGTCCTTTCTTCACATCAACTCAAAACGTTATTTCATTTCCTTTATTGTATACCCCTTTATCTTCATCTTAAGTTTCCATATAAACTCTTGAAGAGATGATTTGAATTCTATTTTTCTTCTATATAAAATATTCCCTCTTTTTATCTCAAATTCTCTCAACCTACTCATAAAATCCCCCTTAACTATTAACTACTCTAAGCTCTATTCTTAGAAATTAATCTTAGATCCTTAAATATTTTAATACCTGCAAAGAATATTACAAAAAACTCAAGCCTTCCTAGCATCATACCTACAATTTCAGTCCATAGCACCATAACTGGAGCACTAGGTGACGTTATTCCAACTGATAAACCAACTGTACCTAAGCTTGATGCAAATTCAAACATTGAATCTTGCAGGTTATATCCATGAGCCAGTAATATCAGAACTCCTATGGCGTAAACTATAAAATAAATGGTCGTGAACGTCCCAATTTCAAACACATGGTCTTTTGAAACATAATATTTGCCTTCAGGTCGATTTACATATTCCTGTCTAACAGACCTCTGGGGTAGAAAGTAGCTTTTTATGTTCCATATTAATGATTTAATCATAATATAAACTCTGTACTGCTTCATACCACCTGCTGTAGAACCTGCTCCACCGCCTATAATCATAAAAATTATTAGAATGAATACTCCAAAGCTATTCCAATCACCATATCCCACAGTAGAGAATCCTGTTGTTGATAAGGCAGAAATCGTTTCAAACAATCCTACTCTTATACTTTTAGATATAGATTCATAAAGAGGAATCATACTAACAAATATAATTATAGGTATTGCTAAAGTTAAGAGTAAGAACATAAATCTTATCTCTCCAACCTTGAAGAAATTCTTCACTTGTCCCTTCAGTAGTATAAAGTGTGCAGCAAAATTTATTGTTCCTAAAAACATTAATACTATCGTAATTAGTTCAATTGCTAAGCTATCATACTCTCCAATACTACCAGTTACAGTTGAGAAGCCTCCAGTAGATAATGCAGCTATGGAGTGGTTAATTGAGTCAAACCAAGGCATTCCAGCTAAAATATATAAAATAACTCCAGTAGTAACATAACTCATATATATCATCATTATTAGTTTTGTGGACTTAGCAACATGGGGCAATAGCTTATCTGATCTACCTTCTGCATTATACAATCCCAATCCATGGGGTCCAATGATTGCTGATAACATTACCACTGCTAGACCAGCCCCACCAAAAAGCTGCATTATACTTCTCCATAGCAGAAAAGTATTTGGAGTCTTAGTTACATCTACAACTGACAGTCCAGTAGTTGTCCACCCACTCACAGCCTCAAACATAGCCTGAGTAAAATTAAGCTGACCTGATAATATAAAAGGAAGTCCTGAAATTACAACAGTCAATAGCCAAGACAGTACAACTATAACTCCACCTTCGTGAAGGGTTAAAGTTTCTTCATTTGCATATTTCTTGCTCCGTCTCATTAACAAACCGCTCATAATAGCTAATATTGAAGGAATTAAAAAATAAAATATTTGATTTACTTCCGATTGATACACTGGTAATATTAATAATGGCAAAAGCAGTGCAATACCTACTCCTATCAAAATTATTCCAACATATCCAACTATCAGCTGATAGCGTTCTCTTAATTGTTCTAAATAGATCATCTTAATCAATCCTTCCCCTTATAGCCGTCAATACATCTGATTGTACCTTGGGTAGAGATAATATTATAAGTTTATCTTTGTTTAATATGACAGTGTCACCTCTAGGTATAACTGCATTCCCATTTCTTATAATGCATCCAACAATTGCTTCCTTTGGTAGATTAGAATTAACTAATTGCTTTCCTAATATATCATGGTCTTTATTAATTTCAACTTCCATAATTGCAACTTTTCCTTCTTCAATTGGAATAAGATTGGTTATTTCATCTACAGATATCTTCTGTTCAATTAACGACGATATGATATCTGATGTACTTATCACTGTTCCAACACCAAGACGATTAAAAACATCAATATTCTTAGGGTCGTTAACTACAGCAAAGGTTTTTCTTATCTTAAATATTTTCTCAGATAATTGACATATTACAAGATTATCTGGGTCTTTTGGTGTAAGTGCTATCACTATGTTAGAATATGCAGCTCCTGCATCTTCTAAAACATATGGTTTTGTTCCATCTCCATATACTATTGAAGCTTTTTCATGCATTCGTGCTAACTTTTCACAGTGTTCTTTTTTATTATTGATTATTGTTACATTGTATCCTTTAGAGATAAAAGATCTCGTTAAGAAGTGAACTTCTTTTCCTCCTCCTACAATAATGATATTCATATTAGCCCTCCCCTTGTCCTTCTAAAATAATATTTCTAAAGGCAATTGCCGATAATTCAGTAGGACATATGGTCTCAATATCTAGTTCCTCATAAACTTTTTGCCTTGATGGTTCAAATAACCTAGCAACCACTTTATCAACGTTATAGATAGATTTAGCTATTTGAGCTATCATTATATTAGTGTTGTCATCATTTGTAGTTGCTACTACAACATCTGCCCTTTCAATTTTAGCTTCAAGTAATGCTGCCTCTTCAGTGGCATCAGCTTCAATTGTGAATCCACTAAATTCATCGGATAGTCTATTAAAGGCATCCCTATCATTATCTATTACTACTATGCTTTTTCTTGCCTTAGAGAGAAGGCTAGCGAGATTTGCACCTAGCCTTCCACATCCAACAATAATTATATATTCATCCTTATTCTTCTTCATCGAAGCTTCCTCCTAAGCTTATACCCTTAGTAGTATACCTCATTTGTATAGTCCTTTCTAAATTTTTATCAGCAGTCTTATAGGTTGGGTCTAAGGCTAGGGCTGCTCTATAATGTTTTTGAGCTCTTTGAACATCCCCTTTATATTCTGCTAGTACTCCAAGGAGATTATGGGGTATTGGTGATGATGCGTCTTCTGCAATAGACTTCTTTAAGTATTCTTCAGCTTTTTCATAATCTCTAGTTAATATACATTTCTTAGCGAATTCAACAATATCTTTAAATGATTCTAATTCATCTTCATTTAAAGCCTCTCTGCCCAATACATCATTTACTAGCTTTCGTATTTCTTCAGGAGTAAAGGGTTTGCTAAGGAAATCAATTGCCCCTAATTTCATTGCCTCAACAGCTTTTTCTATGGTTCCATAAGCGGTCATCATGATTACATTGATATTATTCCCTTTATCTCTTAATTTTTTTAACACTTCCATCCCTGTTAGTCCAGGCATTTTTATATCTAAAAGTACTAAATCAAAATCATTACCTTCTAGTTTATTTAGTCCTTCTTCTCCATTGACTGCTAGCTCAACATCATAGTTTTCACCTTTTAAACATTGACTCAAGGTCATCCTAATGTTCTTTTCATCATCGACAACTAATATTTTTTTACTCATTTTATTCATCCTCCTTCAAATATTTATTTAATATCTTCTTTAATTCCTCGTTGGTAAATGGCTTAACAATGTACTCTTCTCCACCAACACTAAGAGCCTTTTTAATATCCTCTTGTTGAGTCTTAGCACTCATGAAAATAACTGGTATATGTTTAGTCTTTTGCTCTTCCTTTAATGATTGACACACTAAATATCCATTCATTTTTGGCAACAATATATCTAGTAGTATTAAATCAGGGATAAATTCTTGTGCTTCATTAATTGCATCAACACCATTGCGGGCAATTCTAACATCATATCCTGATTTTTGTAAAAACATCTTTAAAGGTAAAATTATATTTTTTTCATCTTCTACTACAAGTATTTTTCTCATGTAAACCCCCTCTTATTTATTACCAGTGTAAAGAGTAAAGTAGAACGTTGTTCCTTCCCCAATTTTACTTTTAACCCATATATCGCCTCCATGGGCATTTATAATTTCTTTACTTATTGCTAGACCTAATCCAGTTCCACCAGACGTTTCTCCATTCTCATCCTTAGCCTGGATAAACTTATCGAAAATTTTACTCTGGTCATCTTCTGGGATACCTCTACCATTATCAGTTACAGAAACTAAAATTTTATTTGCCGTTTCTTTAGCTATAATTTCAATTTTACCTGTCCCATCAGTTGGAGTATATCTAAGCGCATTACTAACTAAATTAGTCACTACCCAAGAAACTTTATTAAAATCAGCCTTTGCTCTAGATAAGGTTTCTTTAACATTAACTTCAATAGATGTATTTTTATCCTTCGCCTGTTTTAAGAATGGCTTAACAGCATAATCAACTATTTCCTTTATGCTATAAGAACCAATATCCATTTGAACCTTTCCCGATTCTAATCTTGATAGGTCTAATAAGTCACTTACCAGATTCTTTAGTCTCTCTCCATCTTCCCTGATTGCCTCTAATAATTGCTGTTGGTCATCATTAATATCACCAGGTGTCTTATCGAGTAATAATTCTACTGACATACTAATGGAGGTTAAAGGGGTCCTAAATTCATGGGATACTGTGGATACAAAATCTGATTTCATCTGGTCTACTTCTCTTAGCTTGGTTATATCTTGCATTAATGTAACAACACCAACATTATCTCCTTCTTTATCAGACATAGGTTTAACATTAATTCTATAATGTTTAGTTACCTCATCAAGTGAAATAGATATATCTTTGTATTTTTTATATTCACTTATTTCTTTTGCATTTTTTACTTTATTAATGGTATTAAATATATCATCCTGCTTTATTACTTCAAGGAAGTGCTTATATAAAACTTCTTTCTCTTTAATATCCAAAGCTTTTTCTGCTGCTCTGTTTACTAGAATTATATTATTATTCTCATCAGTTACTATAATCCCATCACTAATACTCTCAACAATAGCCTCAGCTTTTTGTTTTTCTTTCTTAAGCTTTCTAATATTAAGTAATTCATAAGACTTTAGCTTTTCAGTCATTGTGTTAAATTCTCTAGCCAGTTCACCTATCTCATCAGCTCCTGTAATGTCTAACTGCTGACTATAATCACCTTCAGAAATATTTTTAATCTTATCAATAAGATTCTCAATAGGTCTTACTATTTTTCTCGTTAAGTAAATAGCTAATATTAACCCAATAGTTATTGTAAGTAATGATACCACTGATGTTGAGAAAGATGCCTTTTTTGCAGTTTGTTGTGCCTTATCTCTTCTATTTAACATGGTATTTTGATTAAGATTTAATAGCTTTCTACATTCTCCTTTGTTATCTTCGAATAAAGGCAGTATGTTGTTATAGTAATAATCTCTTGCTTCTGCAGTTCCTTGTTGCTTCTCAATTTCTGTCAATTTGTAGAACTCTTGTATATATTGAGTGTATAATTGGTTAATATTTTCTAATATTTCAGTTTCTCCAGACTCAGTTATATTATCCTCTGCTCTAGATAACCACTTAAAAAATGTTTTTTGATTCTCGAGGAAATTATCTGCTGCCGACTGGTTACTAGCAAACATATATGACAACTCAGCACTGTCTTGACGCTCTAATGCTACTATCATATTTTGGGCTGCAACAACACTCCTATAGTTTGATTCCATAATTGATTCTATTGAGTTGCTTAATCCAGTAAAATTGAATATGGCCCACATGCTATTTAATATTAGAACTAAAAAAATTAAAATAAATATACCTAACATTTTAAATTTAATACTTTTTTTCAAATCATCACCCTCTTTCAGTTATACAAAAACACAAAAAGAACCATAGAGAACTATGGTCCTATTATTCCAAAAAAAGAATAATCAAATGCAAAGCATACCATGATTCTCTCCTTCAACGCCTACGAGGTTAGCTGTCGGGCTCGGATTGAAAGAGTTATCCTATCCTTTCGGAATTCGCCCCAAAAAAATGGGTCCCCCGCTTCTATTAGAATTAAGCGATTTAATTATTTTTCTTAATGAAATTATTAGTTATTATATACCCATATATAACAATTTACAACCATAATATATTTACATATTATTAAGTATACTCTCAAATTTAAATATAAATCTGTTATTCTCCTAGATTTTCTTGATATTACTCTAAAATGCTCTTTGTAATTACTCTGGATTTTTAAACAGATTTAGTTACAGCATGAAGTAAACTTACAGAGATATATGGATTTATTACAAGTAACTAAACTTTAGAAGTTAATTTTACTATACTAGAGGACTTAAGAATTTTGTGGAGAAATGAATAAATACACTTCTTTATTGATTCACAAAATGATTTCATTGTATTTCAATTTTCATCTGTGGTCCCTTTATATTAATCTTGCACTAATTAAGCTAAGGAGGAATGTAAAAATGCAAACTAATTTAAATGAGTTTTTATTATCTTTTTCACTTTTACTTGACATGGCCGAAGGCAACCATTTACAACATTCAAAAAGAGTAGCATATATCGCCATGAAAATTATTATTAAACTGCAGAAAGAATCGCTCCTAAACTTAGCCTTTCAATCATCAATCCTCCATGATATTGGACTTACACACTCTATATTCCTATATGGAAGGCAAGAGTTTCTTAAAGGCGAAACTAAATCTACTAGCATTCATACGAAAGTTGGGTATGATATTGCGAAAACATTACCGATACAATATGAAGTTGCTAAAACTATAAGATTTCATCATGAAAGATGGGATGGACTAGGAGTTGAAGGGCTTAAAGGAAGTGATATTCCTTTATTAGCACAAGTTATAGCATTAGCAGATTACGTTGAATTAAACTATGATAAAACTAAGGATAGTTTTAAATATAGAAATAAATTTAGAATTAAATTAGAAAATGAAAAAGGATTTAAATTTAATGATAATCTTGTTGATGAATTATTAGAAATATTACAGAAAGAAAAACTATGGCTAGACCTTTGTGTGTACAATATTGATTCTTTATTATTACCTTTAATACCTAGCCAATCTGTTGAAATTGGTATAGACGATCTAGAGCAAATCTCTGAGGCATTTGCTATGATTATTGATAGAAAAAGTGAGTTTACTTTTGAACATTCAAAAATGATATCTCAAAGAGCTTTTAAAGTTGCAAAATCATTAGGCTATAGCGAGTTAAAGTGTAAGAAGATGAGAATATCTGGCTATCTACATGATATTGGTAAATTGACTGTACCAAATACTATACTTGATAAACCTGGAAAATTAACTACCGAAGAAATGTTAGTCATAAAAAAACACCCATATTACTCAAAGTTTATACTCCAACAGATAAAAGGATTTGAAGAAATTTCTGAGTGGGGACCTAATCACCATGAAAATCTATTAGGAACTGGATATCCAGAAGGTCTTTCGGGCAACCAGTTTACAGAAGAAGCTCAAATAATAGCTATTTGTGATATTTATCAGGCACTAGTTGAGGATAGAGTATATAGGCAAGGTATGACTAATGAAAAAGCATTACAAATCTTAAATAGGTTAGTAAAGAAGGGATATTATAATAAAAATTTACTTGATGCTCTTATAGCAGTTAATCAAATATCATAGTATATGGATAGTAAAATATAAATTATGCTATCTTTTTCTTTTTAAAGTAATAAAAATTATTATTTAGCTAAAAATAACCTAATAATAGTATGACAAATCTACAAGGAGTTGTTTTTATGCTAAATAAATTGAAGCATTTGTTTAGTTTAACGAATAAGAAGCATGACTTCCCATATGAAAGTAACACTAAGTCTCAAAATTATTCAATTAAAGAAACAATAGATTCGTCCATGTCTAAAAATGTACATAAAATAAAAGAGATTTTTGGTAACAGTCAAGATTTTAAATTTAGAGAAATTAGTAACTCTAGTAATAAAATCACTTTATTATATATTAATGGGCTTGTTCACGAAACATCTTTAAATGAATTCATAGCTGAGTATTTGTCTATTAAAACTAATATAGAAAGCTCTATCGAAGCTTTATTTTCACAACAATATCTAGCTTCAACTTCTATAGAAAGAAGCAATAATTATGAAGAGTTAGTAAAATTCATTCTTAACGGACTAGTAGTTGTTTTGGTTGAAGGTTATAAGATTGCATACGCACTAAACTTTATTGAATCTAATACAAGAAATATTGCAGATTCAGACCTAGAAAAGAATTTAAGGGGACCTAGAGATGCTTTTATAGAAGACATTAATACTAATATTGCTCTCATTAGAAAAAGAATAAAAAGCACAACACTTCAGGTTGATAATTTAATTGTTGGTTCTAGAACTAATACAAATACTGCTATTTTATATATTAGAGATATAGCAAATCCTAAAATTGTTAATGAAGCTAAGGAAAGACTTTCTCAAATTGACTATGATGAAATTCAAGATGGAACCTTTCTGGCTCATTTAGTTAGTGATAATCCTATTACAGTTTTTCCTTTAATGTATCCTACAGAAAAACCTGATCGTGCTGCATCAAGTCTATTACAAGGGAAGTTGATACTTTTATCTGATAATAGTCCAACTGCTATAACACTACCTACTGTGTTTATAGATTTTTTACATGTACAAGATGACTTTTATGAAAGATTTTATAGTGCAATTGCTTCAAGAATTATTAGATATATAGGAGCTTTCCTTGCTGTTTTTTCTACTCCTATGTATATTGCTCTTACTTCAGTAAATGTAGATATGCTACCAACTAAACTAGCTATCCCATTTTCACAAGTCCGATACGTTGTCCCATTTCCATTAATAATTGAAGCATTAATTATGGAGATTACACTAGAAATTTTAAGAGAAGCTGGATTACGAATACCAAGTCCTATAGGCCCTGCTATAAGTATAGTAGGAGGGTTAGTGGTAGGTCAAACAGCTGTCAATGCTGGTTTAATTAGTCCTTTTTTAACAATCATAGTGGCTTTGTCTGCAATAGGTTCTTTTACTGTTACGTCAGTAGATTTAGTAATTTCTCTTAGAATTATTAAATTTCTTTTTATTGTAAGCGCTGGCATATTTGGTCTATATGGACTAGGTGCTTCTGTAACTTTACTAGTTATACATTGCTGTTCCCTCACATCATTTGGAGTTCCTTATTTTGCTCCATTCAGCGAAGAAGGTATAAAAAATAGTTTGAAAAGTCTATTTAGACAACCATTCATATTAGATTTTAAAAGACATAGCTACTATAGAACTAAAAATGAGAAAAAGGTGAGAAAATGAATGTTAAAAGAATAAATATTTTTCAAATTAGAGCTATATTAATAACAGTTACTACTGGAATAGGACTTATTACACTTCCTAGAGTATTAGCTAAAGAAACTAGCACAACTTCATGGTTACCAATGCTATTAGGTTTAATTCTAATCCTTATAATATCGTATTTTATATTGAAGTTACTAAATCATTTTCCTAATAGTGACATATACGAAATTTCAAAAAACGTATTAGGTAAGTACATTTCTATAATAGTATGTTTGCTTTTTATTTCTTACTTTATTCTTGTGTCTTCTTCAACGGTTCGATTTACAACAGATGTAGTAAATATTTGGATGCTACCCCTTACTCCAATGAAGGTAATTATATTAACTCTCTTAACAATTGCATCTTATATATGTTTTAAAAAAATTGAAACTTTAGGAAGATTTTGTACTGTCTTTTTAATATTCAATGTTTTATCAGTAGTTTTAGTACTTTTTTTTACTTTTCCTAGTCTAAAAGAGTATAATTTACGTCCTTTCTTTCATACTAATCTTTCACATCTCTTTAGGAGTACTAAAGCGTCATTACTATCTTTATTAGGAATTGAAACATTATTTATATTCAATAAATTTATAAGCGATAAAATTAATATTAAACCTACTATTTACAAGAGTATCATTTTCATTGGTTTACTTTATGTATTACTTGTTGAATTTACGATTGGTTATTTTGGAATTGACCAAGTGAAAGTACTTGTTTTCCCTGTAATTAGTTTGTTTAAGACTATTGAAATTCGCTTCTTTATTTTTGAACGCGTCGAATTATTTTTTTTAACTCTCTGGTTAACTGCTGCTTTCACCACGATTTCTATATACTATTATTGTGGTTTTTACCTATTAACAAAGATTTTACCGAAGAGATTATCTCGTTTAGTATTACCTTTTTATCTTGTCATAACTTACTTATTGGCTCAGTACCCACAAAATAATGAAGATACAATTAAGTTATTAAATTTAGCTGGAAATACAGGTATTATTCTATCAACTTCTATCACTCTATTATTATTAATTATAATAAAGTTAAGAGGTGCTAATAAATGAAAAAATTGATTTTTCTATCCTATATACTTATTATAGTTTTTATTTTCACAGGTTGTTGGGATTTTAAGCAAATTGATAATTATTATATAATTACAGGTTTAGGCATTGACAAAAACGAAGATGGTGAATTTGTAGTTACAACTAGAATACCTGTTCCGATAACTGGACTTCAAACTTCTAGTACATTTACTACTGAGGGTAGAGTCATATCACGTAGAGGTAATACTATACTAAATGCATTACAAAAAATGGGTAATGAACTAAAGAAAGAAATTTTCTTAGGGCATCTTCAAGTTGTAATAATTAGTAGAGATATAGCTAAATCTGATATTGAAAGGGTAATCGATAATTTTTCAAGAAATCCACATGTACAGAGAAAATTATATTTATTGATTTCAGACAAAGAAGCAAAGGATATAATAGGATCAGTCAATCCCTTAGACGTAGCTCCTATTCCTGACCTAGCAAATATGTTCGATATTAATAAAACCAATAACTTTATTCCCGTTACTTTAGATGAGTTTATATTTAAATATCGTGGAATTGGATATGCACCTATTCTTCCATTAGCAAAGGTAAATAATAATATTATAGAAGTAAATGGAATGGGCGTTTTTCATGATGACAATTTTATAGGCGAATTAAACGGTGAAGAGACTAGAGCTTTGTCTTTACTAATTTCACCTGACTTTACTTCTGAATATTACACTGTGCCTGGAGGTGATGTTAATAATGATGAAAAGACTTATATTACAATTAGAACAAGCAATAAATCAAGTAAGATCAAAGTGAGTCTCGAGGATTCTCATATTAAAGCCTTCTTAACTATTAAGCTCAATGCTAGAATATCTGAGTATTCAAACATAAAGCGAAATCAAGATATCCAAGATTTATATAGAATGGTTGAAAAACAGCTAGAAAGACAGCTCTTGAAAGATTTAGAATCTTTAATCAAAAAGTCTAAAGATTACAATTCAGATATATTTGGAATTGGTAAATATGTTAGAGCAAATCACATGAAATACTGGGATAAAATTAATTGGGAAGAAGAATATGCGAACACTGAATTTAAAATTAATATAATTGTCAACTTAAGGTCAGCTTCATCTACAAAGATAAGTATTGATTAATCAAATCTTATAACCTAAGTTTTCTAGTTTTATATAAGAGAATCCTGAGTAAAATTCCGAACTATATTTTCATGAGGTGTATTTTGATTCTTATCTGATACAGCTTCTTTTAAATTAACTAAAAGAAATCTTATAGCTTAAATATACTCAGATTTATCTCTTATATAAATGCTCATTCAAAATAAAGGACTTTTACTTTTTTCAAAATTTTTATACTTTATCTTTATAATAATACTGGTAATTATTATATTCTAAAAGTATTAATTGATTTATTTAGTTGATTGACCATATTGTCTAGGTCTTCCATATTTTCTAATACTTTTTGTAAACTATTAACCTCTTCTTCTGAAGTAGATTTTATTTGTTCAGTTGTAGCAGAAGATTGTTGACTTACCGTTGTTATACTCTCAATAGATTTAACAACAGTTTCTTTCACTTCAACTATATTTTTTATGTCACCATTCAAAGACTGTATTTTCTTCACTACTTCATTTGTATTAGTACTGATATTATCAAAAACCTTCTTTAAGTTCACTAATGAATCCTTTACATTATTAACTAGATTCATAGATTCTCTTGTCATCTTATTAGTATTACCTATATCATTGGTTATGTTTTGAATGATCTCTTGTATCTCGCTTGTTGATAGAGAAGAACGCTCTGCTAATTGTCTAACCTCTTCTGCTACAACTGCAAATCCTTTTCCTTCCTCGCCTGCCCTAGCAGCCTCAATGGCTGCGTTTAGTGCTAAAAGATTAGTTTGCTCAGATATTTCATCTATCGTAGTAATAATTGATTCTATTGAGTTTGATTTTACAGATAAGTCATCAATACTTGATACTATATTTGATGCTGTTTCCATATACTTGTTAAAATTACTTTCAAGATGGTCTAAAGATTCTAATCCAATATCATTTTTATCCATCATTTCATTCGCATTATAAACCGTAGAGCTAACTTTTTCTGACATATTTTCTATACTATTAGATAGTCCAACAGTTGAATTTAATGTATCTTCGCTGTCTTTAGCTTGACGAATAGCTCCATCTGCAATTTCTCCTATCATATCGGATATTTGTTCAGTTGAATTGCTGATTCTTTCAATGGATTTAGTTACAGACCCTGAAGTTTTTTCAGTTCTATCAGCCATTATTGTAGTATCTTCAACTAATTTACTAATATTAAAAACCATTTTATTAAAGTTGTTAGCTAATACTTTAATCTCATCATTGCTTTTTATTTCAGCTTTTACTTTTAAGTTTCCCTTAGATGCTTCATTCATAGCGCTAATAATTTTATTTATTGGATTAATAATGAAAATATTAGTTATAAAAAGTGTTATGAAAAATATTACGAGTACATTTAATATTGATGTTACATATACTCCAAAAGATTCATTGATTGTTATAACTTTGCTTATCCCACTATTAATTAGATTTACTATTGGAGCATTTAATAATATGGCAATAGTCATAGAAATTATAAGCTTAGCTCTTATACTTTTCATCCAACTAACCTGACTTGAAGATTTTTCAATTGATCTTTTCACTTTTTTTGTGTTATTTTTCAATAGAATACCCCCTATAGTATGCTATTTAATTTATTTGTTACCCATTTTCATAGTCCTCACACCACATAGTACTTTTTCAGTAATTAAAATTAGTTTCTATAAAATCTTTCTAATCGTTGATTCCCTACTTTAACTATGTCACTTTGATTATGTTTATCTACTAATTATTTTAAACTAGGGAAGACCTGAGTTTGTAATATAAGGATCAGGACACTCTACTTTTTAAAGGTTAACATACTAACTTCTTTAGTTCAATAGATAACTTATACAAGTTCTTGATATCAATGCATAAAATCAGTAATAATATGCTATTACTTTTATGGTATAGTATAATCATAATAACTCTCTGGTAATTATATATATATGCATTCTCTCTTCTAAACCAAAAGAAGATTCTAGTATCAGATACAAAGCTATACATTTCTTTATGAGCAAGTAATGACTAGCTTCTCCCCATAAAATCTAGACACTGAATGTTAAATGCCTAGCATTGCATTTTATATAGTATAGTTAGTGCCATCCAATGGGTTATAGAAACGAAAGATGTGTATAATACTAAGGTACTTAACTTATCCTTAGGTACACCTGTTACTGACCCCATATCCTCAGATCCTCTTGTTAGAGCTTGTGATGAAGCTGCTAAAGCAGGGATAACTGTGGTAGTAGCAGCTGGAAATAGTGGGCCTTCAAAAAAAACCATTCTTTCTCCAGGAAATAGTCCTAAGGTAATAACTGTAGGCGCTGTAGATGATAATAAAACTCCAGAATTAGATGATGACGCAATTGCACCTTTCTCTAGTAGAGGACCTACTAAATCGGGTTATAAAAAACCTGACCTTGTGGCTCCAGGTGTTGATATAATGTCATTATCTAATAGCAAGCTAGATGACTACGTTTCACAAAGTGGAACATCAATGGCTACTCCTTTTGTCGCTGGAACAATTGCATTACTTCATAGTAAACGAAATAATTTAACTCCAGCGATGATAAAATCTAATTTAATGGATAACTGCTTAAGTCTAAATGATAATTACAATAATCAAGGATCTGGTATCATCTCCCTTGATAAACTTTTCAATTCCCAAATAAAAGAGGCTTCACCACAACAACATCCTACAACTACAAATGTATTTGGGGAAAGCTTTATAATCATCATACTAGTTATACTCCTTTTAACCGAAAGATTCTAGTCCCAAACTAAAAAAGCGGCCACTTTGGCCGCTAATTCCTTATTATACACCAACAAATTCCCTCTAATACCCCATTTCTTGAAATATAACAAATAAGATAATTCTATATTTCCAACTCAACAGTGCCTTAGGTAAAAAACTATTTTTATTTATATCACTTATATAAAATATTTTTATGTTGATCCTATGCTTTGCATTCTTATATAATATCTTTTCTTGTCATAGTATAGAGGTTTTAAGATATATTTAGAGAATTAGTTATATATGCATTGTATTTTATAATCATACAGCCTAGTTTTTTTCTTTGCTCTATTATATTAGGTGAATCTTTCCATTATAATTTTGAAAAATTTAATGAAAGGAGGATTATTAATGAAAACTAACTTGAATGCACTATTGTTATCCTTTTCATACCTACTAGATATAGCAGAAGGTAATCAGTTGCAGCATTCCAAGAGAGTAGCATACATCGCTATGCAAATCATCCTTAAGCTTAACAAGCCAGAGTTTCTAAACTTAACCTTTCAAGCTGCGATTCTTCATGATATAGGCCTTTCTCATTCAATTTTTCTACATGGAAGTGAAGAATTTATAAAAGGAGAGACTATAGCAAAGGATATTCATACCAAAGTAGGCTATGAAATTGTAAGAACTTTACCAGTTGATAAAAAAGTGGCAATCACCATAAAGTATCATCATGAGAGATGGGATGGACTAGGTGTTGAAAGACTAAAAGGTGATAATATACCTTTTCTAGCACAAGTTATATCATTAGCAGATTATGTTGAATTAAATTATGATAAGACTAAAGATAGTTTTAAGTATAGAAATGATTTTAGAGACATGCTAGAAAAGGAAAAGAATTTGAAATTTAACGATAGTCTTGTTGATATATTGCTAGAACTATTACAAAAAGATAAATTATGGTTAGATCTTTGTGTGTACAATATAGATTCTCTATTATTGCCTTTGATACCTAAACAATCTGTTAAAATCAATATAGATGAACTAGAACAAATTTCTGAAGCCTTTGCTATGATCATTGATAAAAAGAGTGAGTTTACTCTTACTCATTCAAAAATGATTTCTAAAAGAGCTTTTAAAATAGCTAAAGCATTAGGATATGATGACTTAAAGTGCAGAAAAATAAAAATATCTGGTTATTTACATGATATTGGAAAGCTAACTATACCTAATTATATACTTGAAAAACCAGGGAAATTGACAAATGAAGAAATGTTAATTATAAAGAAACATGCCTACTATTCAAAGTTTATGTTACAACAAATAAAAGGATTTGAAGAAATTTCTCAATGGGGTCCTAACCATCACGAAAACCTTTTAGGAACTGGTTATCCAGAAGGACTTTCTGGTTCACAGTTTACTGAGGAGGCTCAGATAATAGCTATCTGTGACATATATCAAGCATTAATCGAGGATAGAGTGTATCGACCAGGCATGTCTTGTGACAAAGCATTTCAGATTCTAAACAATCTGGTAAATAAAGGGTATTATCACAAGTATATACTTGACACACTTATAAAAATAAGTTAGGTTTAATGAGTGGATTCAGTCTTTACGCTCTTTAAAACATATTAACCTTCATTTTTACAAATTATTTTAAATTACATACAGACAAAATATATAATTATAAGGGGTGAATGGGTTGGATAAACAAGAATTATTACATATTTTAGATAACTCAGACTTAGTACCTAAACCTAGTAAGGATATCAGTGATATTTTTAAAATTTTAAATAATCCAATTGATTCTGATATTGATATTTTAGTGGAAAAAATAAGCAAAATTGATAAGTTGAATGAATTAATGATGAAAAATCTAAATACAGGATATTTTAAAACCAATCGAGAATTAACTTCAATAAAGGATGCTATAGTTTTTTTTGGAATGGAAACAGTTCAAAATCTTTTAACTTTTTTCATTACTATGGAGCTTTTTTCATATTCACCGACGAATGAAAACAGAGTCTTCAAGATGGATATCTATTTAAAACACGTATTAGGAACTGCAATAGCTAGTAGTATGTTATCTTCTCATCTAAAAACTGCTGATAAGTACAAGCTTTTCTCCTATGGACTTATCCATGATATAGGTGTTGCTCTACTAGATACATGTGTTCCCAACTGTCTAGACCAAGTAACCCAAAAATTAAAAAAAGGGATTCACCAAGTTATAGCGGAACGCTCAATATTTGGCGGAATAACCCATGCTGAAGTTGGAGGATGGCTATGTAGGAAATGGAATATTCGTAGAGACATCACTGATATTGTAGAGTTCCACCATATGCCTTTCTTATCAGAAAATACAACGGATGAACTAAAACTAGTATGTATTGCTGATGTTATTAGCACTATGTATTATGAAAGGCTTTTAGGAGTCAATTTAAACCATCGTATGAATAAAAGAATAATGAATGATTTAGGTATAAGCGAAGATATTATTAATTACATAGGAAAAAAACTACCAGATGAGGTTAGTAAATCAGGTTACTATTTAATCATAAATTAAAAAAAGCGGCTATAGCCGCTTTTTTATCTATATTGTTTGCCTATATAATTCAATGGATTTTGAGGAACTCCATGCTTTCTTACTTCAAAATGAACATGAGGTCCTGTACTTCTTCCAGTATTACCCACTGCTGCTATAGTTTTATCTTTATATACCTTTTCTCCTACTTTTACATATATTTTACTACAGTGTCCATATCTAGTTGTAAATCCAGCGCCATGGTCTATTTCAACCATATATCCGTAGGTTCCCTTCCAACCTGCAAAAGTAACAACTCCACCATCAGCCGCTTTAATAGGAGTACCTATTCTAGATGCAAGATCAACACCATAATGCATTCTTCCCCACCTAGCACCAAATCTAGATGTTAGTGTTCCTCTAGTCGGCCTCATAAATATACCTGTACCTTTTTTAGGCGGTAATGCTTTTGTACCTTGAAGCTCTACTTGTACCTTAGGGTCAGATATTACTACTTCCTTCATAACTTCTTTTTCAACTTCGACACCATTATGCCTTATAACTTTTGCAAACACTTCTTTTTCACCATACACTCCTGCCTTTTGAACTGTCTTCTGATCGCTATAAAGGGATGATGTATATTTAACTTCTTTATTAAAATCTATCTTATCTCTAAATATCTGATTTTCATATGTTTCAACAGTTAAATATGGTTTAGGAACTATTAAATTCAATTCATCTCCTGGATGAATTAATGTGCTATCTTTATCTGGATTAGCTGATACTAAATCATCAACTGATAAATCGTATTTATTAGCTATTCCCCAATAGCTCTCACCTCTAGCTACTTTATGTACTCTCTTTTCAGTAGTTCCTTTTTGGACTAAATCCAACATTTCTTGATAGTCATAAACTGAAGATATAGGAGTTTTTTCCCTTTTAATCTCTACATTCTCGACGATTAATATTTCTTCAATTTCAGAGCCTTCTTCCCTAGCTCTTCCTACATAGGTTTCCTTAACTTCTTCCAATAATTTCTCAGCCTGCTCTTCAGACTCCATAGCTCCAATTCTTTTGCCATCAATATATAATGCACTCGCATAAATCTCATAGGTCATATTATTTTTAATGTTTTTTTTCAATTTTTCAGTTAATGTTAATGCTTCTTCATCTACATTAACACTTTCAAATGATAAGTCTTGGTCAATAGCTATATCCATGTCATTTTTCTCAATTAGTTCTTTTTGTATTTCCTGAAGAACCTGTGTTGCTTCTTGAGAATTTCGCACTATACCTACTTCAACCCCACCAAAATAAACTTTGTAGGCATTTGCTTCTAATGATTGTGTCTCCAGATTTTTCATAACTTGTGTATTTCTCAGCGCTAAAGAACCAGAAACCACAACAATGACTGCGACAATGACAGATGCTATAATAATCTTATTTCTTTTATTAAACTTTATCTTGCCATTTTCATCTCGAGTAACCTCATTAATAAATCTTACCACCTTAGCTTTAACTCTGCTAAAAGCTGAGTTATTCATAAAAGTTCCTCCTTACGTGTTTCATAAAAATTCACTTTATGTAGTTTTTATTAATATGTAATAAAAGTGCAATAAAGCCTGTCTAAATTATATCATACTAGATTAATTGTTCAACCCAAAATTTTCTAGTGCTTTAATGCCTGTCTACATATACTTTATATTTATTAACTTACTTTTCCTTTTATTCGATTTTTTTTATTTATCTAACTAAACTATCCAATAATAGAAATTCTATATTGATTTTTAAAATCCTTCCTTGTGGTAAATAATATGTTTATTTACTTTCATTGTGATTTTTTTCAACTATTTTTAGTAATATTTTATTTATATTTGAAGCCTGCAAATAATAAATTGTATTATTTTTTGCTGTTTTACTTAAATTGTTAATTCCTTCTTGAGTATCTATCTTATAATTTACTGGTAAAATAATTTTTATACTATAATTTCCTAATTTATCAATATTTGAATTAGTATAATCAGATTCTAATTGCCAACCACTCTGATTTAATTCAGCCATTGTTAGATACCAATTTTCTAAGATATATTCTTTGTTTTTTTCATTATTATTAGAATTATATTGCTTTAAATGTAGCTTATACTCAATGTTGAGAGTTATTGTTTCTCCTTTAGCAATTTCTTTCTTTGGCACTATTAATATAGTATTTCTATCTTTACCAATAATCTTAAAGTTACTCACTTCATCGTTAATTTGTATACTGCTTACCTCAGCATGCTCTGATTTATTTTTAGCATATATCTTCTTTAACTCATGATTACTACTATTAGTATATTGAATGATTTGAATAAAATCTATACTTTGCTCTTTTTCAATAAATTCTCCTTCAATTATATATCTATCATTATTGCCAATTATATTAAATTTTAATGTTTCTTTTACTTCTTTATCCATGTATATATATATGGTTAAAGGTAAAACTGTGATAATAAACAATAATATTATTTTCTTTATCATTTTAATGTATATACTATCCATTTAAATCTCCTTACTTAATTTATTATTTTTAAAAATATATTGGTAATTTCTATAGTATTAAATATATTGTTTACATGTTAAAATATAACTTAATGTAGATTATAAATTTATTAATTGTTTATGATATAATACTTATATATTGTAAGTATTTTTGTCTAATATTTGCATTTTTAAGTAATGAGACATAAAGTATTATATGGAAGGTGAGTATATTGTCTTTTGTTATACAGACTACTGATATGGACTTAGGGGATACCCCTATTGAAAATATTTTTATTAATGATTTTATGCCTATGGCAGATGGAACTTATGTTAAAGTTTATCTATTAGGCTATAAATATGCTATGGATAAAGATGAAAATATATCTTTAAACAACTTAACTATTGCTAAGCACCTAGATATCCCCCTTACTGATGTCCTTAATGCATGGGATTTTTGGGAAAATAAAGGTATTATTAAGAAACACAAAAAAGAAAATAATAATGAATATGACTACAGTGTAGAGTTTTTAAATCTTAAACAATTATATATTAATAATAATTATAGGGTAGTTTCATCACATGATAAAACTGAAAAACCTAATACATACTCATGTTCAGTAAAAGATCTTGTCGAAGCTAATAATATACCTGGAATACAAGATATGTTTAATACTATTAATGATATTATTAGAAGAACTTTAGCTCCTAATGAAAAGATGAAGATTCTAGAATGGATTCAGAACTATAATATGAATCCTGATATTATCATTAAAGCATATTTTTATTCTGTAGAAAAAAAGGGCAAGAGAAATGTGCAATATGTAGGTGGAATCATTAGAAATTGGTACGATATGAACATCACTAATATAGAAGCTCTTGAAGAACACTATAAATCTAAGGAAGAATCCTTTTATAAATATGAACGTATCATGAAGTCTCTTGGATTTAAAAATAGACTTTTGAGTGAAGGTGAAATGAAAGTAATAAATAAATGGTTTGATAAATGGAAATTCACATTAGAAGTCGTATTAAAAGCCTGCGAAAACACTAAGAATATTTCTAATCCAAATGTTAATTATATTGATAAAATTTTAGAAGCTTGGTACGACAAAGGTATCTCCAGTGTGGATGATATTGAAAAATTAGATAGACCAAGTTCGAATAATAGTAAGAATTTTATATCTAAACCAGCATCTAGCAAAAATAATGGTTCTAAAAAAGTACACACAAAGTTCCATAACTTTGAGCAAAGAACATCGAGCTATAGTGCAGAGGATTTAGAAAAAGTTGCAAGGAACATAAGAAAGAAACATACTAATCGCTAATTTAAAATGAGGAGGTTAGTTATGGATAAAAAATTCATAACTAGAATTTTAAAGGAATATGAAGAGAATAGAAATATAGCCAAATACCAACAAAGAAAACGTCAAGAGGAAGTTTATTTAAGGGTTCCTAGAGTAAAGGAAATTGATGAAGAAATATCTAGGACGGGCTTTCTAATTTCTAAGGAAATTCTTAAAAATCCAGATAGCTATGAAAAAAATGTCCAGATTATAAAAAATAAAATGGATAATCTTAAGGCAGAGAAAGCCTTTCTAATGACAGAAAATAATATCCCTTTAGAATATTTAGATATCAATTATAAATGCAACAAATGTAACGATACAGGTTTTTTAGAAAATGGGAAAAAATGTAGTTGCTTTAAGCAAGCTCTTATAAATGAAGCTTATAAAATGTCAAATTTACAAGCTACCTTAAGAAAAGAAAATTTCCAAAACTTTGACATATCCCTATTTTCACCTGAGCATTTTAATGAAGAAGATTTGACTCCTAGACAAAATATGATGGAAATTCTTAATATATGTGAAGGATTCTGTTTTAACTTTGATCAGGATAATGATGAAAATCTGCTATTCTATGGTACAACAGGATTAGGTAAAACTTTTATGTCAAACTGTATTGCAAAAGCTTTACTTGATAAAGGAAAAATAGTAATCTATCAAACGGCCTTCAAGATACTAGAGATAGTAGAGAGTCATAGGTTTAACAAGGACTATAACGGTAAGATTAGTAAAGAGGACTATAATCTTTTATTTGAAGCTGACTTACTAATTATTGATGATTTAGGAACTGAGCTTACAAATTCATTTACTAACACAGAAATCTTTAATATTGTGAACTCAAGATTAATAAAAGGGAATAAAACTATTATTTCTACTAATCTTTCACCAATAGAAATTGCAAATATCTATACAGAGAGAATTTTCTCTAGAATCTTTAGTAAGTTTACTCCTCTTAAATTTTTTGGTCCAGATTTAAGATGGCAACCTTATGAAGAATAATAAAACCCTGTGCATTTAGATTTAAATGTACAGGGTTTGTGTTTTAGAAAAAATAAAAAAACAACAAAGATATTCAAAATCTCTGCTGTTCTCATTATGGAGCTGGCGAGAGGACTTGAACCCCCAACCTACTGATTACAAGTCAGTTGCTCTACCA
>NZ_JAETGO010000051.1 GCF_016765695.1 Sporosalibacterium faouarense | reverse complement strand
ACATAGAATTTACAGACAGTCCACAGGGAACGTGTGGACCGTCGCAATATTCTAGAAACGTTATATGACAGCCTGTACTAGCTTTGAATCATAAAAAAACAAATGTGTGTTTAGGTTGAGAAGAAGTAGATTATTGAGAATAAACTGGATATTTGAAAAGGGATGATTATGTGAATAATGATTTAAAATTATTTTGGCTATTTAGATGCACAGAAAAGCAATACGCAGTTTCATTTTGTAAAAAAGGGAATATAAAATTTAATACTCCAAAGTATTGGATTGAGATAGAAAAAAAGAAGGTAAAGGTAGAGGTGATTTACTTGAAGGTGTGTATGCTTCATTTCCATTACTTGATTCACATAATATATTGAAATATAGAAAAAAGAGAAATATTGTAAAGGGAAATACAATAGGTGAGATTACATACTTAAGAAGTGATGATATATTAGATATGCCAAGCTATTGCATGTTTGGACTTTTTAATCACTCATTTAAGACACAGTATTTTGAAGAAACCCAAAAGTGGGCTGATGTAAAATATGTAACTAGAGACTATTTTAAAGATTTTTATGATTATGAATCGAGAGAAGAGATAGAAAACATACCCGAAGAGAAACAACCAGTTCTTCTAATTATACAAAGTCCAAATAAATTTTTTGAAAGAATCTATAATTATTTTGAGAAAATTGGTATTAAAAGAAATGAAGTGCTAATATGGCCTGTAAGATATTTGGATAAAAGCAAACCATTTATGACAACATCTCAATTTCCTTCGGAATTATTTTTAAAAGATAAATGTTTCGAACATCAAAGTGAAGTGCGTATTGTAATTAATACTAAAAATAAGAAAGCTTTAAAGAAATTAAGAAGTGAAAATTATATTATAAATATTGGTAGTTTACATGATATAACACAAATTTATAGTTATTATTTAGATGATATGCTTATAGAAATGGATGGAATGACACTAAGGCATAACCTTCCAGAGCCTATAATTACTGATTTTGAGGATTTACCTAAGGATGAATTGTTAGGTATAGCTATTAATCTACGTAATGGCAATGGAAAACAATTAGGAGTAAAAGATGATAATGAAGTGAATAGTTCTTTAGAATTGATTGATAAGATTTTAAAGGATAGATATGGTATATATTCGTATTATATTGATTAAAATATTAAATTTAGGCTAGTACTAGTTTCCATAAAGGCCATCATATAACAATATGTTCCAGCAAGGGTGCATGATGGAAGGTTTTTGGGGTAATGTGCACCACATTCCTTCGTCGGGTGCAAGCACCAATATGGGGCAGACCTTTTGGGTCCGACTTAGGAACGTCTGGAACACGAGACGTTATGAGACATAGTTGCTAACAGAGTATTTGGTAAGGGATATAATACTAGACGTTAGTTCATAGAAAGGATTTTAGGATGAAAACTAATTATTCAAAAATAAAAGTTAGTCTTATATTTATTATAGTTTTTATGTTGGTATGTATTTATTATTATAATAAGCTCGAAGAGCCTTCTTTATTATCTGGTAATGACTTAAATGAAATTAGCTTTATTGATGAGTGGAGCAAATTTCGTGAATCAACAGGTTTTAGCGAAGAAGCTAAAGTGGAAACGTTTACCATAATTTATACTAAAAACAAAATATTAAAAAGTATTAGATTTAGAATAGTAGAGCAGACTTCTAGAAATGAATATACTGTATTGAGTTTATCAAAAGGATATTCTATTACTGCAAACAAAGAAAATTACGAGAAGGTAGAAATAAATAAGGTCAAAGGGGTTATAAATAAAAAATTAGTTTCTGTTAATAAATTTTTGAATAACATAGAATTATTAATAAGTAATGGAGACATATTTACTGGGAGTATATATAAATATTATGGACTGTATTTTACTGGGGAATTAGCAAAAGTAAGAATCAGAGGAGATTATTATGAAATTCGTAATGAACAGATTTCCAGTATAACACGACCTCAAGAAAATAAATTAGATAATATGAGTTATTATATTCATATTGCTGGGGCTAATGAATTAAATAATGGATTTGGAAGCAATGACACAAGAATAATACTTTTTAGAGAATATTAAAGAAATAGTAAATTATATATTATTAATCTGAAAAAATCGCAACTGCATCTCATAACAAAATTTTTGCGTAAATGTGCACTAGGGATAAGCTGTGAGGCTTTGTGCACCACACCTTCTCACTGGGAACAAAGTTCCACAAATGGGTATTTCTTTAGGGTCCAGTTCGAAGGTGTCGCAAACACGAAGACGTTATAGGAAATGATGATATCGTGGATGTTTTTGGGGTTTTGTTTGAAAAACCGTTGAGAATAGGTATATATTAAAGAACTGACCATGACGTATTAGTAGAAAAATACGAATTGCAGATTAATTATATTAGGTGGTGTTGGTATGGAAAAAGTCTTAATACTTATTGCTGGAATGCCCGGTGTAGGAAAAACAAGATTTGCAGAGTATTTATCTGGAAATTTAAGGGTTGCTTTAATATGCAAAGATAAGATGAAAGAAATAATCTGGGATAGAGTTCAATATGACACAAATACAAGAACTGAATCTAAGATATATGCACGATTGGCATATGACTTGTCTTTCCATTTTTGTGAAATGCTTATGAGAGCAAATCAGACCTTTATTTTTGAGAGTAATTTTGTTCATCCTGCTGGTGAAAACTTACATCGAATGGTGGAGAAATATGGTTACAAAGTTATTAATGTATTATTTGATGGCAATGTTGAAGTAATACATAAGAGATTTGTGGAAAGGGACGTCACAAGTGAAAGACATCCCTGCCTTACTTCAAATGGTTTCTTTAATGATTTAAATGTTTTAGAAATGCTGCACAAGCATGCGGTAACTTCAAATATGGAGATGTACTAATTGCTGTTGATGCAACAGATTTTTCGAAAGTATCTTATGAAAAACTGGCAGAAGAAATATTAAACACAAAATAGTTGCAACTGCATAGAAAGAGCATAATCAGATGTTGGTTTTCTTCGCGACTTTTATATTATGCGAAGTATTATTTGTGTGAAGGGCGTCATCACTTCCTATAACAAGGTTTTTTCGCAAGGGTGCACTAGGGACAAGTACTAGGGTACTGTGCACCACACCTTCTCACTGGGAACGAAGTTCCACCAAGAAGTATTCCTATAGGGTCCAGTTCG
>NZ_JAETGO010000020.1 GCF_016765695.1 Sporosalibacterium faouarense | reverse complement strand
AGGTGGAGTGGAGTCTCCATCTGAAGCCCCGATGTTCTGCTTGAGCAGAACGAGTTCACTGATTATCATGTTGCTAGAACGGTAGGAGGGTGTGGTCTAAACATAACAGAAGCCGCTTCTGTACACGGACCGTCAGCCCCAAGAGATCTTCTTTTACACATATGGGATGATAAGTTTTTGCCAGGCTTAAAGAAATTTACAAGTGCTATCCATGGAGCTGGAGGTAAAGCTTGTGTGCAATTATGGCAAGGAGGACCAGCAGCTGGGCTATCTGATCCGGAAGCTATGTTTATTATTCCTAGCGATACTAATGTTTATGGCAAAACTATTCCTGGTGCGTCTTTAGAAACTATTCGTGACGTAGTCGATGCATTTGGAACTGCAGCGAAACGTGCTGTAGAGGCTGGCTTTGACTGTGTTGAGTTTCATGTGGCCCATGGTTATTCTCCTCACTGTTTCTTAAGTGCAGCAATGAATAAAAGAACAGATGAATATGGTGGATCTTTAGAAAATCGTGCCAGATATTCTCTAGAGATTATCGAATCCATTCGTAAAAATATACCAGAGGATATGCCTTTACTAATGCGTGTTGTATCACAGGATGATTATGTAGAAGATGGATTAACAATAGGAGATATTATTAAATTCTGTAATATGGCAAAGGAAGCAGGAGTAAATGTTTTAGATGTGTCTAGAGGAAATAAATTCCCAATAGGAACAAATAATTTTGGCATGAAACTTGAAGTTCCACCGATTGATGTTCCCAAAGGTTTTAATGTTGATAACGCTGCAAGAATCAAAGAAGAAACTGGAATGATTACCATTGGTGTTGGAAGAATTAATTCTCCCGATCAGGCTGAAGAAATTCTTGATTCCGGCAAAACTGATATGGTGGTTATTGGCAGAGGTTTGATAGCAGATTCCGAGTTTTGTAAGAAAGCATATGATGGGGAAGAAGATAGCATTATTAAATGCGTGGCATGTAATCAGGGCTGTTATGATAGATTAACAGCACGTGAATATAGAAGAATTAGCTGTATGAGAAATCCAGCTGTGGGCAGAGAAAAGGAGTTCGCCATAGTAAAAACCAATTCTCCTAAAAAAGTACTGGTTGCAGGAGGTGGTTTAGCCGGATTAGAAGCTGCCATTACATTAAAACTAAGAGGACATGAACCAATCCTTCTTGAAGAATCAGGTCTATTAGGAGGGCAATTTTTATTAGCCGGACTTGCACCAAGAAAAGGCGAAATGAGAGAGGCTGCTATTTCAAGAGGACAACAGGCAAGGAAATTAGGAGTTGACATACGATTAAATACTAAGGTAACATCGGATGTTCTGCAAGAAATATCTCCTGATTCAGTCATTGTAGCTACTGGAGCAGAACCGATAAAACCTAATATTCCCGGAACAGATTTTTCCCACGTAGTCAGTTCTTTTGATGTACTTGAAGGGAAAGTATTGCCAGAAGGAAATGTTGTCATTATCGGCGGAGGTTTAGTTGGTTTGGAAGTAGCAGAATACATTTCAGAAAAAAGTAAATCTAGCAATATAGCTGTAGTGGAAATGCTTGATGGCGTAGGTAAAGATCTTGGATTATTGAGAAAAGTGTCCGTAATGGAGAATCTAGCTTCTGAAGGCATTAAAACCATGGTTAGTACAAAATGTTCTAAGATTAACAAGGATTCCGTTGAACTTGAAAAAGGTAGCGAAACCCAAAAGCTTTCTTGTGACTATGTAGTAATTGCTATTGGTTCTAAATCGAAGAAATATGATGAAATAAAGCAATTTTGCGAAACAAATGATATGCCTTATTATGTAATTGGAGATGCTAAAAAAGCAAGAAGGGCTGTGAATGCTATTTCAGAAGCAGCAGAATTGTCTAGGATAATCTAACTTATATATCCTAAAAAAAATAAGTGTTTTGAAGAATCATAAAAAGCTCTGGTAAGTAGACTTACCAGAGCTTTTTATGATTAATATTTCTTTAATATTAAAAATCATTAAAGAGAAATAACTTGAAATTTGCGCAAATAATACAATAGAAATTTAATGACTGACAAAATGCGACAAAATAAACCTGTTTACAATTAGTGAATATATATTACAATAAAAGATAAAAGATTAGTTTATAGAAATTAATAATTTGCAAAAACAATATATTGAATTATATTGGAACTTTGTGCTAATTAAATAAGAGAGGGAAAATAGACTTATGAGTTTTGAAGAAGATAAGATGTACAAGCTTCTGAAGAAAGAAATAAACTATAACTTAAAATTAAATGCTTAATATAGAGATCTAATTTAAAAAAGTTGATCCTATCAAGTAATTATATTAGTAGGATTTAGTGGGGACTTATGATATTTAAGTTTAATATAATTAAAAAATGTCTTATTAGAACTGGTTATATGAGGAGGAAGAAGTATGAATAAAAATGTAGTAGTAAGCATATTAGCCAATGTATTTGTAAGTGATAGGTACGAGTAATATGAATATTAAGAAAAAGTATGCTATAGGTGTTCTCTTAATAATAGTTTTAATAGTATCTTGTTACGTTAATTATAAACAACCTATCAGAGTTACAAAAGAGTATGTTGGTATAAAATATGGTAAAAGTTCAGAAGAAATTGTTGAAGGACTAAATGTCAAAATTGATGGCTATCTTAAAAGAAGTTTACCATTCTGGAGTGACAAATTTGATGGTCGTATAACAATAAATGGAGAGAAAGCCATTGAATTAGACTTGGTCTATGGCAAGAAAAACAAATATTTATTTGGAATGATTAAAAATGAAGAAAATCAATCGATAGGTATTTATATTTTAGATAATTTTGAGAAGGTACTAACTATTGGCGAAGAATATAATATCGCACTTCCTGCTAAAACAAAAGAGGAATACAGGGAAGTATACGATAGGTGTACAGAGTTAGTAGATAAAGATAAGTAGAAGTTTGAATATAAGTAGATATAATAGCTGAGCCTAAAGTTAGAGTATAACTTTAGGCTCAGCTTGATTTTGGGACATTGGATTATGGTTAATTAAAATGTATGATAATACAATTAAACTATTAACCCCTCTAAACTGATCAATGCTGATGATATCGATATATTATGATATATACTAGTAAGATTAATATAGGAATTACGTATTGGTTGATTTAAGATAGGATAATTGAAAGGATAAAAAAAGTATAAATCATAAAGTACGTTAGAAATTCAAAGAGTAAGAACTTATATGTTTTGGGGTCATTTGAATTGAATTATTGTATGCTAGAATCAGTGAGGAAAACAAAAATTGAAATATTTTGCAATCTACAAATATTTGCTATAATAAAGTTAATAAAATTAATTAGATAAATAAAAAAATTCTTTATCCCAGCATAACATTAGTGCTAATATTAATTATTGTAGCTTTCTCAGTTATAGTAATAACTTGTGATTTTCAATGTGTGAGCACTTCTTACATAAATAAATATGAAAAAGATGTTGAGTATTATCTTGGATATGAAATACACTGGGAATCCTTTGTTAATCCAGTTATTAAAGATGTCTATTTATTAGATGAGCATAATCAAGTTGCTAATAACTTAAACTATGATAATATAGATGTAGATTTTGTAATTTATGAAAATATTAATAACTTATAGAATCTTAGGAATTGAGAAGACAGATATATTCGAGATTTCTTTAAATTAAAGTTTACTTAACTCTTTTTTGAGTTTATTTAAGATATAGGTAACTGGACAAATGGAGGATACACGATGACTAAAGGAAAAATTATTAAAGGGGCAGCAATACTAGGTGTAGCTGGTGTTATTGTTAAATTAATTGGTGCATTTTACAGAATTCCATTGGGTAATATTTTGACAGATGAAGGTCTTGGGTATTACCAAATGTCGGCACCTGTTTATATATTTTTACTAACTATATCTACTTCAGGATTTCCAACTGCAATAGCAAAAGTTGTTTCAGAAAAAAGAGCTCTAGGAAAATATAGAGAATCTCATAAAGTATTTAAGGTATCTTTAGTTTTAATGACTTTAGTAGGAATTTTCACTTCTATTTTTATTTACTTCAATTCCCATTTTATAGCCAGTCGAGTAATTCAAAATGAGAATTCGTATTATTCCTTTATTGCATTAACTCCTGCATTACTTTTTGTTCCTATAATGGCTACCTTTAAGGGATATTTTCAAGGAAGACAGACAATGATACCTACTGCAATATCTCAAGTAGTTGAACAATTATTTAGGGTGATTTGTGGAATTATGCTTGCTATGTACCTTGTGGATTTTGGATTACCAGAGGCAGCAGGAGGAGCTGCATTCGGAGCATCAGTGGGAGCCATAGCAGGTACTATATGTATAATAATAATTTATTTATTTAAGAGAAAAAGAATAATTAGTGATTTAGACCAAAGTTTAGATAATTCAATAGAAAGCTCTAGAAGTATTGCTAAGAGATTATTATCAATAGCAGTGCCAATTACTATCGGAGCAGCGATAGTTCCAATAGTAGATTTTAGTGATGTTATTATTGTCACAAGAAGGCTAAGATCAATTGGATACTCTTCAATTGAGGCTTCGAGTCTGTTAGGGCAACTAGGGGGATTCGCCAAGACGCTTATTAACTTTCCTCAGATATTTTCATTGGCATTAGCAATTAGCTTAGTCCCTGCCATATCCCATGCACTAGCTCAAAAAAATTATAATAGTATAAAAAGAATGAGTTTGGCAGGTATTAGATTAACAATACTAATAGGAATTCCTTCAGCCTGTGGACTTTTTATATTATCAACACCTATTATGAAATTATTATACTTTGCAAATGATATTGAGACTATTAAAAGCTCAGGCGAGATTTTAAAAATTCTTTCTATTAGTGTAATATTTTTAACACTAGTACAGTCATTAACAGCCATTTTACAAGGTTTAGGCAAACCCCATATACCAGTAAAAAATTTGATGGTAGGGTCATTAGTAAAAATAGTAGCGACTTTCACTTTAACAGGAATACAATCTATCAATGTTAAAGGAGCTGCTATTGGAACAGTATTGGCTTTTATGGTTGCTGCAATTTTAAACTTTATAGCTGTTAAGAAACATACTAAAATAAGTATTAATGTTGTTAATGTTTTTCTAAAGCCTATTCTAGCAGTTATTACTATGATGATTATTGTTTGGAGCACATATAGTTATTTAAGTCCAATATTAGGAGAGAAAATTACAACTATATTAGCAATTATAATAGGTGCAATAGTTTATGGGTTAATATTATTATTATCTGGGAGTATAACTTCAAAGGATTTTGAACTTCTACCAATGGGAGAAAAAATAGTTAAACCTTTAAAATCTATAGGATTATTAAAAAGCTAATCTAGTGATTTAACCTTAAAAAACAATACTAATTAAATTGATGAAAAATAGATAAGATTTAACACTCAAATTCATTGGGTGTTCTTTTTTTGCCAATTTTGATTATTTCAGATGTCCAAATATATAAAACTATAAAAATGTATTAAAAAAATATGGAATATTATTTACTATGCTCAAATATAATTCAATATAGTTAAGAAATTTACAATTAATATAAGTAATATTAACTAGATTTTTTAGTGTTAATCAATAGGAGGTGAAAATAAATGAAGATAGTAAAAAGAAATAAAAAAGCAGCTAACCTTAAGTGCTATTATCCATTACCAGAACATCAATTATAAGAAGAAATTTTGAACCATTAAAATTCACACAGAGCAAAGCAATTGAGATAATTATCTTAATTGCTTTGTTTTATAAAGGAGGAAGTTTTGTGAGTTATAAACTGTCTAGATTTAATTTAACAGTACCTTTAGAAGAAAGTAATGAAGTTATACTTTTTAATTCAAGGGAATGTTCCTTTGTTGTATTAGATGAAGATACACAGGGATTCTTAGAAGATATAAATGAAGTAAATAAGTATGATGAAGAAATAATCACAAATTTATTAGAAATGGGATTTATAGTTGATAAAGATTTAGATGAACTCCTATCCCTTCAAGAGGCTTCTAGAAATATAAGATTTAAAAATGATGTCTTCTCTATTACTATTGCTACTACTTTGGATTGCAATATGGCATGCTATTATTGCTTTGAAGAAAAAAATAAACATTATTTAGATGAAGCTATTGGTGATAAGATAATTGAATTTGTAAAAAGAAGAATATCAGAAGGAAATTATGAAAAGCTCCAAGTTACATGGACTGGTGGAGAACCCTTATTAAATATTAAAATGATAGAGTATATAAGTAAGCCTTTGATTAAGATTACCGAGGATATGGACATTGAATATCATGGAACTATAATAACAAATGGATTACTTTTAACTGAAGAAAATGCTAAGTTTTTAAAGGAAATGAAAATACGAGAAACCCAGGTTACAATTGATGGATTCGCTGAGAGTCATAATAAACGACGAATTTCTTTGGACAACTTAAATAGTTTTGAAATCATATTGAATAATGTAAAAGTAGCATATAAACACATAATTATAGTTATTCGTGTTAACGTTGATGACAAGAATAAAAATGAAATTAAAGATTTGCTTCAATATCTATATAACACTTTAGATTATACAAATAACAATAGAATTTGGGTAATTCTAGCTCGTGTAAGTGGATGTTCTACATCAATTCCAATGAATGAGTATTTAGCATTTTATAGAAATATATATGACGACTACATGAATGATGTTAATGTTGAAAAATATTATCCCTCACCATTAAATTTTGCTTGTGGAGCTCAAAGTAAGGATTCCTATGTTGTAGATCCAAAGGGATTAGTGTATAAATGTTGGGAAGAGATAGGAAAAGAAGAGTATGCTATAGGGACTATTGATAATGTAAATGATAATGCTGAGAGAAATCAAAAGTATATAAATGAGTATTGGCCAAAAGAATGCAATGATTGTTTTTCATTACCAATGTGTCACGGGGGATGTCCTTATAAAAGAGAAGAAAATAATAACAAGCCTATCTGTATTCCAGAATCTAATACTCTAGACATATATTTGAGAAAATATTATGAGCAATGGTCTGATGAAGAAGATTCTGAAGAAGAGGTAGCTGGAATGTAAACTGTACTAAATTAGAATAGAAGAGACTTCTTTCAAGACATTTGTTTGAGTTTTAGTAGAGGGCAAGTAGATAAAAGTAATACAAAAAGGGCTATTAATTGCCCTTTTTTAAGTTCCACAAAATGTTCTATAAGGCTCATTCGATGGCGGAGGTAAAGTAGAATAATCAGCTTGTTCTGGCAAATGGGCATAAGGTTTTGAAAGAGCATGAAGCAGTCTTTCCATAACAGTATAATCCTCTTTTTCAACAGCTACTTCTAATGCTTCCTCTACCCTGTGATTACGAGGAATTAAAGCAGGATTACTATCTTTCATCAATTGATGAGAAGAGTCCTTTGACTCCTGTTGTCTATCCAATCGTTCTTGCCATTTTTTATACCAGTTTTTAAATTCCTCAGTATTAAATAGATCCATATTATCTAATGTGTCAAAGGTCAAAGCAAGAAAGGTATTTGTATAATCTGCATTATACTTATTCATCAGATTAAGAAGTTCTTCAATAAGAAACTCATCTTGAGACTCTTCATTAAAAATTCCTAATTTAGCTCTTATTCCTTTAATCCAATTATTACGATACAGTTTGTGAAAGTCTGCTATTTCTTTTTGTGCTACTTCTATAGCTCTCTCTTGATTACCATCAAGTAGTGGCAATAAAGTTTCTGCAAATCTTGCCAAATTCCATGCTGCAATTGTAGGCTGATTACCGTAAGCATATCGACCATGGGTATCAATAGAACTAAAAACTGTGGCAGGATCATATTTATCCATAAAGGCACATGGTCCATAATCGATAGTTTCTCCACTAATAGTCATATTGTCAGTATTCATAACACCGTGAATAAAGCCAACTAACTGCCATTTAGCAATCAGACTAGCTTGTCTTTTAATTACTTCTTGAAGCAATAAAATATAAGGGTTTTCGTCGGAATCAATGTAGGGATAATGTCTTTTTATTGTATAATCAGCTAGAGCTTTTAAATCTTCAACTGTACTCCATTGAGAAGCATATTCAAAAGTTCCAACCCTTATATGACTTGAAGCTACTCGAGTTAAAATTGAACCTGGTAGTTCAGTTTCTCTAATTACTGACTCGCCAGTTGTTACTATTGCAAGACTGCGAGTAGTGGGAATACCAAGTCCATACATTGCTTCACTAATTATATATTCTCTTAGCATTGGACCAAGAGTTGCTCGCCCATCTCCTCTACGAGAGTAAGGGGTTCTACCTGAGCCCTTAAGTTGAATATCAAAGCGATTATTTTGAGGAGTAATTTGTTCTCCGAGTAGAATAGCACGACCATCTCCTAGTTTGGTAAAATGTCCAAACTGGTGTCCTGCATAAGCTTGAGCAATAGGTAAAGATCCCTCTGGAGCTCGATTCCCAGCAAATATTGCTATACCGTTATTGCTTTCTAGGTACTGAATATTTAAGCCTAAAGATGTAGCCAAAGAATGATTAAGGATAATTAAATTTGGTGAGGTCACAGGATTTAAATTAACATTAGAAAAAAACAAATTAGGTAGACGAGAGTAACTATTGTCAAGATTCCATCCTGTTTCATTTATTACTTTTCTATTTATCATCATATCTCCCTTCTTTTTTAGCTTCCTTTTCAGAAATTATATTAACAGAAATTAAAGAATATAGTTCACGAATATTAGAGTTACGAGAATCTAATTTTATATAAAACTTTACACAATATTGCTTTAGGTATTGACTACCCATATTAGCGAAATAAATGCATTCTTTTTAGTGTCTGCTTATGTTAATTTATTATACTTATTACTATTAAATAAGGCTTGCCAATAGAATAATCAAAAATTTCATACATATTATTTAATAAAGGATTATACCAAATAAATATGTTGGGAGGGAATAATTTGAATAGTAATAAGGTTAAAACTGGTTTGGTTTTCTTCCGAAAAGATATTGATAGTAAAGTGAAAAAAAGAAGTATATTCTGGTTTGTTTATTTTACTATCTGTGGACTTGCTCAAATCTGGCCTATTTATTTGTTGGCAAATAGAGTTAAGCCTATGATATTGGGAATGCCACTTAGTATGTTCTGGGTCGTAATGTGGATAGTTATTATCTTCATTGGTACAATTACCAAGTATAATCAAGAGTATGGGGGTGATTAGTTTGGGTAGCACTGTAATAGTTTTACTTATTGTATTTTGTTATTTAGCAATAGTAATGGTGATGGGAATTCGTGCAGGATTAAATAAAGATAAGAGTGTTGAAGAGTTTGTTACAGCAGGAAGAAGCTTGACTACATTTACTATGTATTTTCTAATGGGAGGAGCTATATTTAGTGCATTTGCATTCTTAGGAGGACCTGGATGGGCATACTCCAAAGGAGCTGCCTCATTTTATATACTAGGTTATTGTGCCATGGGATTAATTCCTTGGTTACTTTGGGGACCTAAGGCATATAGAATGGGAAGAAGGTATAATTATGTAACTCAAGCTGAGTTAGTTGCAGACAGATTTCAGTCCAAGGGTTTATCAGCAATTATGGCAATAATAAGTATTTTAGCATTTATTCAATATATCGCACTACAGCTAAAAGGAATGGCCTATGTACTAAATGTAACAACCGATGGACTAATACCATTTTGGCTAGGAGCATTAGTTGCATATGGTGTTGTACTAGTATATGTATTTACCAGTGGAGTAAGGGGAGTTGCATGGACTAATGTTCTCCAAGGTCTAATGATGTTAGTTATGGCATGGATTCTAGGGATCTGGCTACCCATTAAATTCCATGGTGGAGTAAGTGATATGTTTACAAAAATAGCAGCTTCTAATCCGGAGCATTTAATAATAGGTGCAAAAATGTCATGGCCAGCATTTTCGTCGGCTTTAATTGTTTCAATCCTGGGATTTACAATGTGGCCACATCTATTCATGAAATCATTTACTGTAAAATCTGAAAGAACATTAAAAAGAACTGTTGCTTTGTATCCAACCTTCGCTATTTTCATGGTTCCAGTTTTATTTATTGGATTTTCAGGTATAGGTATAGTGGCAAATGGTACTTTAGAATCGGCTGATCAGATATTACCATATATGTTGACCCAATTAAATCTTCCTGCGATTGTTTTAGGATTAGTGGCAGCTGCTACACTGGCGGCAGCAATGTCCTCATCAGACACAATTACCCATGGGGCTGCATCAGTATACACGTTTGATTTTCATAAGAAGATAATCAATCCAAATATGGATGATAGAAAATCATTGATAGTAACACGTGTAGCAATAGTAGTATTCTGTAGTATTGCATACTATATAGCAGTATTTGGAGCAAAGTCTTTAGTATCATTATTATTAGGAGCATATGGAGCAATTGTTCAGTTCTTACCTATAATGATTGCTGTATTTTTCTGGCCTAGGGCAACTAAGCAAGGGGCTATATTAGGACTGTTAACAGGTGTAGGTATTAATTTCTATATAGTAATTACTGGAGTATCATTCTATGATATTCACGCAGGAGTATGGGGACTTTTAGGAAACGTTATTGTTCTTATATTAGCTAGTCTTTTAACTAAGCCACAGGATAAAGAGCATGTTAATAAATTTATTGAGGAGTCACAAATACCAGTAGACTAATAATAAGGTATTAAAGGTGTTTTTGTAAGCTAAATATTACAGAAACACCTTTACATTTGAGAAATATTTCATAAGAATAGTTTAATTATAAGTAAGAGAAAAATAGTGAAGGGGGATTTTAGTGAAAGAGATATTAAAAGAAAGAATAAGTAATTCAAAGGACTTGTTTGTGAATTTACGAAGACATTTTCATAAACACCCCGAATTGGGATATCAAGAGCATGAAACTGCTAAGAAAATAGCAGAATTATTAAAGGAGTGGGGTCTAGAGGTTCAAGAGGGGGTAGCCACCACTGGTGTAGTAGGAGTTTTAAAGGGAAATAAAGTGGGAAGGACAATTGCAATAAGAGCAGATATTGATGCATTACCTATCAAGGAAGCAACAGGATTAGAATTTGCTTCACAGAATGAAGGGGTTATGCATGCTTGTAGTCACGATGGTCATATAGCCATGTGCTTAGGGACGGCAAAAATATTATCTGAAATAAAAGAACATTTAAAAGGCAATGTAAAATTTATATTCCAACCAGCTGAAGAAGGTCCTGGTGGAGCTGAAAAAATGATAGAAGAAGGAGTTTTAGAAAATCCTAGTGTAGATGCTATAATTGGGTTACATATTTGGCCTGAAATAGAGTCGGGCTTTGTTGGAATTAGTAAAGGACCAATTATGGCTGCTGCTGATAGATATGAAATGACAATTAAAGGGTTAGGGGGACATGGAGCTAAGCCTCATTTAGCTATTGATCCAATAATTGCAGCTAGTCATATTGTAACCACTTTACAATCAATTGTAAGTAGAGAGTTAGATCCACTAGATTCAACGGTAATATCTAATTGTTCATTTAATTCTGGGAATAGATTCAACGTTATACCTGAAGAAGCCAATTTGTCTGGTACTGTTAGAACTTTCAATCCTAAAATTAGAGAAGAAGTTCCAAGGAGAATGGAAAGTATAATTTCAGGCATTGCAAACTCAATGAGATGTAAATATGATTTTAAATATGAATATTATTATCCCGCAACAATAAATGATAAGGAGTTTACTAGCTATTTTGAAAATATAGCAAAGGACATTCTAGGGCAAGAAAAAGTGTTTGAGATAGAGAGACCTTCAATGGGGGCAGAGGATTTTAGTTTTTATCTAGAAAAGGTTCCTGGTACGTTTTTCTTCTTAGGTACTAAAAATGAAGAAAAGGAAATAAATAAACCAATTCATCATCCAGAATATACTATTGATGAAGATATATTACCTATAGGAGTTGAACTTTTCTGTAGTATGGTAGTTGATTTCTTAAAAGAGTAGTAGGTCTATAAGACATAGAATTTTAAACTTAGATATATCTTTTATATTTCCATTTTTAAATGCTCCAATGGAAGAGCTAATGTATAGAGGATATGCTCAAAATAAATTTATATCTAAATATAAAAAAGTTTGGATTGGTATTTTAATCCCTTCTATTGGATTTGCTTTGCAGCACATAGTTTTGGCGGTATCATTACAAGGAGCTTTGGTATATGGGGTAGCATTTTTCTTTTGGGGGATTGTGAGTGGCATAATATATTTAAAACAGAAAAGGTTATTACCTCTAATTATTTGTCATTTCATTGTAAATTTAGCTTTTGGAATTTTACCATTAGTTTTTATGGTTGTTGGATAATTAAAATTTGAAGCGATTGGTCAAAGATCAATCGCTTTTTTATATGTACTTTATAAAAAGACACTTTTATTGCATCAATGCTAATTTTATTGAATTAGAATTAAATTTTTAATGTTACATTTAATAAATCACATGTGTTATGTAAAAAAATGGAATATAACCAATTAGGAACAAAACATTCATTGTAACGTCTAATCAGTAAAGACATATGGAGAAAGGAGGTAATTTATTCACTTTATTATATTATAATGACGATGTCCAAATATTGAATACTAATTAATTCAAAGTAGTTAAGAGCTAAACAGAGAATTTATCCGATTAGGAAAGATTAAGACATCTTCTTGAAATCGGATAAAAGAATCATAATATAGAATTAAGATGTAAATAATGAGATAACTAAGTAACTAAATTAACTTTTATAAGATTAAGCCATTAAGGAGGAAAAATTATGATAAATTCAAAAGTTATAAAAACACTAATTTTAGGTTCATGTATAACAGTACTGTCAACAGGAGTGGCATTTGCAGATACAGGTGGGGGAGATTCACCATCTGATACAGGACTTAAACAATTAGAAATAAAAGCTACAGTGGGATCAAACATAACTGTATCAAGCTCTGTATTGAATAAATCATCAGTAGATGAAGATATTCTTAAAAAGCAAAGAGAAATAGATAAGTATTTATTTGAAGATCATTCAGATGAGATAGCTAATCAAGGATTTAAGGTGACATATACAGGACCATTAAAAAATATTATCGAAATAGGGATATCACCATATACTGAGGAAAATGCAGAATATCTCTATAACATATTTGGAAAAGATCAAATAAAGGTAATTGAAGGAGAAGAAGCAGTACTGATGAGAACATCAGGTTTAACAACAGCGACAGCATTAAGTCCTGAATTAGAAAAAGCATCAGTAGATGAAGACATCATTAAAAAGCAAGGAGAGGTTGATAAATATCTTTTTGAAGATAATAAAGATGAGATAGCAGACAAGGGATTTATAGTTACACATACAGGTCCATTTGATAATTATGTAGAAATAGGAATAAAACCATATACAGAAGAAAATGCTGAATACCTATATGGAATTTTTGGTAGAGATGAGGTTAAAGTAGTTGAAGGACAGCAAGCTGAATTAATGTATTCAACAGATTTAACTGATGACTCTGATTTAGCTGATGACTCTGATAAAACTGGTTCTGAAGAAGATAAAAAAGATGATGGAATGGGAACTACTACTCCGCTAGTAGCAGCAGGTTCAGTAATTGCCATCGGAGGAGCTACATTTATTGTACGTAAACAAAAATAATTGAGAGATAATAAGTATTATAAAACCGGCAGTTTGTAATTCATACTGCCGGTTCTTCTTGCTTAGATAAACATAAAATATATTTTTATAGAAGAATATACTAAGCTGATAATCTACGCTTTATTCTACTTATATCTTTATGAATGATAAAGTGAGATATAGCACCTACAGTTATATATGAAGCTACCAATGAAGTAAAGATCCCCTTTATACCAAAATACTTAGAAGTAATGATTGCTAGAGGTACATATAGAATTAGCATCTGTGATATATTTACTAAAGCCGCTTTAAATGGCTTATGAAGAGCGTTTAAAGCTCCATTAATAATGAGAAGTACTCCTTGGAAAGTATATCCTAAAGGTACAATTCTTAAATAAGTAACTATAACATCAGAAACAGCCTTACTATCTGTAAATAGATAGGAAAGTGGTCTTGCTACAATAGCTAAAATAGCATAAATTACTAGTCCTGATATAATAGAAAACTTTTCACTGATTGTTACTCCATCTTTAATTCTATCTATTTTTTTAGCACCAAAATTTTGGCCTACATATACAGGCATAACTGATGATAAAGCATTTACTATACATATTGCAAAATACTCTAGCTTAGTTGCTATTCCATAACCAGCTACGGCTTCAGTTCCGAAATTTGCGATTAGGCCAGTGATTATTCCAGCTCCTATTGGAATAACCATTTTTGCTACTGCATTGGGCATCCCAATGAATAAGATAGTTTTCCATGAGTCAATCAGCTCTTTAAATTTGATAACTTTTAATGAAATTACTTTCTCCCTTATTATTAAAATGTATAATGCTACAAAGAACGTAAGAGCCCTTGCAAATACTGTTGCTAAAGCTGCACCAGATACACCTAATTCTGGGAAAAGACCTACTCCGAAAATCAATAATGGATCTAGTAAAATGTTCACACCTGCAGACGTCATCATAACCATACTAGGTGTCTTTGTATCTCCCAATGCCCTAATGGCATTATTACCAATCATAGGGATTACGACGAAAGGAACTCCTGCGTACCATATACTCATATATTCAGTGATATAAGGTATAGTTCCTTGATCAGCACCTAATAAGGTGAATAAAGGCTCAATAGTTAGTTCTCCAATTATCATTGCAATTATAGCAAAAATCAGTCCTAGAGTTAAGCTATCAGTTGCAAGTCTCACAACTTTATCTCTATTCTTTTCACCAACTGCTTTAGAAATAACGGCAGAAGCACCTATACCAATTCCTAGGTTTAAGCTATTAAGTACTAATACTACAGGGAAAGTAAATGTTAGTGCTGCTATTTGTTTTGTTCCTAACTGTCCTACAAAATATGTGTCTGCTAAATTAAAAGAAACCATTCCTAAGATTCCTAATATCATAGGGATAGTTAAATCCCTTAGGGTTTTTCCTATATTTCCTTCAGTCATATTTGTCCTTCGTTTTGATTTCATTTGCATTTATCCTTTCTTATGTTGTCGACTTCTAGCATAATATTCTTTTCAATTAGTTGTAACAATTCAAGTAACTTTTCTCTTTGATTATCGTCCATACCTTGAGCCATGATTTCTGTTATATTTGCTAAATCTTTTATCACTAGAGGAATTATTTCTTTTCCTTTCTCAGTGAGAAAAGATTTTCTACTTCTTCTATCTTCTTTATCCTCCACAGTATAAATATAGCCTAGTTTTTCAAGCTTTTTAATAGCTCTATTGGTATTGGCCCTATCAATCTTTACATTTTCACTTAATTGCTTCTGATTTATTCCTTCATTCTTGGAGATATTAATAAGAAAAATATATTGGCCACTTCCAAAACCATATTTTTCAAAATACTTATTTATTAATATGCTTTGATGTCTATAGATTGAAGAAATATATCTACCAATTGAGTCCAGTTTCATAATACACCTCCTAGTTAATTGCTATCGCAACTATTATACCATAGATTAATTGCTACCGCAATTAAATCATAAAAATTAGCTGAAATGACGAAAATTAGAGTATTATATGGCGCTAGAAGTACATTGAATATATATATAATTAAAATAATGAAATTAGTAAGTAACATTTTACCCCTTTATTCGTCATTAATAGTGTAAACAAACTGGCCAGGAAAGAAGGGATTTTAACTTATGTTCAAAATAGGAAGCTTCAAGAAAAGACAAGATAGTGCCTTGAATAATATAGAAGAAATTTGTCTATCTACATGGGAATCTTTATATCGCTATATATACTATAAAGTTCAAAATCGCGAAGAAGCAGAGGACATAACTCAAGAAACCTATATTAAAGCATTATCTTATATTCAGAAGAAAGGCACTAATCCTGATAGTTATATTGCTTTTTTTAAAACTGTAGCACTGAATATTATTAGAGATAGATGGCGAAAAAACAAACGTTATGGTCCAAGGGTTAACTTGGAGTTGATTAATCCGTCTAAAACAGCAGTAGATGATCCTGCAGAAAATAGTACTCAACGTATGCTTATAGAGAATGCACTAAAGGATTTAACTGATGAGCAGCGTAGGGTAGTGGAGTTAAGGATAATTAGTGGTTTTTCAGTAGCTGAAACAGCTAACAAGATGGAAAAAACAGAAGGTGCCATTCGTGTATTACAATATCGTGCACTGAAAAAGCTTGCCCAAATAATTGAGAAGGATAATTAGTTGAAGGAGGAAATTTGGATGAATCATGATGAAAAAAAGATATCTGATTATATTGATAGTTTGAATAAAGGAAAAGGCTACGACGAACAGCAATCCACAGATAATTCAAAAGAATTACAGGAGCTTTTTCATGTTGCTAGAAAGGTTCATAGTCTCAAAGAGCCTGACATGCCAGAGAAAGATTTCCCTAAAAAAATAATTCGTAATATAGAAAGCAAATTGGAAGAAAAGAAATCTACTAAAAAAAGAAAGAGAGTATTATTTAATAGTGTAGCAAGCATAGCAGCAATTTTAGTTATAGCAATTATGGTAAATTTCATCCCATCGTTTGAAAAAAATAACGTTATTTATGCTATGGAGCAAGCATATAAAGAAGTTGAGGCATATCATGGGTTTCTTAAAATAGTTGAAACCAGTGGAAATGGTAAGAAAACAACACAAAGTAAAATAGAAGTATGGATAGATAAAGAAGGTCATTATTATATGAAAGGGTTAGAAGGAGCACAAAAAGATTTAGTAACAGTGAATAATGGTGAGAAGAAATGGCAGATTCGACCTGAGGAGAAGCAAGTCCATGTGTTTCCAGCCTTTCCTGATGGATATAAGTTTATGTTTGAGTTAGGAAATGAAATTGAAGATGCAAAGAATGCATTATCAACTGAAGTTATTGGAGAAGATGTTATAGCTGGAAGAGACACTTATATCCTAGAGGTATCTCCAAAAGGAGGGACTCCTTATAAATTGTGGATTGATCAAGAAACAAAATTACCATTACAGAAAGAAAATGCAATGCAAAAGGCAATTCAATATACTATAACCTATACAGATATTGAGTTTAACAATGATATACCAGAAGAATTAACAGTATATAAATTACCTGATGGATTTGATGAGGTTAATGAAAATTCTGAGCAATTAGTAAATAGCGTGGAAGAAGCTAAAGAGATTATTGGATTTATGCCTAAAATACCACAGGATATACCTACTGGATACATTCAAGACAGAATAGGAATTATTACTAGTAAGAAGATTGTAAAGTTCCATTATGTAGACCAAGAAACAGGAAAAAAGATTTTGATTGTACAGGGTAAATCGGATAGTAAGTTTAAATATTCTAGTACAGCTATTTTAGGAAAGGTTAATGGGAATATTGCTGAAATTCAATCTCCAATATTTGAAAATGTGGGAATCCTAAGGGGAAGTGGATTATATGAAGGTATGACTAATATTACTTCTATACGTTGGAAGGAAGCTGATTTTGAATATGCTGTTTTAGGAGACACTTCAATTGAGGAATTGACATTATTTGTAGAGGATTTAAGTGATGGAGAGTTTAAAGTTTCGCCATCTAATGAAGAATATTTAAACATACCACAAGTAGAAATACCTGTAGATTTAGAGGTGGAAGAAGCTACTCAAAGAAGTGTTGATTCTGGAAGTTCACCATGGAAACTTGATCCTGTCTATGTTGTTCAAGTTTTTATAAGTCTAGAGATTTCCCCAGAGGGTATAACTGGAGAGTATCCAATTAAAAAGGAAGATTTAAAAATAATTCAAAATAATGGTAAAGATGCTATCGTAGAGGTAAGTGGAGATGTTACTCCTATAGAGAAGGTTTATTTACAAAAGGTTGTAAGGCAAGATGCAACAGGTATATGGACTGTTATTGGCTATGATCCTGTAGACGAGAAGTAGATTAAGAAAATAAGGGAACTATTATGATATTAGTTCGTCTAAATAAAGAGTAAAGATATAATTATATGTTTAGAAATGTCAATATAATAAGGAGGCCTTAAATGAGATATAAAAAAGGAATTATTGGTTTAGTTTTGGCAACTACATTAGTATTTCAAATGGGATGCTCTAGTTTCATAATTGAAACAGGCTCAGATACTATTAATGAAGAGATAAACGAAGATTCAGAGGATAAAAAAAATGAAAATCAAAATAAAGAGATAATGAATGAGTTTGATAGGTTAGTTGAAGAGAATGTTGAATTAGATTTTATTGTTCAATTTATAAATGAGAATATTGATTTTCTTTCAGAAACTAACGCATCTATTATGATAAATGAATTTGAAGAATTACAGAAAAAGGATTTAACAGAATTGGAAGAGAAATTTTATGAAGATGAGAATTTGCAAAATCAGTTAAGGAATATCTATGAATTAGAATCTGATATTACTAATGTTAAAGAAATAGAAGATGAAGAACTAAAGTCATTTTTAAATGGAATACTCAAGACTGGTTATAAGATTGAAACAGCTGAAGGAATGTACTTTCCAATAATAAATTATGAGTTTTATGATAAGTATAAATCCTATTTGACGTCGGATATAAAGCTTTATATTGATATTATGGCAATTGAATCAAATAAAGTACCAGCTAAGGATGGAGCATTAGTTATAAAATGGAATGAAGTGTTGGAAAGAGCATTAAAGCAAGAAGAATTTTTAAATCAATATTCTGAATCAATTAAGACTGAAGATATTAAAAAACTATATGAAAAATATGTTTGGTTTATTCTTTTCGGTACAGATAATACTCCTCTTTTCGGTCATAATTCTAAAGCTATGTCAGATGATGCTAGAAAAGCTTACATGGAAGTGATTGGAAGTAATAATGATAGTGAGTTAATTAAAATAATAGAGGAGTTTGTGAATATAGCTGAAGAAAATAATTTTAAGCTGACAGATGAAATTGAAGAATATAGAGAAGAGTATAATATTTTTGATTAGTTGATGCTATTTAAAAATATCAGAAACTAAAAAATAATGGTTAGCTTTTGGCTAACCATTATTTTTTTCTATTTACGATAATCTACGTTGTTATGGTCATACTTTGCAAACCTACCAATATCCTTTGGATTCACAGGATCTTTTCTATCCCAAGGCCATCCGCCAAATTGAGTATCATCAAAGTCTTTATAAGCCTGTTTGATTTCATTCATAGTATTCATAACAAAAGGACCATAATTAACTACCGATTCATTTATTGGTTCACCCTCTAGGAGTAGCAAGTAGCTTTTCTTATTTCCATTTATAATTTCAATTTCTTCATTACCATTTAATTTGATACTACTCATTGATTTAATATCAGTTCCATGGATATTTATACTAGCTCCTTTGTAAAAGTACAAATTTCTGTTTAATGTTTGTGATATCTTGGGGAGAGTAAAGCTTGCGTTTGCTTCTAGCTCTATAGTTAGAATTCCAACATTGTTTTCCTTTTTATTAGCCCAAGAATCAGGATTAGGTGGTAAACTTTCTCTATTCTTATACGAACCAGCTATTACATTTATTTTTGCCTTACTACCAGTTTCATTTTCTTCTACTACAGTTGGTATATCTTCCGCCCAAAGCATTTTATAATATGGATCTACGAACTTATTCTTACTGGGAAGATTTAACCATATTTGAAACAGTTCCATGGTATTTTCCTTATCTTCATAAACTAAAGGAAACATTTCAGCATGCTGCATTCCACTTCCAGCAGTCATCCATTGAACATCTCCAGCACCATATCTACCCGTTGCCCCAAAAGAATCAGAATGATCTACATAACCTTGTAAAACTACTGTTACAGTTTCAAATCCTCTATGGGGATGCATAGGAAATCCCGGTACTTTTTGTCCATAATACATTTTCCAATCATCATCAAAATTAAAATCTTCACCTAGTACTTTCCCTTCTAAGTCTTCTTTACGTACTTCTTGATTTTCATTGCCATTAGGATAATAGTCTATATGATGCATTCTTGCTAAAAAAGGATCTCCAACGTCCTCTCTAAATTTAAATTCCTTGATATTGATTATTTTATTTGCCATTTTTACACCCCATTTGTATTTATTGAGAATACAATATTGCACAAAACCTTAATATGCAATGTTCACTTTAATAACTTATATATAAATTATACCTAGTAAAATATAATCTAAACTATTTTTAAATAGGAAATAGGTATGTATTACACATTGCATAGAGGGAACAATTGTAATATGATTAAGAAGAATTGAAAGTATAGAATGGAGTTGACTTTGTAATTATGCGTACATTAGTATTAGCTGAAAAACCATCAGTAGGTAAGGATATTGCACGGGTGTTAAAATGTAATAGAAATAAAAATGGATATATTGAAGGGGACAGATATATAGTTACATGGGCATTAGGGCATTTAGTTACATTAGCTGAGCCTGAGAAATATGATGACAAATACAAGTCATGGAAACTAGAAGATTTACCTATGCTACCATCTCCTTTGAGGCTAGAAGTAATTAAAAAAACTGGTAAACAATTTGGGACTGTGAAGAGTCTTATGCATAGAAAAGATGTTAGGGAAATTATCATAGCTACAGACGCAGGACGAGAAGGCGAGCTAGTAGCAAGATGGATTATTGACAAAGCTAGAGTAAACAAGCCTATTAAACGATTATGGATTTCCTCCGTTACTGATAAAGCTATTAAGGAAGGATTTAATAAACTAAGAGATGGTAAAGAGTATAATAATCTTTATGCATCGGCAGTTGCTAGGGCAGAGACAGATTGGTATGTTGGAATGAATGCAACTAGGGCCTTAACTTGTAAATTTAATGCACAGCTTTCTTGTGGTAGGGTACAAACCCCTACATTAAATATGATAGCTCAAAGACAAGATGAGATTAATAATTTTAAACCTAAAACATATTATGGGATAACAGCTTATGCACAGGAGCTAAAACTCACTTGGCAGGATAATAAGTCTAAATATATTAGAACCTTTAATAAGGAGAAAAGAGATAAGATTTTTAAATCTGTTAAAGGCAAGACTGCAAATGTTATTAAAGTAGATAGAAAACACAAGAAAACATATTCACCAAAACTTTATGATTTAACAGAACTTCAAAGAGACGCTAATAGAATCTTTGACTTTTCGGCTAAAGAGACACTATCTATTATGCAAAATCTATATGAAAGACATAAGCTTTTAACTTATCCAAGGACTGATTCTAGGTATTTAACTACGGATATAGTAGACACTCTTAAGGATAGACTTAAGGCATGTAGCTTCGGGGAATATAAAGGATTAACCTCAAAAGTAATGAAAAAAACAATTAGAGGTAATAAATCCTTTGTTGATAATAGTAAGGTATCTGATCATCATGCTATTATTCCAACTGAGGAATCAGCTTCTCTTGTTTCTCTATCATATAAGGAAAGACAGATTTATGATTTGGTAGTTAAAAGGTTTTTAGCAGTGCTTTATCCACCCTTTGAATATGAGCAAACCACTATTACAGCTGAAATAGGAGATAGTCAATTTACTGCAAAGGGTAAAATCGTGAAAAAACAGGGATGGAAAGAAGTTTATGATAATGGATATGAAGATGAAGAAGACAGTAATCTAAAGGATCAAATATTACCCCAAATTAGTGAAGGTGATAGCATAAAAATTACAAAGCTAGTTGAAACTCAAGGTGAAACTAAGCCACCAGCACCATTTAATGAAGGTACTTTGCTCTCAGCCATGGAAAATCCCAAAAGATATATGGGCGGAGAAAGTAAAGACCTAATCGAAATCATTGGTGAAACTGGAGGATTAGGCACAGTGGCCACAAGGGCTGATATTATTGAGAAGCTCTTTAATAGCCATTTTATAGAGCAAAAAGGAAAATCAATATATATAACCTCAAAGGGAAAACAACTTTTAGATTTAGTACCTGAGGACTTAAAATCTCCTGCATTAACAGCCGAATGGGAGCAGAAGTTAGGACGTATTGCTAAGGGAAAACTAAGTAAAAATTCCTTTATTAATGAAATGAAAAACTATTCTAAAGAGGTTGTAAAGGAGATTAAAAATAGTGACGAAACCTTTAGGCATGATAATTTAACCAGAACTAAATGTCCAGACTGTGGTAAGTATATGCTTGAGATAAAGAATAAGAAGGGGAAAATGCTAGTTTGCCAAGATCGATCATGTGGCTATAGAAAAGGTATTTCTAGAATAACTAATAGAAGGTGTCCTACCTGTCATAAAAAATTAGAATTACGAGGTAAAGGCGATGGACAAATTTTTGTATGTAAATGTGGCTTCAGAGAGAAATTATCAGTATTTCAAGAAAATAAAAAGAATAATCAAAAAGTGTCTAAGCGTGAAGTTAATAAATATTTAAAGAAGCAGAAAAAACAAAAAGAGGAACCGATTAATACGGCTCTTGCCGATGCTCTTGCAAAGCTTAAAATGGATTAAAATATAGAAAACTAAATATTATTTGAGAAATAAAGATAAGTACTTCATATAGTTATGGATGAGGTGCTTATTTTATATTGTTTTTAATATATAATTTTCTATCACTTGATTATTAGGTAACATATGTACATCTTAAAGAGATATGCTATAATTAAGTTATAGAAATTTATTCCATAAATATATAATATTTCAAACATGGTGTAAGGGGGAGATAAAATGGTTTCGAAAATTTTATTTAGCATAATAGTCGGGGGATTTTTAGGAACAATGATTGATTTAACTGTGAGAAGTGCCGCTGATATCCAAAGTGGTTCACCACTTAACGGATTTTTTTCTGGTATAATTGCAGGGCTATTAATTTATCTTATAGTTGAAGTAGATAAGCTCTCAAGGAAGGAAAATAAATAAAGAATTGAGTTTAGAACAATGGAATTATGGATAATTAATAAGGGAGTGAAAGTACTGAATAAGAAAGGCATAATAATAGCATTACTAATGATTTTATTTATTATAAAGCTAACATTTAAATCATGGGAGTACGTTAAAGTATCAGATTTACTTCAAGCACAAACAAAGCTTTCATATAAAGAGCTACAAGTTCAACTTGTTTCATTTGAATCTGGTGAATTTATAGTAAAAGAAAATGAAATATATGATAAAGAAAAAATTGAAGAAATAGTAAAAATAATTTCTGAATATGAGGTTAAGAGAACACATAGCAAAAAGAAGATTGTAAAAGGGGATATGAGTTTCAGATTACATTTTATTCCGAGTACAAACACTGAAAATATTTCCTTACAAATAATAGGAGAGAATTACTTAGCAATAGATAAATGGGGACAAAAAGAAAAGGTATATAAGTTATCTGATGATAAATTCAGATTAGGACATTTGAGAGAACTTCTATTACATTAGATATATTTAGAAAAGGCAAATAAAAATAATATTAAGATTAAATTGATGAAATGAGTGTCTTTATCTATTATAATAGGTTAACTTAAACAATTGACAAATTATTATCAAATATGTAAAATACTAACTACATACAATAGTTTTATAATTTATTATTTAAACTAAATTTAATAGCAATTTTTAGCTATTGAATGAAGGAGTTGCTTAATTATTTATGCAAATTCTTCATATATAAATTTAATATGAAATGGGGAGAAATAATGAAGAAATTTTCTAAAGTACTTTTAATTATGGGCCTTATTATGATGATAATGTCTCAAAGTGTTATGGCAGATTCATCAACAGTGAGTTCAGAAGTTAAAAGAGCTGAGTCACCTAGTGCGTGGGCAATTTGGGACATTCAGATGTCAAATGTATATAATCTTGGAACTATTGAGAATTATAAAAACTATACTAATGTAGTTATTAGTGATCAGTTTTTAGCTATTGAAGAAAGTTTTGAAAGTAGATTTAACGTTACTGATGAATCAAAACTAAGTAAAGATGTTAATATTACTAGAGGTAATGTAGTAGAAGAATTTTATGATATTATTCAGGCTACATTAGAGCTTGAAAATTTAGATGGAGATACTAAAAATGAAGCACTAACATACTTTATAGATCAAGGTCTTATTAATGGCAGAGGTAATGATAATTATGCCTTAGAGGATGAATGTACAAATCAAGAAATGTTAGTCTTAGCTAAAAGAGTATATGACCATCTTATATATTCATTAGAGCTTGATGCTAAGGGAGCTTTTTGGACAGTAAATGATGAAGATAATACTGTATATCTTCTAGGCTCAATTCATGCAACGGATGGATCAGTTTATCCAATGAGTAAGGAGATATTAGATGCTTTTAATAGCTCTAGTGCCTTAGCTGTTGAGGCAAATATATTATCACCTAGTCAAGAAGACACTGCATACATACAACAAATAATGATGCTGGAAGGTGATACTACAATTGACCAGTTAATATCAGAAGATACCTACAAGAAATATGTAGAAATACTTTCACCTTATGGAATAGCCCCAGAGGTTTATAATAAACTTAAACCATGGTATGGAGCTATGGTAGTTCAGAATCTACAGATGGCAAATCAGTCATATAATGCTGCTATGGGAGTTGATTTATACTTTTTATCCATGGCAACAGGAAGAAAGTCGATTATTGAGCTTGAAGGAATAAAATATCAAATAGATATGTTTGATTCATTTTCAGCTGAATTACAAGAAGGGTATTTGATGAGTGTTTTAGAAGGGGAAGAAGCTTCCAATGATCTTATGGGTCAAATGTTAAAAGATTGGAAATCAGGAGATATGGAAGATCTTGAGCAATTGGTCTTTGCAGAGACAGAAGAAGAATCTGAGCTCGAAAAAGAGTTTAATGAGAAGCTATGGGACGTAAGAAATGCACATATGGTTGAAAAAGTTTTAGATATGCTTGAACAAGATAGTGAAAATGATTATTTTCTTGTAGTCGGGGCAGGACATATGTTAAATGATAATGGTATAGTAGAAAGCTTAAGAAATTTAGGATATGAAGTAGAGCAAGTAAAATAATAAATCAATTTAAATATTTTATAAGGGCTAGGGATAAAATCCTTAGCCTTATTTATTTAACTTTAATAACTATAAACTAGATTAAATAGAATTGTATAGTAATTTATCTAAAATTGCTATACAATTTTATTATATAAGGAATTTCTATTATTGAAGCTTTAGAGAATTACAAATTAAAAGCTTATGAAATCTCCTGATTTGTGAAGAATGTTTATAAATTTGAATTATATAATTTGATTAATTGTATTCATAATGTTAAACAGGTATAGAGAGAGGAGCTATTGTATGGAAATTGATATTTTAAAAGCTTCAGATTCTTTATCTAGATTGGATTTAAAGATTAATACAGAGTATATGGATATTGAAATATTATGGTTTAGAGTAATGGAAAAAAAGGGAGAATGGAATATAAGTCGTCATAGACATTCTAGCCATGAATTCCATTTTGTTGCATCGGGGGGATGCAAGGTATTACTTGATGATAGTGAATTTGATGTTAATACTGGAGAATTTTATTTAACAGCCCCAGGGGTTTATCATACTCAGATGAACAATGAAAGAGATGATTATTTAGAGTATAGCTTAAACTGTGATATTAAGGTGAATGGAGAAAGTATAAGTGAAGAAAAACAACTATTAGATATATTGAATTATTCACAATGTAAGCCCTATAAAGATATTAATCATCTGCTTAGGCTTTTTGAATCAGCTTTAGAGGAAGCATATTCTAAGAATTTTGGTTTTTATAATAAAATAAAAAGTATTGTACAGATGCTGTTAATAGAAAGTACAAGGGCTATTACCACAACCATGGACTATCCATATCAATTACATACACAATATAAGAAAAAAGACTATAGATTTATACAGATTGAGAGATATATTTTAGATAATATTAATAACACAATTACTACTAAAGATATAGCAGAGTATATGCATTTAAGTGACAAGCAAGTATGTCGTATAGTTCAACAAAACAAAGAAATGTCAACTAAAGAATTCATGTGTAAGCTTAAATTCTTAAAGTCAAAAGAGTTACTAAAAAACACAAAATATTCTATAGGTCAGATATCTGAAAAACTAGGCTTTTCAAGTCAATACTATTTTAATCAATTCTTCAAAACAAGGGAAGGTTGCTCACCGAGTTTATTTCGAAAAAAAATTCATAATGTCTAATAATCTTAAAAAACCGTCTATTTTTAATATTTTATAGATTATTTAATGGCTTATAATATAGTTGAGGGAATTACATATTAAGATTTTATATAAAAATATATTTAATATGTAATCATACAATTTTCTCAATTTAAAGAGTTGGAGGGGAGTTTTAGGATGTTTTTTCAACAAGAACGAATTAATAGATTACTAAAGGACTTAAAGGAATATATATATCCCAAAACAGAATCAATTAAAGAATTTCAAATGAAACAAGGAGATTTTAAAGATCTCAAAGAGGCAGAGGAAAATAGTAAAGGATGGACTAACTTTGATTTAAATAGTACATGGGGTGGGAAAGATCAGAGATATTGGTTTAAAACAGAGGTCACTATTCCAGCAGAACTTGAGGGAGAAACCGTTATTTTTGGAGTAGAAACAGGGAGAGAAGGAGAATGGGATGCAATAAACCCTCAATTTCTCATTTACTTAAATGGAGAAATAGTTCAAGGGTTAGATGTGAACCATAGAGAAATAATTATTAGCGAAAAAGCTAAAGCAGGAGAAAAGTGCAGAATTGATATGCATGCTTACACAGGAATGAAAGAAGGTAAGCTAGAGCTTAAAGGGAAAATAGCTGTTTTAGATAGATTAACAGAAAAAGTATATTATGATATTAAGGTTCCGTTAGAGGTAACCAACTTACTAGATAAAGATGATAAGGAATATATAGATATATTAAATTACTTGACAGAAGCAGTTAATATTTTAGATTTAAGAAAGCCCCATTCCAAGGAATACCATTTATCTTTAGAGAAAGTAGGGGAATATTTATCTGAGAATTTTTATAATAAATATTGTGGACATAGAGATGTAGTGGCTGCATGTATTGGTCACACTCATATTGATGTTGCATGGCTATGGACATTAAAGCAAACCAGAGAAAAGGTTGCTAGAAGCTTTTCAACTGCATTAAATCTGATGGAAGAGTATCCTGAGTATCTGTTTATGTCTAGTCAACCTCAGCTATATAAATTCTTGAAAGAAGAGCATCCTGAAATATATGAAAAAGTCAAAGGAAAAATTAAAGAGGGAAGATGGGAAGCTGAAGGTGGAATGTGGTTAGAAGCCGATTGCAATCTTGCTTCTGGTGAATCTTTAATAAGACAATTATTATTTGGTTTACGATTCTTTAAGGAAGAGTTTGGAGTAGATAATAAAATTCTATGGTTACCTGATGTATTCGGTTACAGTGCTGCTTTACCACAAATACTTAAGAAATTTGATATAGATTATTTTATGACTACAAAGATTAGCTGGAATGAATATAATAAGTTACCATATGATACTTTCTTATGGGAAGGATTGGATGGATCATCTATACTTTCATATTTTATTACTACTGGTGATTATAATGACTTTAAAGCTGGCTCCCATAAAACAAGATATGAAGGTCATATAACCCCAGCTCAGGCAAAAGGTGCTTGGCATAGATATCAGCAGAAGAATATAAATGATGAAGTTTTAGTAAGCTTCGGATATGGAGATGGTGGCGGAGGTCCTACAAAGGAAATGCTAGAATACGCTAGACGTTTAGAAAAGGGTATTCCAGGATGTCCAGCTGTGAAGATGACAAAGACAAGGGATTACTTTGATCAGTTAAATGAAAGGGTAATTGATAACAAAAGATTACCAAAATGGGTTGGTGAATTATACTTAGAGTATCATAGAGGAACATATACTTCTATGGCAAGAAATAAAAGATATAATAGAAAAAGTGAATTTTTATATCAAGATATAGAGTTTTTTAATGTATTTAATTCATATATCAACAAAGATACAAAATATCCACAGAAAGAAATCAATGATGGTTGGGAGACTATTCTACTAAATCAATTCCATGATATTATACCTGGTAGCTCCATTAAAGAAGTATATGAAGAGTCAAAGGAACAATATGAAGAGGTTATCAATAAAGGTAATAAATTATTGGATAATTCATTAGTTGGAATTGCTAATAAGGTTAATTTACAGGAAAAATCATTAATTGCATTTAATCAGTTAGGTTTTAACAGAGATGATATAGTGACATTTGATATACCACAAGGTATGGATAATATTGAATTAGTTGATAAAGATGGTGTAGCTTATCCCGTTCAAATAATTGATGAAAATAAGGGAATAGCATATGTAGAAAATATACCTGCTAAGGGTTATAAGACATTTGTTATACGTGAAGCCAATTGTGAAGTTATTAAACTATTGGACATATCTACAGATAAAATAAGTAATGATTATTTTGATATTGCATTAGATGCAGAAGGTAATATTAGTTCAATATATGATAAGAAAAATCATAGAGAAGTATTACAAGTTAATGAAAGAGCTAATGTTTTACAGGCATTTGAAGATAAACCACATCTTTGGGATGCATGGGATATTAATGTATATTATCAAGAGAAGATGTGGGAAGTCAATGATGTAGAGGAGATTAAAGTAATTAGTAATGGCCCTGTAAGGGGAACAATTAGAATCAAAAAGAAATTCTTAGATTCTACCATTACTCAGTACATACATATTTATAATAATATACCACGTATTGATTTTGAAAATGAAGTTGATTGGAAGGAGAAGCAAATTCTATTGAAGGTAGCTTTTCCAGTAGATATCCATACTGATAAAGCAACCTATGAGATTCAATACGGTAATGTAGAAAGACCTACCCATTGGAATACTAGTTGGGATTTAGCTAGATTTGAAGTGTGTGGTCATAAATGGGGAGATTTATCAGAGGATAATTATGGAGTTAGTCTACTTAATGACTGTAAATATGGATATGACATTAAAGATGGTGTTATGAGATTAAGCTTACTTAAATCGGCAATATGGCCAAATCCTGATGCAGATAAGGAAGTCCACCGATTTACTTATTCTTTATATCCCCATAGTGGCGATTGGAAAGCAGGAAAAACACCTCAAATGGCATATAATCTTAATTGTCCCATGTATGGAAAAGTAGAAGATGGTCACAATGGATATCTACCACAAGAAGTAGCCTTTATAGATATTGATGTAGATAATGTGATTATAGAAACCGTAAAAAAAGCAGAGGATAGCGATGAGATAATTATTAGAATGTATGAGTTTTGTAACAGAAGGACAAATGTAAGCATAGATTTCTACAAAGAGCTTGAAGAAGTCTATGAATGTAATCTGATGGAAAAAGAAATTGATGAGATAAAAGTAAACAATGGTACTTTTATTTTTGATATTAAGCCTTATGAAATCAAGACATTTAAATTGAAGGTAAAGTAATAAATCACTTTTTTAATTTTTAAAATATAAGCTCTGGGTAAAACCAGAGCTTATATTTTTTATATTAGAAAGATAAGGAAGGATTTAACAATTAACAATAGAAATAATAGTATAATAAAGTTAACTGGCTCGAGGACGGATTATAATGCTAGAATTGAATGTTGAGAGTTAAATTAAGGGGGAGATCACTTTGGAACAGGTGAGTAATAGTTTAAATATTAGTAAGAAGTCTTTTATTTCATCGGTACTTATTTTATTAGTCTTAATATTAATTGCTGGAGTATTGACTCAGATTATTCCATCGGGAAGTTATGAAAGAGAATTAATAAATGGAAGAGAGACCATTAATCCAGATTCATTTCACTATACAAAAGAAGTCACATATCCAATATGGAAATGGTTCACAGCTCCAGTTGAGGTTCTATGGAGTGATGATGGACTAATAGTAATTGTTATTATCTTGTTTTTACTTATTATAGGTGGATCTTTTGCTATATTAAATGGTTGTAATTTATTGCAATTTATTATTGGAAAAATCATAAGCAAATTTGGTCATCGAAAATATTATCTATTGGGAATAATCGTATTATCATTTATGTTATTAGGTTCTGTTGTCGGTATATTTGAAGAGCTTATACCTCTAATTCCAATACTCATAGCTTTGTCATATTCCTTTGGTTGGGATGCATTAACAGGATTGGGAATGAGCCTATTAGCAGCAGGATTTGGGTTTGCAGCTGGTGTAGCCAACCCATTTACTGTGGGAGTAGCTCAGAAATTAGCTGGGTTACCCATGTTTTCAGGATTAGGATTTAGGCTACTGGTATTCATAGTTATATATACTATACTCACTACCTTTTTAGTTAAATATGCTAAAAAAATAGAGAAAGATCCAGCTTTATCACCAGTTTATGAAGAAGATAAAAGTATGAAAAATAATGAGAATAATCATATGGATTTAGATATAAGTAATGAAAAATCGATTTATAGAGCTTCGATATGGTTTGGAAGTTCCATATTACTAATGTTTATATTTATTATGATTTCTTCTTTTATTCAGGGTTTATCGGATTATTCTCTACCAATAGTAGCACTTTTATTTTTAATAGGTGGAGTAGGTGCAGGGAAGCTATCAGAATTGACCAATAAAAAAATAGTGAAGATATTTTGGACAGGAGTTTTGGGGATAGCTCCAGGTGTTATTTTAATTTTGATGGCAACAAGTGTTAAGCATATTATATCTCAAGGGGGAATTATGGACACTATACTTCATTATGCAGCAATGAAGATATCAACTACTACGCCGATGATGTCACTATTCTTGATATATTTATTAGTTTTAATAATGAATTTCTTTATTAGCTCTGGCTCTGCAAAGGCATTTTTAATCATGCCAATCGTTACGCCTCTAGCAGATTTAGTTGGTGTAAATCATCAGCTAACTATTTTAGCCTTTGCATTTGGAGATGGTTTTTCCAATGTTCTTTATCCTACAAATGCCGTTTTACTTATAGGCTTGGGACTAACAGTAGTGAGCTATCCAAAATGGTTTAAATGGATTATTAAGCTACAAATTGTTACTATGGTCATTACCGCTTTATTACTAGGCCTAGCCTATATTATAAACTATGGATCATTTTAGGAGGGAAAAAATGAATACTGATAAATATTTTCTTGAGAATTACCAAGAATCTAAACAAAGATTTCTTAAATCATTTGATGATATTAAGAATATTTGGCCAAAGTGTGAATATCATGAATATCCAATAAGCAAAGATGATAAAAGCATATCTATTGATACTATTACTGCTTATCCTAATGAATATAATAAGAACTTAATTATAATTACAACAGGTGAACATGGAATTGAAGCCTATGTAGGTGTAGCAATGTTACACAGGTTCATTGATACATATTTGTCTCAGTTAGATAGCAATAATACTGGAATTTTACTTGTACATGGATTAAATCCATGGGGAATGAAGTATAAGAGAAGGGTTAATGAAAATAATATAGACCTTAATAGAAACTTTATTTGGAATTGGAATAGATTTGATAAAAAGATTAATGTCTTTTATAAGAAGCTACATAAATTCTTTGCTCCAGAAGGTGAAATAAAGAATAAAACTTTAAATGATGCTGTTTTTTATAAAAACCTGATTCAATCTATATTAAAATCAGGTATAAGTAATTTTAAGGCAGCTCCTATACTTGGTCAATATGAGACTCCAAATGGAATATATTATGGAGGAAATGGTTATGAGTTATCTACAGAATATATGATAGATTTATATAACCATCATGTGAAGAATTTTGAAAAAATTATCCATATAGATATTCATACAGGATATGGTCCTAGAAATCAAATGAGCATTGTTAATTCTTCTCTTGAGACTAGGAAATCACAAGATTTGGTTGAGAAATTTTCTTATCCATTAGTTCAAAAGGCAAATCTAGATGAGTTTTATGCAATACAAGGAGATATGATAGATTATTTCTATCGTTACATGAAAGAAAATCATAAGGACAAGAATTATTATGGTACATGCTTTGAATTTGGCACTTTTGGAGATAGCTTGGGTGCATCAATAAAATCATTAAAAACAATGATCGATGAAAATAGATTATATTTCAATAGTACTAAGGATGAAAAAGCCAAAGAAAAAATAGAGGATGATTTTCTTGAGATGTTCTATCCAAAGGACAAAGAGTGGAGAGAAAAAGCAACAAAAGACTTTGTTCATGCCATAGAGGGAATTCTTAGATATGAGACAATCATATAAAAAGTGGAAAAGACTATAGAAAATAAAGATAAGTGGTTAACTACTTTTTAATTTTTTAGTACTTGGATATTTTACCTTATAGCAGCAATATTTGGTGTTAACTATTGATTGTACATAGTTGGTTTATACTAGATTAAATATAAAGTCGAATTGTGAAACATCTCAAGTAATAGATAATAAATAAAGTGATAAAAAGAATGTCTAATGATGAAAAAAAGACATTCTTTTTTATTGAAAAGACAATGAGTGAGTACTCACTTGACATATTCAACTTACTGGGGTAATATAGAGTGAGTAATCACTCATTTTGCAAGGAGGTGTATTTATGGATGACAAATATTGTATATCCATTAGTAATATTGATAAGCTTTATGGTAAGAAAAAGGTTTTGGATGATATTAATCTTAAGGTAAAGTCTAAAGAAATATTGGGATTATTAGGACCTTCAGGAGCAGGAAAGACAACATTAGTTAAGATAATCTCTGGAATAATAAATTCTTCTGGGGGAAATGTAGAGGTCTTGAATACTAGGATGCCAGACTTAAATATAATGAATAATATTGGCTTCATGGCACAGTCTGATGCCCTTTATGAAGAACTTAGCGCAATAGAGAATTTAAAGTTTTTTGGTAAAATATATGGACTTAAAGGTAAGAGATTATCAGAAAGAATAACTGAGGTTATTAGTTTAGTTGATCTTAATGAAGATTTAAAGAAAATTGTTTCTAATTATTCGGGTGGTATGAAAAGAAGGCTATCACTAGCAACTGCCCTTTTACATGATCCAGATATACTTATACTAGATGAGCCAACAGTTGGTATTGATCCAGTTCTAAGAAAAGCGATTTGGGATGAACTAAATAAGTTGAAAGCTCTTGGCAAAACAATCATAGTAACTACCCACGTTATGGATGAGGCTGAAAAGTGCGATAGATTAGGAATGATAAGAAATGGAAAACTTATTGCTGTTGGGACACCACAAGAGTTAAAGGATAAGACAAATTCAAATTCTATTGAAGAAGCTTTCCTTTATTATGGAGGTGTAAAAAATGAGAATTAGTGCACTAATAACTAGAATAATAACTCAGTTTTTTCGAGATAAAAGAACTCTAGGATTAATGATATTAGCTCCAATTTTAGTATTATTCCTAGTAAACTTGACCTTCAATGGAGAAGAATATGATCCTAAGATTGCAGTATATGATTTTCCTGAACAGATAGAAGATAGTCTTGTGGAAAATGGTGCTATTTTAAAGGATGTTTCATTAGATAAGGCTAATGAATTAATAAAGAATAAAGAGATTGATGCTATAATAGAGAGAGATGGATTGAAAAGTAAAATAGCATTAGAGGGAAGCGATCCTAGTGTCAATAAGAGAGTTGTAGAAGTTTTTCAAAATGCTTTGCAAGAATTAAGTCAGAGTCAAAATAATCCTAAACCAGATATACAATTTATATATGGCGGAGAGGATATGGAGTTGTTTGATAATCTTGGACCAGTATTAATAGGATTTTTTATATTTTTCTTTGTGTTTCTAATTGCAGGTATTTCCTTACTTAGGGAGAGATCTAGTGGAACACTAGAGAAGCTTTTATCTACTCCACTAAGAAGATATGAAATAGTTCTTGGCTATGTTTTTGGGTTTGGATTATTTACAACTATTCAATCTGCTATCATATCCTGGTATGCTATTAGTGTACTTGGCATAATGATGAAAGGCTCATTTATTTATGTTCTATTGATAACTTTCCTTTTATCAATGTCCGCATTAACATTAGGAACTCTATTATCAACTTTTGCAAATAATGAGCTTCAAATGATGCAGTTTATACCAATCGTAGTAATTCCTCAAGTTTTTTTCTCAGGTATATTTAACTTGGACACATTTAATAAAATTTTGAGAGGAGTTAGTAAGATTATGCCTTTAACTTATGGTGCTAATGCTTTAAGAGAGGTAATGATTAGAGGCAAGGGATGGAGTAGTATTTATATGGATATATTGTTCTTGCTTGCCTTTTCTGTATTGTTTATAATCTTAAATATACTAGCATTGAAAAGGTATAGATCAATTTAATTAATTAGTTTCTTTACTGAAAATACTTGAAATAGAGAGGATGGAGATAATGACGGATGAACAATGGATAAAGGATATACTTTCCACTGATGATGAAGATGTAAAATTAAGTGAAAAACAGATAAAGATAGTTGAAGCAGCTATACAAGTATTTTCAGAGAAAGGATTTTCTGGTGCTTCAACTAGTGAAATTGCTAAGAAGGCAGGAGTTGCAGAAGGAACTGTATTTAGGCATTTTAAAACAAAAAAGGAATTATTACTATCTATAGTAACTCCCACGTTGGCAAAGATAGTAGCTCCGTTTATAGCCAAGGATTTTGTAAACAGTGTTTTTAAAGATGATTATGCATCCTTTGAAGATTTTCTAAAAGTGCTAATAAAAAATAGATTTGAATTTATGAAAAAAAGAGCACCTGTAATTAAAATTTTTCTTCAAGAAATTGCTTTTCATCCAGAAATCAAAGAGGAGTATATAGATGCACTTACAACTCATGTAAAGGTAAGAGTCTTTCAGTTAGTTGAGAGGTTTAAGGATAAAAATGAAATAAAGGAATACCCTACAGAGACAATTATTAGGTTCATGACAACTACAGTAGTAGGATTTTTGATTGCAAGATTTTTAATATTGCCCAATAATGAATGGGATGATGATAAGGAAATTGAAGATACAATAGAATTATTACTATACGGACTTAAGAAATAGAAGATATAGTGCTATAAATTAATAGCCTTTTAAAACTTATAACTGACACTTTTTCTAGTGTCAGTTTTTTTGTGTAGAAAACTAATTATTTGATTTGCACATATACGATCTCCTCAAGTATTAAAACTGCATTATTATAAAAGTGTTAAAATGGGGGCTTCTTAAATAAAATTGCTAATTGGAGCTATAATTATTGTTCTTTTACACAATACTACACTTTAGATATTCTAATAAAATTAAAGCAATGAAAACTATTAATGTACTAATAAAAATTTAGAAGGGATGGTGAAATCTTTGACAAAACCACAAGCCATTAGTGTCACTAAACCAGTAAGTGAAGAACTTCCAAAGGAAAAATTCGATGAATTAGAGGAGTTCATAGATAACATGGAGACTACAAAAGGAGCATTAATTGAGATACTTCATAAGGCACAGAATATATTTGGATATTTACCAAGGGATGTCCAACTATATATTGCTAGGAAGCTCGGTATTCCTGGAGCTGAGGTGTTTGGTGTAGTAAGCTTTTACTCATACTTTACTACTAAACCCAATGGAAAACACACAATTAGCGTATGTATGGGAACTGCTTGTTTTGTAAGGGGTGCAGATAAAATCATTGAGAGACTTAAAGAGAAGCTAGAAGTTGAATCAAATGAAATCACAGAAGATGGTCTTTTTACTTTAAAGGATGTACGTTGTGTTGGGGCATGTGGATTAGCTCCAGTCGTGATGGTCGATGATAAAGTTTTTGGCAGGGTTAAAGAAGAAGACCTTGATGACATTATTGAAGCTTATCGTAGCTAGGAGGTAGGAATATGAAGGTAAAATCGCTAGATGAATTGAAAAAGATTAGAGAAGAATCATTGGAAAAAGTGAATTTACGGGAAAAAGGTGATGTCAAAGGAGATAAAGTAGAAATACTTGTTGGTATGTCAACATGTGGAATATCATCGGGAGCTAGAGAAACGCTGACTGAATTTATAGAAGAAATAGATAAATCTAAGATTAATAACATCAAGGTAGTGCCTGTTGGATGCATTGGATACTGTCATTCAGAACCAACTGTACAAGTTAATATACCAGGACAAAAGCCTATATTATATGGGAATGTCAAGAAGGACAAAGTTCATGAAATATTCGAGAAACATCTTCAGAACGGTGAAGTTGTAGAAAATATGGTTTTAGATATAGATTTCGAAAGAGCATAGGAAAGGAGGTTTATAATGTCTAAAACAAGGACAAATATAATGGTATGTGGAGGAACTGGTTGCTTAGCAAGTGATAGTGAAAAGGTTGCTAAAAATTTAGAATTAATTATAAAAGCTAGGGGATATGAGGAAGAAGCTAAGGTTATACAAACAGGATGTTTTGGCTTTTGTGAGCAAGGACCCATAGTTAAAATTGAGCCAGATAATGTCTTTTATGTAAGGGTAGGACCAAAGGATGCAAAGGACATAGTTGATGAGCATATAGTAAAGGGAAGGAAAGTAGAAAGACTCTTATATAAGGAGCCACATCATAATAAAAAAATTGGGAAACAAGAAGATATGGAATTCTATAAAAAACAGCTTAGAATTGCATTAAGAAATTGTGGGTTAATTAATCCAGAAGATATATATGAATATATAGCTTTAGGAGGATATGAAGCTTTAGGTAAAGCTTTAACTCAGATGTCTAGAGATGAAGTAGTTAAAGAAGTTAAAGAATCAGGACTTAGAGGTAGAGGTGGTGGAGGCTTTCCCACTGGGGTTAAATGGGAGATAACAAAGTCTCAAGAAAGTGAAGTTAAATTCATTATATGTAATGCAGATGAGGGAGACCCTGGAGCATTTATGGATAGAAGCATATTAGAGGGAGATCCTCATAGTGTAATAGAGGCAATGGCAATAGGCGGATATGCAATAGGTGCTGATAAGGGAATAGTGTATATACGTGCAGAATATCCTTTAGCCATATCTAGATTAAAGACTGCCATTAAGCAGTCAAGAGAGCTCGGTCTATTAGGGAAAAATATATTTGATAGTGATTTTAGCTTTGATATTGATATTAAATTTGGAGCTGGAGCTTTTGTATGTGGTGAAGAAACTGCTCTTATCAATTCCTGCGAAGGTAAAAGGGGTGAACCAGACTTTAAACCACCCTTTCCAGCTCAAGAAGGATACTGGGGACATCCAACTAATGTTAATAATGTTGAAACCTTTGCAAATATACCGCCTATAATAACAAAGGGATCAGAGTGGTTTTCTTCCATAGGAACTGAAAAGAGTAAAGGAACTAAAGTATTTGCCCTTGCTGGAAAAATTAATAATGTAGGCCTTGTAGAGGTTCCAATGGGGACTACATTAAGGGAAATAATCTTTGACATTGGTGGTGGGATACAAGGTGGTAAAAAGTTTAAGGCAGTTCAGACGGGAGGTCCATCAGGAGGCGTAATAACAGAGGAATATTTGGACACACCCATAGATTATGATAGCCTTCTTTCTATAGGTTCAATGATGGGATCAGGCGGAATGATAGTTATGGACGAAACGGATAATATGGTTAATATAGCTAAGTTTTATCTAGAATTTACTATGGATGAAGCATGTGGTAAATGTGCAGCAGGAAGGATTGGTACTAAGAGATTATATGAGATATTGAATAAGATTACTAGTGGCAAAGCTACAATGGCAGATTTAGATGCATTGAAACAACTATCTTATATGGTTAAAGGAAGCTCTCTTTGTGGGCTATGTCAAACTGCACCAAATCCAATTATAAGCACTATGAAACATTTCTGGGATGAATATCTAGCATTTATTAAGGATGTTGACCATTCTCAAGGTGAAGGAGAATACGATGGTGCAAAAAATAAAGATAATTTGATGTTAAAAGCATAAGGAGGGGTGAAAGAGATTATGGCAAAAGACATAGGAAAAGGTGAGACACAAGAAAAATACGAAAGCAAGAAAATGATAAATATTGAAATTAATCATGAGGAGTTAACTGTAACAGAGGGAATTACTGTTTTAGAAGCATCTCAAAAGATAGGTGTGAAGATACCAACTCTTTGTCATTTAGATTTAGAAGATTTACAATTATATAATAAAACCGCATCATGTAGAGTTTGCATGGTAGAGCTTATTGATAAAAATAATAATAGCAGGTTAGTACCAGCTTGCGTAACAAAAGCCTATGATGGAATGGTTATTAGGACAGATACAATCAAGGCAATAACTGCTAGAAGAATGGCAGTAGAGCTTCTTTTATCTAATCATCCCAATGAGTGCTTTACATGTCCCAAAAATCTAGAATGTGAATTACAAGCTCTAGCAGAAGAGTTAAATGTTAGAGAGATTAGATGGGAAGGGGAGCGGATGGATTATCCTAAGGATTTATCCAGCGACGCTATAGTTAAGGATTCTAATAAATGTATATATTGTAGGCGATGTGAAACCGCATGTAATGAAGTTCAGACCTGTGGAATTCTATCTGGAATCGGTAGGGGATTTGATTCCTTTGTGGGCCCAGCATTTAATATTCCAATGGTAGAATCATCTTGTACATACTGTGGACAGTGTGTTCAGGTTTGTCCAACAGCAGCTCTAACTGAAATGTTTCACACAGATAAGGTTTGGAAAGCAATCGATGACCCTGATAAGCATGTAATAGTACAAACGGCGCCAGCAATTCGTGTAGCTCTTGGAGAGTTATTTGGGATGGAAGCAGGCACGATAGTTACAGGAAAAATGGTAACTGCTTTAAAACGTATGGGATTTGATGGTGTATTTGACACAGATTTTGGGGCTGACTTAACTATAATGGAGGAAGCGTCCGAGCTTATCTATCGCCTAGAAAACAATAAAACATTACCAATATTAACAAATTGTTGTCCTGCATGGGTTAAGTTTATTGAGCATCAATTTCCAGAGCTAATACATGTTCCTTCAACTTGTAAATCACCTCATATAATGTTTGGAACTATAGCAAAGACTTACTATGCTGAGAAAAATAATATAGATCCAGATAATATTGTAGTTGTTTCTATAATGCCATGTATAGCTAAAAAAGCTGAAGCTAAGAGGCCAGAATTAACTAAAGATGAGCGTAATAATGTTGATATTGTAATAACTACCCGTGAGCTTGGTGCTATGATTAAAGAAGCAGGAATCAATTTTAAGTCTTTACCCGATAGTGAATTTGATAGACCACTAGGAGAAACCACTGGAGCTTCAGTTATATTTGGTACTGCTGGAGGAGTAATTGAAGCAGCTGTTCGTACAGCATATGAATGGATAACGGGAGATGAACTTGAAAATGTTGAATTTGAACAACTTAGAGGAATGGATGGGTTAAGAAAAGCTACTGTACAAATTGGAGAGAAAGAGCTAAGAATAGGTATAGCAAGTGGTTTAGGAAATGCTCGTATTATCTTAGAGGAAATAAGGGAAGGTAAGTCTGAGTATGATGCTATAGAAATTATGGCATGTCCTGGAGGATGTATTGGTGGTGGAGGACAGCCTTATCATCATGGCAATAGGGAAATAATTAGAAAACGAAAGGATGCCATTTATGAAGAAGACAGAAACAAGAAAATTAGAAAGTGTCATGAAAATCCTGAAATAATTAAGCTCTATAAAGAATTCCTAGGCAAACCATTTGGAGATAAAGCCCATAAATTATTGCATACTCACTTTGAGGCAAGGGAAAGGATTTAATTATAAATTAAACAAACCTATTACTAAATCTATAAATAGTTAGTAGTAGGTTTGTTTTGTATCACCATGATTATGGAGATACTTATGATATAATGTATGGAGAAATTTAGTAATTAATGTATTACACAACTTTAAAATATAAAATTCTAAGATATGTAGTTGACGAGATTACATATTAAAACTATACGCAATAATCTAAAATACACTCAATTTGTAATTATATAATTTTCTCAATTGGTATTTTAATGAAATAAGGAGTGAAAATATGTATAAAATTTTAGTCATAGATGATGAAGTAGCAGTACGTGACCTACTTAGTATGGTACTAAAGAGAGAAGGATACAAGGTTGAGACAGCTATTGATGGGTATTCTGGTTTGGCTTTAGTAGATTCATATGAGCCAGATTTAGTATTATTAGATTTGATGTTACCAGACATAGATGGACATGAAATATGTAAAAAAATTCATAAAAATCATGATTTACCAACCATTATGCTGACCGCAAAAACTGAAACTATAGATAAGGTATTGGGACTAGAGTTTGGAGCAGATGATTACATTACTAAACCTTTTGATAATAGAGAACTTCTAGCACGAATCAAAGCATTACTCAGAAGGTCAAATAAAGAAAAAGAACGTCGTAATAATACAGATATAGTTAAATACTCAGATATTGCAATTAATTTTCCGAATAAAACTGTTAAGAAGAATAATGAGGTAATTAGTTTAACCCCGAGAGAATTTCAGCTTTTAGAAGTAATAGCTAAAAATCAAAATAAGGTTTTTAGTCGTGATGAGTTAATGGAGAAGGCTTGGGGATATGACTATGCAGGTGACAGCAGAGCAGTAGATATTTATATAACAAGATTAAGAAAGAAAATAGAAGATGATAGTAATGAACCTAAATACATAATTACTGTTTATGGATTTGGTTACAGATTTGGGAATAAATGAGCTTTAAGGGGGTAAGTAATACATATGAGCTATAGAAATAAGAGCAAAATGAAGCTTGGTACAAAATTAATATTGTATTATCTAACAACAACTCTTATTTTTCTTTTGATTATTGGATTTGCAGTAAATACTAGTGTTAGATATTTTGGTATGAGTACAGTGGAAGATCAATTAATTGAACAAACTATATCTTCATTAGATTATATTAAGCAGACGATATATTTTCAGAGTAAATTTCCAGATAATATAACTTTAGATTTATCTAATGAAATAGGTAAGAATTTAAGCGCAGGTAATAGAATAATAAGGTTATATGATGAAAATCTTAATTTAATAAGTTCATATATTGATGGAATTAGACAAAGCTCGTTTGAAACTAAAATAATGGAGAATAACATAGGAAATGCCTTTAGTGGGAATTACACTTATGTGTCAGATGGTGATAATATATACTTTGCTGCTCCTATTATTCTAAATGAAAAGACTATAGGTGTTTTTGAGATTGTGTATCCATTAAATCTTTTAAATCACATACTATCTAAAACCACCGTAGTATTATTAGTTGCAGGTATTTTATTTAGTATTTTTATTATAATATTAAGCTTCTATTTGGCAAGAATTACTGTAAAACCAATAAAAAAGCTAGTATATATAGCTCATCAGTATGCTAAGCAAAATTTTAAGCATATTGATATTGAAGGTCCTTATGAAATACAGCAATTGTCTGGAAGTCTGAGTAAAATGGGACAGAAAACCCAGGAATATGTAAATAGACAAAAGCAATTTGTGTCTAATGTCTCCCACGAATTACGTACTCCATTAACTGCAATAAAGGGATATTCAGATTTTTTGATTGATGAAGTTAAAGGGAATGAGGATTTAGAGACAGCAGTATATCATTTAAATAATGAAACAGAAAGATTGACTAAAATGGTTAATGAATTACTTACTTTATCTAGATTAGATTCTGAAGATGAATACTATAATATGGGTAAATTTAATTTGACTAATCTTGTAAAAAACGTAGTTGACTCTATGACTATGAGAGCAACTTTGGAATCTATTTCATTAGAATGTTTTGTTGATGAAAAAATATATATAATTGGAGATAGGGAAAAATTTTCTCAGGTTATAATTAATGTAATTGATAATGCTATTAAATACTCGTTAGAGTTACAGATAGTCAAGATATCTTTATTAAAGGATGATAATAATGTGATTTTAGAAGTTAAAGATAGAGGAATCGGTATACCAGAAAATGAATTAGATAAAATCTTTCATAGATTTTATAGAGCACAAAATACTAAGTCTAATAAAGGAACTGGTTTAGGGTTAGCTATAGCTAAAGAGATTGTAGAAGCTCATAAAGGTAGTATTGAAATAAAAAGTGAACAAGAAAGTGGAACTATTGTGACTATAATTTTGCCCATATCAAAACAACTGTTACAAGATTGATACATTGTTGTAGTGGATTTGAATGGTCATCCAACTATAATGTACTTGTAAGGAAATAATAAACACAGAATATTACATCAAAAAAATAGGAAGGGTGAAAATTATGTTTAGAAATAAAAAAATTCTAACAATATTTACAGTTTTAATTTCTTTAACGATTATTGCATCTGGATGCAGTACGCAACAACCAAACAAAACAATAGATAAAGATAAAGTAGATGATATCTCTGATTCTGGAATAAGAGATCAATCACAATGGCAAGAATATGTTAATTCTCGCTTTGGATTTTCAATTAATTTTCCTAAGACATGGTATAAAGGAGATAGCTCACAAAATAATGACGGAATTGTACTCCACACTGATAATTCTAGCTTTGATATAAGGGTTTATGGTGCAAATTATCTTGAAGACATATCAAAACCATATAAGAACTCAGAAAAAGATGGTTTTACAAAAAGCGATATTAAGTTAAATTCAGGTCAAACTGCAACTTTAATTACTGGTGAGGAAAATGATATGGATATATATGAAATGGTATTTGTTAAAGATAATATAGAATATCATTTCTATGCCAAGGTGACAAAAGAGTATGCTAATGAATATGATGATGTGATTTTAAACGTTATTAAAACTTTTAATCCTGGGGTAGAAGGAGAGGAAAAATCTTCTATAGAAGAGGATACTGCACAAGAGATAATAAAAGACAGGGCAAATGAAGTTATGAATATAATTAATGAAGGAAATATGGAAGAGTTAGCACAATATGTTCATCCAGAGAGAGGTGTTAGATTTACTCCATATACTCATGTATCATTAAAGAATGATTTAGTATTTAAGCAGAATCAAATAGCAGACTTCTTAAAAGATTCTAATAAATATTTATGGGGTTATTATGATGGAAGTGGAAAGGAAATTAAACTAACTCCTAGAGAATATTGGGGTGAGTTTGTTTATGATAAGGATTATGAAAATGCAGATGAAATTAGCTATAATGAAATAATCGGCAAGTCACTAATAAAAGAAAATCAGTTTAATGTATATTCAAACTCTATAATAGTAGAGTATTATCTTGAAGGAACAAATCCTGATTATGAAGGACTTGACTGGGGAAGCTTAAGACTCGTGTTTGAAGAATACAATGGAGAATGGTATCTAGTTGGTATTATTCACAATCAACATGTGATTTAATTAAAAAAATTTAAAATCTACTTGAATATAATAAAATAAGGGAGTTACATAAAAACCTGTTGTTAATTCAACAGGTTTTTATGTATACTATAAATATATTTATGATATAATTTATCTAGTATGAATTATTTTGTTTTGAGATGAAGAAGAAGGAGTGATTTTATGAGAAGATTTATGGGAGCAGAAATAGATAAGCAAAAATTTCTATTAAAACAAATGGGTGCTCAAGTTGAAGTTATTAATTCCTTTATGTGTTATGTGACTTTTAATGTAAAAAATACAGAAATAGCATATTGCTACAATGTGAACAAGAAGGGTGATTATTTTCTAGAAAGAATAAAACCTTATCCAGAAGTAGCTGGTACATTTAAGTCTGAAGAAGACGTTATAAATATTATATATACAGATATTGAACAGTTTAAAAATGCTACTGAGTCCCATGATTTTTCTTTATTCATTGATATTAATAAGAAGGTTAGTAAATCAGTTAGAGAATTTGAAGATCTTTACTTATACTACAATGTGCCTCATGAATACACTGAAGAAATTAAAAAGAAGATAGATGAAATACAAAAACTAATTAAAAAAGCTAAAAGTGAAAGTAAAAGAGTATATTTTAAAACTGAACCTAAGGCATTAGAAGAAAAATAGGGGGAACTATTAACATAGTTCTCTTTTTTTGTTTCGGTAAATATCTAAACCATATTTTTGGTAGTTAAATTGCTAATGATTGTAAAAGATAAAAAGTCATATCAAGCATAGTTGCAAATATTAGTATTAATCTAATACAATAGTGATATTTGAAGATATTTGACAGTTTTTCAAGAGTTATTCCATTTTAAAAAAGAAAACCACAGGAGTATAATAGAGGATGTTGCTATTATCAATATATCTTAAGGAGATGTTTTTATGTTTAGTTCCGCAAGTATTCTAATAACTACAGCAATATTCATTATTACTTATGCATTAATTGTTTCTGAAAAGTTTAATAGAACATCTTTAGCATTATTAGGAGCAGCTACAATGCTTGCTTTCAAAATTGTTAGTCAAGAGCATGCTTTTGAGGCAATTGATTTTAATACAATTGGCGTTTTAATAGGTATGATGATTATTGTTATAATAACAAAGAGAACAGGTATATTTCAATATGTAGCTATAAAGGCAGCTAAAGTTGCAAAGGGTGACCCATGGAAGATACTATTAGCCTTTTCAATATTAACAGCTGTATCATCAGCATTCTTAGCAAATGTTACAATTGTACTTTTAATAACACCAATAACACTAGTTATAACTGAAACCTTAGAAATAAGCCCATTACCATTTTTAATGTCACAAATATTAATGGCTAATATAGGTGGTACTGCAACATTAATTGGTGATCCACCTAATATTATGATTGGCAGTGCTACAGATTTAGGATTTATGGATTTTATAATAAACTTAGGACCAATTGTTACAGTGATAATTGTAGCTATTATATTTGTATTAAAATTTATGTATGGTAAGGAGCTCCATGTAAAGGAAGAGCTAAAAGAAAAAATATTGAAATTTGATGAAAACAAATCTATAGAGGATAAAGTCTTATTAAGAAAGAGTTTGTTTGTTTTGGCTTTAACTGTTTTAGGCTTTGTGATTCATCAATATCTTCACTTTGAGTCAGCAACCATAGCAATTATTGGGGCGGCACTTTTATTATTTATTAGTAAGCTTAATCCAGAAGAGATTTTATTGGAAATTGAATGGCAAACAATTTTCTTCTTTGTGGGGTTATTTATTTTAGTAGGTGCCTTAGAAGAGGTTGGTATTATTGAAAGTATGGCAAAAGCTTTGATTTCAATAACTAATGGCAATTTATTTTTAACAACTATCTTAGTATTATGGGTATCTGCAATAGCTTCAGCATTTATAGACAATATACCTTTTGTTGCGACAATGATTCCTTTAATTAACAGTATTGGTACAATGACATCAATGAGTATTATGCCTCTTTGGTGGGCATTAGCATTGGGTGCTTGTCTAGGTGGAAATGGTAGTTTGGTTGGAGCTTCACCAAACCTAATAGTAGCAGGTATGGTGGAGAAGACTGAGTATAGAATATCATTTGGGAGATTCTTTAAGGTAGGATTCCCTATTATGATATTATCACTGATAATATCAACAATTTACTTGATAGTGTTCTATTTATAGGAGGCATATTATGAAGATAAGCTTTGACAAATTAAAAGACTTAATTATTATTTTGCTAATAGTTGTTATGTTAATCTCATTTGAATATATTACTAATGATAGAAATCTTACACATGCAAGTTCTAATAATACTAATGATGAATTATTAATCGAAAAAGCAAAATTTTGGGGTGTTAATTTTTAAGATAAGGCATGTTTTATGCCTTATCTTTTTTATTTAAAATGGAATTCTGATTTATCATATTGGGAATCTAAAACATTGTTTTTATAATGCTCTTTTGAATCTGACATTAATAAACCTTGATATACAAAATAAGGGACATTTTGATATTGAAGGATATGTTCATTGTTCATCCTAATTTCTAAAATTTGGTTAGAATCATTATATCTAATTTCTTCATTAACCATCTTTTCACCACCTATTAATTGATTAATATTTAAGTTTACTAGAATCAGATACGGCATTTAAATAATTTTTTCGTTCAATCATTATTTTCACTCAAATCAATATTACTCGGAAGATTATCCTCGTATTTATCTACGTATATTTTGCTATTTTTATCAATTGTAGCATATGATACTTCATTAATTCTATTTATACCAAAAGGTTTTAGTAAATCTATTAAATCTTTCCCAGATAACTTTCTCTTTCTTAGGTTTTCATATATTACTTGTCCGCCAATGATAATTTCAGTAGGAAGTGACTGAGTACCGCCGTTAAGTCCTAGGTCTTCAATGGTGACATTTCTTTTAGCTGTTTTTTTCATTACGGAAACTTTTCCATTTATCTCTAGAAGCGCATAATCCACATCTTCAGGCGAAAAAATATCTTTATCTCTCAAGAGGAGATTTAACTCATCTATACTATAACGTGTCCTTTTTAAGTTTTTTTCAAGTATTTTTCCATTTTGTATAACTAAAATGGGTTCACCTTCAATTACTTTACTAAAGCTCCTTCTTTTTAATGAGAGATATGACACAAAACCAGTTAATACTCCAAATAATAATAAACCAATAAAGTGTTGGTATGTTTTTTGGTTTATATCCGTAGCTAATGTTGCTGCAATTGAACCAAAGGTTATTCCATTTATGTATTCAAAAAAGGTTAATTGAGCTACTTGCTGTCTACCTAAAAGTCTAGTTATAAATAAGATTGTAAAAAAAGCTAAAAAAGTTTGTATTATAATTTCTGCTAATAATTTCATGTAATCCTCCATTCTATATAAAGTATACTTTTATTTTTCTACTATTTGAGAATACTATACTCAGAAGAAAAAAATAAAATTTGGAAAGGTGAAATCATATGGGATTATTATATGAAGCTATTTTTACAATTGTCTTTATTATTGTTGGATTTATAGTTCTATATATTTTAGATAAAAAAGAGCTAATATAAATAATAACTTAGAGTTAAACCTAAAAACAATAATAAAATATAAATGTAATTTCATAAATTAATTTGAAATAAAAGCTGAGGTGGTATACTTGTCACCATTTTTTAAATTTAACAAGGAAAATAATAAGAATGAATTGAATAAAAAGGTATTATTTAATAATCTTGAGAAAAATGCTAGATACTTAAAAACAACGTTTTGTTATCCTCGAAATAAGGGATTAATTTTTAGAGAAATATATGTAAAATCAATAAATAAAAAAGCTAATATCTTTTTTATAGATGGAATGGCTAATGATAAGAATATTATTGACCATATAATATATCCACTATCGGAAGATATAAGTACTTTAAAAGAAGAAGCTAAGAATATAAAAAATATCATTAAAGCAAAAGATATAAAAGAATTAGACTGTTTTCATGAAATTATAGACGATATTCTAATAGGAAATACTATAGTGTTAATTGAAGGGCATAGTGTCGGTTTTTCCGTTGATACATCTAAATTTGAGCATAGGCAAGTAGAAAAACCAATAAGAGAAAATGTAATAAAAGGTCCTCAGGAAGGCTTTGTAGAATCTTCACAAATTAATTTATCATTACTCAGGAAGAGATTAAGAAATGAGAAGCTAATTACTGAGAGACTTACGATTGGCGAAAGGTCAAAGAGTGTAGTAGAAATTATATATATAGATGACTTAGCTAACTCAGACATCGTTAATGAAGTAAAGGATAGAATAAATGAAATTCAAGCAGATACAATACATACAATTGATATATTAGAACAGCATATTGAGGAAAGACCATATTCACTTGTCCCAACAGTTTTATATACAGAGAGGCCAGATAGGGTAGCTGCATTTTTAATGGAAGGACATGTGGCAGTTTTAATGGATAGCTCATCAGATTGCTTGGTACTTCCTGTTACTTTTTGGTCATTATTTCATACTGGTGAGGATATGTATCAGAGATGGGCATATGGAAATTTTATTAGGATTATTCGTATGATATCTCTATTTATAGCATTACTTACACCTTCTATATATATAGCTGTCTCTACTTTTCATTCCGAAATGCTACCTACAGACTTGCTGTTGGCAATAACTGCTACAAGAGAGAGGGTGCCTTTTCCCGTTATAATCGAAGTGATGATAATGGAAAGTGCTTTCGAACTATTAAGGGAGGCAGGAATTAGAATTCCCACCCCCATAGGTCCTACAATAGGTATTGTTGGGGCTCTTATACTAGGTCAGGCTGCAGTTGAAGCAAACATAGTTAGTCCTATTTTAGTGATAATTGTAGCATTAACAGGATTAGCATCATTTGCTATTCCAAACAATAGCTTAAATTTTATGATTAGGATTAGCAGATTTATGTTTTTAATTTTAAGTAGCATGTTAGGTGCCTTTGGAATTATGGCTGGAATAGCCATTACGGTTAGCTATCTTGTATCTGTTAAATCGTTCGGGGTGCCGTTTCTAGCTCCCTTAGCACCATATTATCCTTCCTCAAAGGATACAATTTTTCGGTTGCCAGTTTGGATGCAATGGATAAGGCCAGCACATGTGAAGCCTAAGAATAATATTAGGAAAAAGAAGCCAAGGGGGAGGTCTAATCAATAATGGATAAGTTGGATGGAAAAATTGGAGCTAGAGAATTGTTTTCTATCGTTATAATTATAATTGGAATAAAAGGGGCCGATATGACGCCTGCAAATTTATTTCCAAGTGGACAAAGTGCAACTTGGATGTTTCCTATTGTCTGGCTTGTGATAATGACCATACCTATATGGGCAACACTTTCATTATTAAAAAAATATAAAGAAAAAAATATAGTTGAAATTATATATTTATTAACTGGAAAGTATATTGGATTTATAATTTGTTTATCTCTTTTAGCTCTTCTTTTTACTGCAACAGTACTTAATAGTAGAAGTTATGTGGATATAATGAATGTTATGATATTTCCAACAACTCCAATTATTGTATTATATGCAGTTCTTATTGGAAGTAGTTATTTTATTGCTAATAGAGGGCTTGAAACAATTGGAAGAACTAGTTGGTTACTTTTACCATATTTGGTAGGGGGTATAGTACTATTATTTATTATTCTCGGAGATAACATAATTATTGAATACTTATATCCAATTACAGGTCCAGGGATAACAAAAGTCATTAAGAGTGGAATTACCCATAGTTCATTAATAGGTGAATTTTTATTGTTAGCTATATTTTTTCCCAATGTCAGAGATTACAAATCTTATAAAAAAGGAACATTATGGGGATTACTACTATCTTGCTTGATAATCAGCTTACTATTTATCGAATATATATTAATTTTTGACTATGTTGCCCCACAAATGATGATGCACCCCTATTCACAATTAACTCGAGTCACAGAAATAGGGATGTTCATAACAAGCTTAGATGCATTTTTCTTTGGACTATGGATACTAACCGGAATAATAAGATTCTCTTTTTATTTATATGGTGGAGGAGCCATTCTTGGATATACGTTAAAAATTAAGGAGTATGAACCCTTAATATTACCTATTACAGTTCTGACGATTATAGTTGGTTTAATTCCAAGTAATCCGAGTCAAACTATTCTTATACTTAGAGATAATTTTCTAATTAAGAAAACATGGATATATTTTTTCGCATTACCTTTGGTATTATGGATTATTTCAAAAATTAGAGGAGAAGTAAAGAAATGAGATTCTTAAAAATGAGTTTACTATTAATTTTATCTTTATTTTTAACTGGTTGCTGGGACGCTTTAGAATTAGAGGAACAAGCCTATGTGGTAGCAGTAGGGATGGATTTGGGAGAAGGGGATAATTATTATATTACTTATCAAATTGGAAATCCTCAGGTTGGATCTTCTGATAGAGCAAATGCAGAGCGAGAGCCAGCTTCAGAAATTATAACAGTTCTTGCACCAGACAAAATTTCAGCTAGGGAATTAGCAAATGTATCTGTAAGTAGAAGGGTTACTTTCTCCCATGCCAAAACATTTATTATAAGTGAAGAACTAGCTAAGAGTGAAAAATTTCTTGAGGTTTTTGAAGCTGTTACTAGGGATCCTCAAATTAAAAGGCAAATGGATATAATTATAAGTAAGGAAAGAGCAGAAGATTTTATAAGGAATAATAATCCAGTTTTAGAAACAAGACCACATAAGAATTATGAACTTATGGATGAAAGGTGGAAAGCTTCAGGATTAGTTCCAGCATCAACAATCAATAGATTTTTACAAAGAGAAGAGGAGGATGCTGGCGGATTTTTAGCTATATATGCTACAATAGGGAAAACTGATACAAAAGCAAATGGAATGGAGGATAAATATAAAGCAGGAGAGGTAGATAAAACTGGTGGTAATACTTTACAAATGATAGGTGCAGCAGTAATAAAAGAGGGAAGAATGATAGGAACTATAAATGGAGAAGAAAATAGACTTACACTTCTTTTAAGACCCCATACAGAGGCAACCAGTTGGTATGCTACTTATCCAGATCCCTATAAGAAGGAAAAGCATTTAACGGCAAGAATTTTAAGGCAAGGAAAGCCCAAAATAAAAGTAGATGTGAGCCAATCTAAACCTATAATAACAGTTGAAGCGCCAGTGAAAATGCAAATATTATTAATGAGAAGCTTTATTGATTATGTAGATGACCAAGAAAAACAAAAGTTTCTTACAAAGGCTATCGAGGGATATTTAAATGAGGCTTCAATGGTCTTAGTGAAAAAAGCTCAAAATGAACTAAAGGTAGATATATTTCAATGGTCATTATCTGCTAGAAAAGAGTTTCTCACTATACCTGAATTTGAAGATTATAATTGGATAGATAAATTTCCACAGGCAGATGTAAGGGTTAACTTCAAGGTTCAGATAACAAACTTTGGTAAGCAACTTAAACCGATTAATATTAATAAAATAAAGGAATGATACAAGTGAAATGGATAACATTATTAATTCTTTTATACTTTGCATACTACACAATCTCATTCGCAGTAATTGTGTGGAAAGAAGGGAATAAATTCGCAGGGATGTTTATTTCTTTACTTGGAATTTCTATTGTATTGATACCTGTTTTACGAAGTGTGTTAAGTAGTTAGTATATAAAATATTTATATATCCAGACTATATGAACTGTATAAGGGATTATTTGCACAATTAATAAAAGCCTTAGTATAGTATTAAATATGTATGGGGACTGTGTTTTATTACAAGCAACTTTTATAATTAATAGCAGAAGGCTAATATATATTATACGAAAAGAAACGCCTTTTAAAAGGGGTAATTCCATAAAGGGCATCATTAAAGGATTTGCCTCTTGAATATAACCTAATATTTTAATGCCCCAATATGAAATAAGATAGTCAAAAGTCATAATCATAATTATTAATAACATAAAAAAATTGTATTTCTTTTTTGAGTTACTGAAAGACCAATTCATAATACATCTCCTTTAAGCAAAGTACATATCTATTATTTCTATAAAAATATATTTTCAAACCTATATATTAATTTCTTGATTTAGAGGTTTTAATTTAGATTTCTATATAAATAATGAAAGATAGTTTCTTAACTAAAGCTTATGACGAAGGTCTTAGAATTATGAAAAAAGAAAAAGCTATCAAATTTTTGATAGCTTTTGTTACTATGTTATTAATTTTCAACTTATTATCTAGTTTCTTGAATTTTGAAGCCTGCTTTACCAAGGGCATTAATAACCTTTTCTTTGTCTGCTCCCTCAAATTTAACTACAATTTCTCTTATATTCATAGCTGTCTCTACTTCATTTACAACTAATGATAGTATGTTAGCACCTTGATCTGTAATAGTCTTTGTAAGCTTACTTAGTATTCCCCTCATTTCATAAGCTTGAATTGTAACCCTAGTTCCTACTTTATTGTTTAAATCAAATAAGTCACTGTAGGATTTGAATATCTCTTTTTGAGTTACAATACCTTGAAACTTTCCTTCTTCTACAACAGGAATAAAAGGATAGTCTTTTTGAGCAAATATTATTGCTGCATCTTCAATAGGATCATAAGGTGATAAAGTTTTATAATCAGTTTTCACAAAATCATTGATTTTTGAGTTTAGAAACTGTTCTCTAGTTTCTATATTCCTATAATATTTTCTATAGATATCATATATTGATACTGTACCAACAAACTCATTCTCCTGAGTAACTGGTAATGATAAGAAACCTTTGCCTTCGATAACGTCTAAAGCATGTTTTAAAGTCATTTCATCTTCTAAAAGCGTTAATTCATTTCTTTTTAACATAGCTTTTCTTACTAACATTATGAAATCCCCCTTTAACTTTATTTAATCTAATTATATAACTCTTTTCATAAAAAAACCACTTCGTATGAAACAAACAAGACCAGTGAACTATGTACTGGTCTTGTTAATGTAAGAGAATATTATCTATTATATGTAGTCTTTTTAATATTGTAACTTATAAGATAATTAGATAAATTAGACTTTTTCTTATTAGGAAAACTTAGTATGTATTTTAATCTGTTTATAATTCTTGTCATAATTATTCCACCTCTTTTAGCTAATCCTCTTAGTTAATATAATAATGAATTCAAGCTTTTAATTATTTACCCCCGCAGTTAAAAATAAAACAAAAATAATAATAATTCCAACTAATATAAAACTATATACCAAAACTAATGATAAGTAAAGAGTTTTTTGAAAAAATATCGAATGTATGTTCATAAAAAAAAGACTAGATATTAATCCAGTCTATAACATTAAATATTAAATTTTAACTCTTAATTAGGTAAAGAAATTGCAATAGAAAGAGCAACTATTATAACTGCAAGCACTAATATAGAGATGTTTATTAGAAAAACTATAACTCCGAATCCTAGATAATATCCTATTATATTTCCTATAATTAATAAAGCAGGTACTATAATATGTATTTTTCCAAATTTTTTTAATGTAATTGGAATTAAAAGTATTAATAAAGCGAGCATTAATATTGCCGATCCCAGTACTAAAAACACTTCTTGAGGACTTGATTTTACTAGCTTTAGAAAAGTATTCCAACTACTTATATCCAATATTCCGATATGAGTATTTATATTATAGATGATGTAACCTAGTCCCCCACATGCTAATAAGCTTAGCACATAAACTATCCAATTGGAAAACAAATTAAAAAGTCTTGATATTGGTGTATCCATGTTTATCCTACCCCCCCGTTACTTATAAATTTATTATACTATTTTATCTGTGGCTTGTACAGAGGTACTAATAGACATAGTATTATAGGACTATGTCCATTTTGTTTATTAGAATAAATATAGACATGCTAAAATGATATAGGAAATGGGAGTATATTTAGGGAACCGAAAGAAATACCTTTTTAAACAATTGACAGTCTATAAATGACTAATATAGATAAGGTTATCAAAATTGAATAAAACTCTCATTTATAATAGACTGTAACCGTTAAATAAAATAAAGAGGGTGATAGCATAGAAACTTTAGCGAAAGAGAGCTGTAAAGAAGAAAAATCTAAGCTTTCAATAGCTGACCAATTATTCTTCTTTTTACCTTTAGCGGCTTCTTTCTTTTTAATCAGTATTACCCATTCCCTATTTAATGCAGCTTTAGCTAGGTTACCTTCACCTGAAATATATATGGCAGGTTTTAATATAGCTAAAAGCTTATTACAGGTGTTACAGAATCCTGCCACAATGATAAGGCAGACAATGGCTGCTTTAATACATGATAGTGAAAGTTATTATAAAGTTAAGAAATTTATTGTATCTTTAGTTTCTATTATAGTAATTATGTTTGCTGTATTGGCTTTTAGTGGAGGAGCTAAGTTTATTTTCACTAGATTTATGGGAGTAGAGGGAAGAGTATTAGATGAAGCTATAATTATTCTACGAGTATTTGTGTTTTTCCCTATTGCAGTATCATTAAGGAATTTTATGCAAGGGATAGCAATTAAATCTAGAATGACATTTTTAACACCTATTGCCACTATAGCAAGAGTTGCTTTTGTAGTAATTATAGTAACTTCAATTGACAAGCTGATGTTTCTTCCACCTGGAGTAATAGCTGGAGTTATGTTCTTAGGGGCAATAGCCACAGAAGCTATTGTTATGCTCTTAGGTGTTAAGTTTACTATAAAGGACATTCCTAGAATGATGGATCGCTTGACTTTTAATAAATCCCAAGAATATAAAAGAGAAATTTCTTATAGGATGATAATTACGTTTTTTGCTCCATTGGTTATAACTTCATTTATTAAATCCTTGGCAAAACCCATAATAGATTCTGGCTTAGCTAGAACTATAAGCCCAGAAGTAGCTATCTCAACATATGCAGTTGCATGGGGATTAGGGGTAACAATAGTGAGTCCATTAATGATGTTTCATCAAGTGCCATTAAATTTTATAGAATCATCAAAGGATAAAGAACCAGTAAAGAGATTTGCCCTTTATCTAGGAATTGTTTCATCTTTAATATTAGCAACATTAGGTTTTACACCTATTGGTTTCTATATATTAAAAAATTTGATTGGAGTATCAAAAGAGATTTGTAATATGTCATTAGATGTTCTAAAAGTAATGACATTATTGCCTATGATAGTTATTGTAAGACAATATTATTGGGGTATATTAATGAAAAAGCATATGACTAAATATGTAAGTAATGGTAAGATAGTGAATCTCATTGCATTAGCTTTAACTATATTTGGTGTAACTCTATTAAGACCTGGGAATCCAGCAATTGTAGGGATTATAGGCAAAATATCATCAGAGGCATTTGAGTCTATATATTTATATTTTGTGAATCGTAGAAAAAAGATAAACGAGGCAGATTATTGATGAAATTAAAGGTAAAAAAGTAAATAGAGGAAAAGACTTTATTAAAAAAAGAAGTGGAAGACTCCACTTCTTTTATATATTTATCTCGATAAAGTAAACAATAACTCCTAATATCAAGGCTGGAACAGTAGTTATTACTGTAGCCCAGAGTGAAGATTTTCGGTCTATAGCTAATAGAGGGAATAATGCATCTCCATCTTGAGATATTGCATTAGCTAATAGTGCTGCAAATGGAACCATTCCTTTAGTGAACAACGCAACGAAAATTACCTGTGGTCCACAACCAGGGATTAAACCAATTAATGCACCTACTATTACTGCCAAAAGTCCTGCACTTGACATAAAGCCTTTCATCAACTCTTCACCGGCAGCATAATTTCCTCCACCTAAACCGTATACACCTACTTCATATATCAGGTATGCTACAAAAACCCATGTTGCAACAAAGGCAGTTTCCTGAGCATTGTGAATTAAAGTTTCTTTTAATGACATTGACTTGAGCTCTGTCTCTTCATGAGTATCATCTTGTATAAACTTTTTTCCCATTAACATCATAGCAATAGATAGTATAGTTCCAAAGACACCAATTATAGAACCTAAATTTGGAATAGAGAAACTGTTAACATCGACTTGGAATAGTAGCATAATACCTAATACTAGACCAAGAGAAATCATAACCCAATAGAATAAGAAACCTTTATGTGTAAATTTATATCCTATTGTTTCTAGTTTTTGATGACCTTTAGCTTTATGATGAAGAGCTAGGTCTACTTCATCTCCTTCTTCATGACCTATATGGCAATTGACATTATCCTTGCACTCCATATTTAGAAGCATATGGTCAGCTTTGCTGTGTATCTCATTTCTTTCTTCTTTAGAAAGTTTTTTAATCCTAGATAGCAAAATATCCCCAATCTTAAAATAATCAACTAAATAACCTGTGATAATAGCTGCTATAAAGGATATTATACTTACTAAAGCATAGTGTAAAGGTAGTGTAGAAATTATTACGAAGGCGGAATCACCCATGGTAGCGATTAGTGTTGCTATTACAGTTCCATAGGAGACTGATCCTTTTACGAATAGCGGCATTACGAATATTGCGCCACCGCATCCAGGAGAAAGTCCCAATAATGCTCCAATTATCGGCTGCCATTTTTTTGACTTTTCAATTCCTTCAATAAAAGCTCCAGATTTCTTATAATTAATATAACCAAATATTAGAAGTACAGCTCCTACAAATACGGTAACTTGTAGAAATGCATTTTCAGCGCTCTTTAATATAATTTGAAATATATCCTGTAGCATTTGATACCTCCCTTAATACATATATATTTATGATTTTTACCCATTAATACTAAATAAAAACTAAATAGATTTAATTTTGGTGTTTTTATCTAATAAATCTTTGTATATCAATAAATATTTTATAAGATTTATAAGGAAAAAGGAAGGTGATTTAATCTAAAAGATATAATTATGACTGAAATTCTATTATTTGTAATGAAATAACCATATTAAATAGTAAGATATAAATATTAGAGAGTGAATATATAATATCAAAAAAAAGGATTATTTAGACACACGAAGAATAATTATATAAGGTGTATATGTACATAATATAAGGTGCAATTTAGTATAATGATGGAAATGTTAATAAAAGGAATTAAATTCTAGGGGGTTGTAAAATGCAATATAGAAAGTTTGGAAAAACAGATTTAGAGATTTCAGCTTTAGGATTTGGATGTATGAGGTTTCCTGTAATTGACGGAGATTCTAGTAAGATTAATAAAGATGAAGCTACAGCAATGCTTCACTATGCCATTGATAATGGTGTAAACTATATTGACACAGCGTATCCTTATCATCAAAAAATGAGTGAACCATTTGTAGGAGAAGCTTTAAAGGGTGGGTATAGAGAGAAAGTTAAGCTTGCAACTAAGCTGCCGATTTGGTTGTGTGAGGAATATGAAGATTTCAATAAATTATTAGATGAACAATTAGAAAAGCTTCAAACTGATTATATTGATTTTTACTTGGTTCATGCATTAAATCAAAACACTTGGAAAAAGTGTAAAGAGTTAGATGTTTTTTCATTCTTAGATAGAGCTATTAAAGATGGAAAGATTAAGTATGCCGGTTTTTCTTTTCATGACGAATTGGATTTATTTAAAGAAATAGTAGATGCATATGATTGGACTTTTGCACAAATTCAACTTAATTATATGGATGAAGACTATCAAGCTGGTATAGAAGGAATGAAATATGCTGCAGATAGGAATTTAGCAATAGTAATTATGGAGCCTCTTAAGGGTGGGAAGCTAGCTAAGGAACCTAATAAGGAAATAAAGGAAATATGGGATAAGGCAGAAACATCGAGAATGCCAGCAGATTGGGCTCTAAGATGGGTATGGAATCATCCAGAGGTTTCTTTACTTCTCAGTGGCATGAGTACAATGGATCAAGTAAAGGAAAATATAAAAACTGCTGAGGATGCATTTGTAAACTCACTATCTCAAAAGGAAATAAGTTTAATAGACGACGTTAAAGATATAATTAAGAGTAAAACCAAAGTGGATTGTACATCATGTGGATATTGTATACCATGTCCAGAAGATATTGCTATCCCTAATATTTTCAGTACTTATAACGCTATGTATATGTATGATATTCCTGAAGAATCAAAGGATACATATCAAAGAATGACTAAAGCTGATAAACATGCATCTAAATGTGTTGAGTGTGGTAATTGCGAAGCTCAATGTCCGCAAAACTTACCTATAATTGAGCATTTGAAAGAAGCGCATAAAGAGCTTGCGTAAAAACTGTATTATAAAAATAAATATAGTTTAAGTTATATTAATAACCAAGGATTATTTTATAATCCTTGGTTATTTCAGTGAACCTCCACCACTTTCACCTATCGACTTAGAAACGGTGGCTTCTTAGTCTTATCTAAGAATTTTTCCTGCTTCATAGAGCTGTGCCTTCTATGTTA
>NZ_JAETGO010000083.1 GCF_016765695.1 Sporosalibacterium faouarense | reverse complement strand
AGTGGTAGAGCATCGCCTTGCCAAGGCGAGGGTCGCGAGTTCGAATCTCGTCTTCCGCTCCATATTTAAAGCAGTTGACTAAAGGTCAACTGTTTTTTTACGTATTTATAAACTTATAGACAAATGATGGATTAAACAAAGTATGTACTTTATGTGAAAATATAATATTATTTTCGTTATAATAGTTGTAATTCAAGACTATCATCTAAAAAGATCTTTATTTGTAGTTAGATAACTAGGGCTTGAAGCTTTTGGGGTAGTCTTCGATGATCAAGTTTATCGTGGAATGCCTAAATATAAGGTTATAGAAGTGTTGGCTAGGGTTAAGGACTTAGGATTAGTGAACATTCTAAAGTCTAAACCCAAATATCTTGGGAAAAAGATTGATTTAAGCGGCGATGAAAGAATAACCTAGAATTAAAATACATGAATAAGTCAGTTATAGTATAATAAAATAAGAATGTCCTAGAGTTTTCTATATATAAGGATATAGTTGGGAAAGTTAAAAATTATACATATTGAACTTTTAATGAGGTGATTTTATTGAATTTAGATATATTTACACATTTAACTAACAGGGTGGGCACTCTGATTATATTGGCCCTAATACTTTCAAAGGTTAAGATTTTTAGAAAGCTAGTTTTAAAAAGAAAAATAACTTTATTTGAAAAGATAATATTAAGCTTTGTATTCGGTGGAATAGGAATAATAGGCACTTATTCAGGAATCGTAATAAATGGTGCTTTAGCCAATTCTAGGGTGATTGGTGTTTTAGTAGGTGGTCTTTTAGGAGGACCCTTTGTAGGTATTTTTAGTGGAATTATAGCTGGTATTCATAGATGGGGAATTGATATTGGAGGATTTACCTCCTTAGCTTGTGCCATATCGACAATAATTGAAGGTACAATAGCTGGATTATTAAGTAAAAGGTTTAGTAGCTCTAAGAGTAAGTGGGCATTTGCCTTATATATTGGTGTTATAGCTGAGATGATTCAGATGATTATAATTTTAATAGTTGCAAGACCATTTACAGATGCACTACTATTAGTAAAGGTAATTGCATTACCAATGATTATTACAAATTCAATAGGAAGCTCATTATTTATTGGAGTTACAGATAGTATATTCAAAGAACAAGACAGAAATGCAGCTTATCAAGCACAAATAGCCTTAAGAATAGCTAATAAGACCTTAGAATACTTTAAACAGGGTTTTAATTATGAGACTGTAGAGCATGCTGCAAAGATTATATATGAAATGACTGATGTTAAAGCAGTGGCGATAACTAATACTAAAAGAATTCTGACTCATATTGGGATAGGAGATGATCATCATAAACCAGGGGATGAGATAAAAACTAAAATTACCAAGGATGTAATTAGTACAGGGGAACATAGAGTTGCATATACAAAGGAAGATATAGATTGCGATGATAATTATTGTAAATTAAAATCGGCTATTATTGTTCCACTAAAGGAAGGAAATAAAGTAGTAGGAACACTTAAGCTGTATAAAACCACAAATGATTCTATAACTCAAGTAGACTTGGAACTGGCCTTAGGGCTGGGGTCATTGTTTTCTACTCAGATTGAGTTAAGTAAGGTAGAATACCAAAAACAGTTATTAGCAAAATCAGAGCTAAAGGCATTGCAGGCGCAGATAAATCCTCACTTTCTATTCAATGCAATAAACACCATTGTATCCTTTGTCAGAATTGACCCAAATAAAGCAAGAAAATTATTGTTGCATCTTAGTGACTATTTTAGAAAGAATCTATGCTTTGATACTGATGAAGTCCACATTTCCAAGGAAATAGAACATGTGAACTCATATCTTGAAATAGAACGGGCCAGATTTGGCAATAAATTAAATGTTGAAATATGTATTCCAGAGGGAATTGATTGTTATTTACCACCTTTAATATTGCAACCTATTGTGGAGAATTCTATAAAGCATGGTATCATGAATAAGATTGAAGGTGGAATAATTAAGATAATAGCAACTGAAGAAGATGATAAAACGAAAATAGTTATAGATGACAATGGAATAGGAATAGAGGAAGGAAAATTAAAAACTATACTTTCTAAAAATAAAGATGATGATTCTATAGGGATAATAAATGTAAATGAGAGATTGATTAATAAGTATGGAAACGATTATGGATTGAAAATATCCAGTGAAATAGGTAAAGGAACAACAGTGACTATGAATATACCAAAGAGAAATGGTGAGGAGGAGGAAGATGTTTAATTGCATTATTGTAGATGATGAAATGCCTGCAAGAGAGGAACTAAAATATCAGCTTAAAAACTTTAATAATATAAAAGTAATAGCAGAATCGGATAATGGATTTGATGCCCTTGAGAAAATCAAGAAATTAAATCCAGATTTAGTGTTTTTAGATATTCAAATGCCTCAGATGGATGGAATTAAAGTCGCAGAAGAAATCTTAAAAGAAAATATTTCTGCACTTATCATATTTGTAACAGCATATGATGAGTTTGCAGTTAAGGCTTTTGAGGTGAATGCCATTGATTATTTATTAAAGCCCATTTCAGAAGAGAGACTTGAAAAGTCAATTGATAAGATTACTGGAATGTATAATGACGATAGGGAGCTTTATTCAAGTAAGATTCAAGAAGTTATAAATAAAATAGAGTCTAAGGGATTCAATGATATTAATATGATTTCCGTAATGAAATCAGATAAGATAATACCATTAAATCTAGATGAAATAATATATTCAACTGTTGAGAATAGAGATACAGTTATATTTTCTACTAAAGGTAAATATCTATATAATGATACATTGACACAGTTAAATAATCTATTAAGTGGAGGGTGCTTTTTTAGGTGTCATAGAAGCTATATAATTAATCTTAGATATGTTAAGGAAATAGAGCCTTGGTTTAATTGTACCTATCAAATCAGATTGGAAGGCGCAGAGGAACTAATACCAGTAAGTAGGAACAAGGTTAAGGCTTTTAAGAGAATAATGAATATAAAGTAATGTGATTTAAACACCAAATATGCATTTCATACATGATATTCTGCATTTCGTCTCAAATTATCCTGTCATTATTAAGTTAGTCATATAATATATTTAAGATTACTTAATAATTTACAGGGGGTATTGATATGTATTCTTTTATTATTTCAATAATCGTCTTAATACTAGGTTACTTTATTTATGGAGCTTTTGTGGAAAAGGTTTTCAAGATTGATGAAAATAGACCTACACCTGCTGTAGCAATGGAGGATGGAGTAGATTTTATTCCCCTTAGTTGGAAGAGAATCTTCTTAATTCAATTCTTGAACATTGCTGGTCTCGGTCCAATATTTGGTGCTATTATGGGAGCATTGTTCGGCCCAGCAGCATTTCTTTGGATAGTATTTGGTAGTATATTCGCAGGTGGCGTTCATGATTTCTTCTCTGGTATGCTATCAGTAAGACATGAAGGTAAGAGTATATCAGAAATTGTAGGGATTTATTTAGGAAAAAATGCAAGAACTATAATGAGAGTATTTTCAGTAGTACTTCTTATATTAGTAGGTACAGTATTTATGACAGGTCCTGCTACCTTATTATCTAGCTTAAATCTTGGAGGATTAAGTAATGTAAGTGTTTGGTTAGCTATCATAATAGTATATTATTTCTTAGCAACTATTCTTCCAGTTGATAAGGTTATAGGTAAAGTCTATCCACTATTTGGAGCAGCACTGCTAATAATGGCGGTAGGTATAGGAAGTATGTTAATCATTAAAGGCTACAATATACCAGAAGTATCATTAACTAATTTCCATCCTGGTGGATTAACTATGTGGCCAATGCTTTTTGTTACAATCGCATGTGGTGCAATAAGTGGATTCCATGCCACTCAATCACCTATGATGGCAAGATGTATTAAAAGTGAAAAGTATGGTAGAAAAGTATTCTATGGATCAATGATTGCAGAGGGAATTATTGCTCTTATATGGGCAGCAGCGGCTATGACATTCTTTGATGGCGGTATAGTTGGATTAAATTCAGCAATCGCTGAAGGTGGAGCTGGTGGAGTTGTAAACTCTATTTCTAGCAGTCTATTGGGAACTGTCGGTGGAGTATTAGCTATGTTAGGAGTAATAGCAGCCCCTATCACATCAGGAGATACAGCTTTCAGAAGTGCAAGACTAGCTATAGCTGATGCTATAGGATTTAACCAAAAGAAAACTATGAATAGACTAACGTTAGCTATACCATTGTTTGTAATTGGATTCTTATTAACTAGAATTGACTTTGGTATCATTTGGAGATATTTCGCGTGGTCCAATCAAACTCTAGCAATGATAGTTCTTTGGGCAGCAGCAGCATATCTTATTATAAATAAGAAGTTACATTGGATTGCTAGTATTCCAGCTACATTTATGACAGCCGTTAGTGTAACATATATTCTGCAGGCTGATGAAGGATTCAGATTATCTACAAGCATATCTTATCCAGTTGGAATTATTGTAGCTGTAGCAGCAATAGTAATATTCTTAATGAAGTTTAGGAACGTTAAGAATCTTGCAACTCAACCAGAGAATTAAACAATATATAGATAATAGTTGTTAATATATAGAGCTATATTTATCCTATAGATAAGGATTATATATAAATATAGAGTGAAGCATTCAACTAAATTTCCCCATAATACCAAATATGAAAAATGCCATCCCATACTAACGTGGGACGGCATTTTTATTAATTATAAAGGTAAACTTCTACGGTTAAATAATACTATACCACATGTATATGTTATAGCCGAAATCATTAAAAGGATTATTATACTGATTAGAGTAGTAGAACTTTTCTCTAATATTTCAGTTGGGTTTAATAAACTAAATATAGTAAAATATTTCAACCAAGACATTTGTTCACCAGCATTAGATAACATGTTTAACACAAAGAAAGCTATAGGAACTCCTGCACCAAAGCTAAGAGATTGCTTTGTATCATTGAAAATGCAAGAAAACAAAAAAGTTATTCCACCTATAGCATAGAAGGTAAGTAGAGAGACAAGATTTAGTAAAAGGAATCCACCTATATCTAAGCTTCCAGGAAACATTGCTTGACATATACTTATAGCAGCTAGGATTAATAATAAAAATATAGCTGTGATACTAGAAAGTAAATAAAGAGCTTGTGTTTTTACTATGGTTAATCGAGAATTAGGTGTGGATAAAAGAAATGCCATTGATCCACTATCCACATGTTTAGCAACAAGTCTATTACCAACTATGATGACATATATCATAGGGAAAAGAATTGCTATAAAATTGTAATAGGTATTACCAACATAAGTAGTAAGAGTAGTTCCTAAATCTTCAAAACCCATAGCAGCTACCAATTCCTTCGGCATCATCTTAACCATATCAGTGAGTCCAGCTAGACTATTAGGGTCATATATAGAAATTATTGAGAAAGCATACATAATCATAACAGCAGCTATAATCAAGCCAACTCCCCAATTTGACTTAAATGTGGCTTTTAATAGAGTCTTATTCATTTTATTAACCCTCCTATCCATAATATTTCATAAATACTTGTTCAAGGCTTTGATTTAATATTTCAATTCCAAGTACATTACATTTAGCAAGAACTTGATTAAATTTATTATAATTTGAGCTAACTACTATCTCAATTTGATTTCCTGTCACACTATTTATTTCTAATCCACTAGACTTAATAATATCAATATCTTTCTGGTTACCAACATTAACAATAAAGATTTTTCTCAGAGAAGCTTTTATTGAATGAACATCTTCAACAGTAACTAGCCTTCCTTCTTTAATTACACCTATACGATCTGAGGTTTTGTCAATTTCTTCAAAGATATGGGATGACATAAGAATAGTTTTGCCACGACTCTTTTCCTCATTAATAAGATTAATAAAATTTCTTTGCATTAGAGGGTCAAGACCACTAGTAGGCTCATCTAGGATATAGACCTCTGGATCGTGCATAAATGCTGAAATAATACCTACTTTTTGCTTCATGCCCTTTGACATTTTTCGAATTTTACGACTTGGATCTAGCTCAAATCTTTCTATAAGGTCATGCATTCGAGACTTGTCCTCTATACTTTTCATTTCTTTAATAAACTTCAAAAAAGCTTCACCGGTCATGTTATCAAAAAAGGCAATTTCACCAGGTAAGTACCCTACTGACTTTTGAATTTCTTCAGTTTGAGTTCTGCAATCTAGTCCCATGATAGTACAACTTCCTTTGTCTGCGTTAGTGAAACCCATAAGCTGTCTGATAGTTGTTGTTTTACCTGCTCCATTTGGTCCAAGATATCCAAATACTTCACCTTCTTTGACAGAAAAATCCAAATCAAAAATTCCCTTGCCATTTTTATAGGTCTTTGTAAGGTTATTAACTTTAATGATTGACATATAGACACCCCCATTTTTTATTTGGGAAAAATCGACTAATGCTAAATTATGTAGTTATAAACTTATTTAACTACATAATATCACCGAAAAGAATGAAAGTCAACAATTTATGTAGTAAGTATACAAAACAACTATATAATTATGTTTTTTTATTGTAAGTCTTGACAATAATATATGTTATTATATATGTGAGGTGATTTAATGAACGGTTTTGAAAAAAGAAGAGAAGAAAAGAAAAAAGCAATACTTGATGCTGCAAGTAAGCTTTTCTTTAAAAATGGATATAAAGAGACAAATGTAGAGGAAATAGCTGAAGTTGCAAATGTTTCACCTGCAAGTGTATATAATTTCTTTGATACAAAAACTAATCTATATGTTAAGACAATTGAAAAAGCTTTTTATGAGGCTATGGATAAATATGATGAAATATTAAATAGTAGTAGAAGTTTTCATGAAAAGTTAATGGCATTTATAAAATATAAGGTTAATTCTCAAGACAGTATGAGTCCAGACTATTTCAAAGCTGAGGATATGCAAAACCCAGAGATTGTAGTCATTATATCTGAAGTTACTAAAACTAGAATCATTCCATTCTTTGTTAAATTAGTTAAGCAAGGAAAAGAGGAAGGTGCAGTTGATGAATCGATTGATGTTAATTCTGTAATGACCTATATTAATATATTTGCCACTGGTTTAGCTACCACTCAGATATTAAAGAAAATGCCTAAAGACCAAAAGTTATCTGAAGATATAGGAAAGTTGTTCTTATTCGGGTTTTCTGGCAAGTCAGACACAGATGCTAATATGTTTTAAAGCATTATATATTTTAGAAACGATTAGTATATTTATTCTGAAAGTTACTATTGATAAATAAAGTAGGTATATATATGATTGAAAAGCTACATAATATATGTTAATATAAATTGAGATATAATCTAATATGTGCGCCCTTAGCTCAGTTGGATAGAGTGGCTGACTTCGAATCAGTAGGCCGCGGGTTCGAATCCTGCAGGGCGTGCCAAAATCGATGATTTCAACTTTTGTGGAGGTTGGATTTCATAATAGTCTTAAGAACAGTCCATATGATTATTTAAGAAAACTCAGTAGTCATGTGGACTATTTTTTATTTTTTGATTATTAGAAATGGATAATATGAGATGGAGATATATTTAGATTTCAGAAAATTCTAGGTCATTCATCACTGGATATAGTTGAAGAGTACGTTAGCATGTTCACTTGCATAAGGACTTTAACAAATTTAATTCGCTGGAGAAGATGATTAATCATAAGGATTATATAGCTATGAGGTAGATTGATATAATATAGTGAGTTATTGTATGCTTAAAAGAACTAATGGAACGTATCGAAGCTATGGGCTAGGGAGATATATATTATTTCTTTTACTAGGTCATAAGGATAAACTATAACAAAAAGATATTTACAATCACCGAAAAATAAAGATATAATTGAGATGGCAATAAAGACAAGTCCTTTGATGAATTTAAGCAACAGAACATAGGTTTGCTTTTTAGAAGAAATATTATATAATTAATATATATGTATATAAACTATAAATTTTTGGAGTGATAAATTATTATGAATTTTATAGATATGTTTGCTGGTATTGGTGGTTTTAGAAAAGGATTAGAATCTAATGGACATCAATGTGTGTTTAGTTGTGAATTAGATAATAATGCAATAAAAAGCTATATATCACTTTATCATATGAATGAAGAAGAAATAGCAAGTATGAAGAAGCTTAATAAAAGTGAGAGAGATAAAACCTTAGAGAATTTAAGAAGACAGCATATTTTTGATGATATAACTAAATTTGATGGTATGTCAGAAAAAGAAATTTCTAAGATAATACCTAAATATGATGTATTCTGTGGTGGTTTTCCTTGTCAACCATTTAGTAGAGCTGGAAGAAGAAATGGATTTAAAGATAAGAATAAAGGCAATCTATTTTTTTCAATTGCAAATGTAGTAGAAAAAACAAGACCACGGTATGTATTCCTTGAAAATGTAAAAGGATTACTTACTTCAGGAGAAAAAGAGGAAGTTGTTAAAAATGGGAAAAAGAGAGTAGTGGAAATAGAGAAAGGAAAAACATTTAAGGAAATATTATATGAACTTCATGAACTTGGCTATGATGTTCAGTGGCAAATGGTAAGTAGTGGACACTATATAGCTCATAATAGAGAAAGAGTATATATAGTTGCTAGAAAAAGAGGGAATAAAACGATTAAGAGAATATTTCCTCTACAAGAAAATGTAAGAAGAATTAATAAAGTTAGCTTTGAAAAAGATACACAAGTTGCATATAAAGATTTTATTAATAGTATAAAATCAAAAACTTTATACAAATTTAAAATTCAAGAGAATGATATGATTGATTTATACACCAATAAAAGTTTTAATTTCAACACAAAATCTCCTTTTGGGTATTGGGGAATAATGGTTGATGGTTTATGTGTTACAGCAAAAACTAAGTATAAAATTGCAGAAAATGAATTTAAATTAATTGATGTGTTAGAGGATTATTATAAAATTGGGAAAAGATATGATTTGAGTGAAGAAGAAGTGCTGAAACAGAGATATGCTAAGAAGGCTAAAGAATGGAAAAGTGGAAATAAGATGGGAAATATGGCTTTTCCCGATAAAATTAACAAGACTTGTAGAACATTAACCGCTAATGCGTCTGGCAGAGAAATGATGGTTATAGGGTATTATTTTCATGAAGATGGTGAACTGCATTATATTAATGAAATAAAAGAGGGATTAAATCAATTCAATCAAGAAAAAGAACTGAATGAGTTGGTAAGTCAATGCCCAATAGATTCTAAGGTCAATAATGAAAGTAATGGATTAATAATAATTGAAAATGAATTAGGTGAAGAAGTTCATCTTAAAAAAAGCGAAATCAAATTTAGAAAGCTTACTCCAAGGGAATATTGGAAACTTCAAGGATTTGATGAGGAAGATTTTAATAGAGCTAAGATTGTAGGGGTTTCTGATAGTCAATTAAAAAAACAAGCAGGAAATGCAGTTACTGTTGATGTGATTAAAGCTATAGGAGAGAGATTATGAGAGATAACATAATGCTATCTCTCATTTTAAAAATGATTTCTTGAAATATTTTTGAAATAATTGGATGATAAAAAAATAATATCATAAAGCATTTTTAGCTCCGTTATTTTAGATTTAAGTATTGTATTTTTCAATACACTCTCTAACAATTTCATTGTGTTTAGGGGTGTATTCTTTTCTTGTGCATTTTAGAATATTTAAATTTGATTCTATTGATTTTACATCTAACTCAGATACATCAACAGAATCTAATCCAATAACCAATGTAGGAACAGTTATTGAAAGCTTAGCAGAAGGTATTTCGCGAACGGTTTTTTCGAAATTAGCAACTCCACTATCAATTCTTTTACTTAATTCGAAACAAGGAAGTATGAGGATACAAATGTCAGTTAAATTATAAGAATACGAAAGCTGAAATTTAAAATAATTTCTATAAGAACTTGCTATATTACCAAATTCAACTTCAATCTGAACTATTACTTCATCTATATTTCCATTTTTTACTATAGGAAACTTTTTTCTGAAATCACTTCTTAGACTATCATGATTGTCATTAGGAGTTGCTAATGGTTCTGCTTCCCATCCTAAATCAGTAAATTTAAGTCTAAAATATGTATTTAAAACTTGTTGAACAACATCCTTACTCTTTTGTCGTTCTGACTTTCCTTTATATACAGGTAAAGGTGCTTGTTGGCAAATATTTATTATTTCATTATATATGTCTATATGGTTTGGATGGGTAAGTATTTCTTCTGCATATCTGTAAGAAAATGTTTTTATATTCAAATTCTCACCTCCAGTCTATTTATAGGCATTACTAAATTGAGGAATACACAATAATTATAACATATATACTATGAATATAGATTAATAACTTGGTATCACAAGCTTGATATTTTAACTAGCTAGAATACTTATACTAATCTGTGCATTATTCAATCAATCTTGATATAGATGTTACATGATACCTATGTCCTTAGTTATATCTTTAGCTTTTTACCTTGTTAAGTGATTAGACGAATTATTTATTAGAAATATTTTTTATATCCAATAAAGTTGATATAGCCTAAATATTTATAGTACTCTCGATTTTTTTTATGAATCGGATGAAATGTATTAATCAAGAAATTTTTAAAATGATTATTATAAAATATTTGGACAAGTAAAAAAATGAAAATATTGAAAATAAAAGGAAAGTCATATATTATATAAATAAGCTTGTTAATAAATGTAATAACATATTAATTGGGGAGGATTGATACTATTAAAAATCATTTATCTTATTTATTTTTAAGAGAGGGAGAAATAGACAAAAAAAAAGCAAAGTTACATGACCTTAGGCATTTTGTGAGAGATAGAGAACTGGATAAAGCAATAAAAGAAAAATTTCCATTACATGACTTTGGAAAACTTACTGATGATATAGATATAAAAGGAACTAAGGATTTGTTAGATTTATTTGATGAAATCGATGATAAAAAATATGATATATTGGAGACTCTAGAGAACATAGAGTATATAGGAGTATCACATGATAGTGAAATTATAATTAAATTTTCAGATGATATCAAAGGTGTTGGGGTATATAATTTCACATTTGATTTTTTTGAAGAATTATTTGATATGGGTAAATACGCTAAATTTTGTATTAAGAATGGCTTAAATGATTTATTAAAAGAAAATTTGCTTAAATTGTTAGAAGAATTTAAAACGATTGAAAAACAGTTTAGACTTTTAGATAAAAATGATACTACATATATACGAGCAATTACGTCTACAAGATATAATAATTATGATAATCATTTAGCTATATATCTAATATTATTATCATTGCATAAGCTTGTAAGCGAAGAAAAAATCAGCATATATGTTAAAGAAGCCCATATAAGTGACTCAGCGCTAAGAATTATTTTTGAGCAAGAAGAACCGATTAGAGTAGAAGGCGTAGGTCAGGTTTATTTTGGTTTTCTTGTTTCAAATGGAGAAATACGAGATAGTAAATTTACTTTTGAGATGAGGTACAGGATAATAGACGGAGATAATGATAAAGGTATTTCGTTTGCTGCTATACCTAATTTAGAAGAAGCCGTATTTAATATTCAACACTCTACTGGTGTCGATAATGTAATATCGAAATTGAATAATATCAATAATATTCACAATATTAAGTATTCAATGCTTGAGTATATCGAAGGAATAAAAAAAGTTAATAAATTATCAGATAATATTATATATTTAATGAGAAATAAAATTAAATATTCTAAGCTAAAAGATTTAAAATATGAAACTAAAGATAATTTTAATATACTTTATGAGAAGAACATGATTAACAATACAATGACTCTTATTGAAGGTTTCGGTAAAATTAACGAAATTACTACTGATGTAGAAGAACGAATTTATCTTGAACGAATTTATCATGACATAATAAAAGATTTAGTTGACAGACAAAAAGGATAAATGCAGAAATATCCCCCCTTGCTTTCAGGGGGGATTGCTATATCCTAAATTTGCGTTGTTGCTTAATGGCTTTATACAGTATTACAATTTAAGCAATCAATGAAATTATTAATAAAGAAAGTTATTCTGATTCTAAAAGACTCTGAGTTATATTGATAGGATTTATAATTTTTCGAAAGGAAGCAAGGAAGTTATTATTTTTTACTTCAATGTATTCAACTAAAACCGCTTAATAAGAAGAGGTGATTATCATGAAAAGGAAAGTAAGTTTATATATTCTAATTATTTCAATATTGCTTAATATAGTATTAGGGGTTACTTTGTATTTTAATCACGCTCAAAAGGAAGAACAAAAAGCTGATTTGTCTCGTATGTATATTAAAGCTCTAGATAGATATGTAGTTCCTAACCTTAACTCAATGGTTAACTATATACAAACGGATGAATATGAAAAAGTGATTTTTGAATCACAGAATGTAGTGGATAATACACTTATTCTTATAAATTTATTAGATACAAATGAAAAGATAATACCAGAGAATTTAGAAATGTTTGTCTCTGAAATTCATCAAATATGTAATGATATAACAAATAAAATTAGGACTGAGGAAATAGAAGATATCAATGTTAAAGAATTGGAAGTTTATAATAAAAGATTATCAGGCATAGTGCAAGAAATTAAATTTAAAAATATTTTAAATTATAGTTATGAAGAACTTTTAGACAAAATAGAAGCAGTAACTAAAGCTAACTTAGTAGATATGGCACAAACTTCAAAGTAGAAATATGTATATCGTCCATTTGAATCGCTCTATTAAATCAGTGGCAATATCAATCTTGATTTTAAATTTAATGCTGTTATCATTACAGAAATCTTTTTTAGTATTGCTTAAATCCAAGGGGTAAAGAGTATCTATTGTCAATACTTGTGACAGGCATAAGTTTAAGTTCTCCTTGTGTAAGCGTACAGGTTTTTTCACAAGTGTTAGGACTTATGTCATTTTCTATGTGTAAAAAGAGTTGGTAATATTAGCTATTAAAAATTGAACAACTCAAGTAATTAATATAAAATGTAGAGTATGTAAGCATACTCTACATTTTATAATTGGAGGAATTAATATGAAAACATTTTATTTAGGTTTTCTTGAGCTTAAGTACGATGAGAATATATATAATGATTTCAATGAATATTCAGAATTTAAGAAGGATATTGATTTGCTATTTGAAAATGAAAATATACGATTAGAAAAAATACCTGAAAATCCTACACAAAGAATTAGTGATGTGCATTATGATTTTGTTTTAGAATATCAAAGTGATAAATATAAAAGATTTATGGATATAATGGAGAATTTACAATTAAAAGATATGATTCTTTACCGATTAGATTTTAAATTTACTAAAAAAGAAGTAAGCCAATCACCATTGTTGTATATGGCAACACATTTTGATTTCTACGCAACAAATATTAAACATCCCAGTAAATATGGTACTAAATATGAAAAAGTATTCATTTGTCCAAAATGTGGTTCTGTTGAATTTAAGCAAATATCTAAATTATATTGGAATACCACACAGATGAAGAAAAAATTATTTCTTGAAATACCTGATGATAGATACACTGGAGGATATGCTATTATCATAACTGAGAAACTTGCAAAAATTTTCAAAAAACAACAATTTACTGGATATTCCTTAGAACCAGTTATACATGTAGGGAATAAAAATAAAGAGAAAAAGTGCTTCCAAATGATAATAAATAATGTTATGCCTTCATTTTCACAAAAAATGCCTTACATATTATATGATGAAGATTGTACAGAATGCCAAGAATTTGGGAAAATAAAATTTCCTCCACATTATGATAAATCAAAAGACTTTAATCTTTCTCTTGAAAAAAATGTAACCTTAGGGCGTCAACCCCTGCTATTAGTTAGTCAAAAAGTGAAGGAACTATTTGATATTTTGAGAATAAGCCCAGCATATGAACCTATTGTTGTTATAAAATAAAGCTAAAGTGGCTATACACGACTTTACAATAAATCATAAATTGATTGAATATAAATAATAGAAGCAGACACCAGATTCCTATAAATACTAACCTTGTCACAAATTAAAACCCCTTGTTTTCAAGGGGTTTTGTCATGTGCCAAAAAGTGTTACTCTTTTACTTGATTGTAGCAAAATTCTCAGATATCTTTTCATTAATATAATTAGGACTGTATGAATAACTTGCTCTGAAACGTAATAATTTAACTCCCGCATCATCAAATGCATTATCTAAGAACTCATCTCTTTTAACTCTATTTGATTTATTATGACTTTTATCATCTAATTCAATAGCAATTTTAGGTGTTAGGTATTCTTTATCACATAATAAGAAATCTATATGCTTAGATTGTATTTTATTAAAATACCTTTGTCTATTAGGATTACTAGTTACATAAATTATATCTGCTACTCTAACCTTTGGACATATATAGTATTTATTTAAATCAATGGCATTTTCCAATACTTTATAGAAATTATATTCAGCTTTTGATAATAAGTATTTTTTCCTATTATAGGGCAATTTCTCAACTTGAGTAACAGAATCATTAGATTTAGAAAAAGGTGATCCTTTTTTATCCTTCGCGATCAAATTAAATGCAAAATAAATAACTAAAATAGCGATAATAATAAAAATTAGCATTATGAACAACTCCTTTCTTGTGTTTCATTCTAACATTTCTACTTTTCTCATTTAATTTCCTTTATTTTACACAAATATTTAATTTATTAAGAACTTGGAGTACTTAATTGCTAAATTTCCTTTACTTACCAATATAGATATGTTATATTCAATTAAAAATTAGACTGAAATACAAGGGGGAATTACATCATGTTGTGGATTATTATTTGTGTCGCTGCTTCAATGGGGTTATATCACATTTCAGCAGAGCTTATTAAAGAAATTATAAATAAGGAAGATCATTCGGATTCTAGAATTTCTGGAGTTCTATTAACAGGTGTTATGGTATTCTCATTAATAAGAATTTTTGCTGATTGAGTACTATTGACCACCAATCTTTGAATTAAATTACAAAATAAAGGGGAAAGGAAAGTATAATACTATACGGGGGATAATATGAAAAAATACATAAATCAAATGAAATCTTTAATATTTATAAGGATATTAACTGGAACTATTTATGTAGCTGCAATTGCAGCTATTCCATATATAATCAAGATGTTGATTGATTATGACTTTTCAAAAGGGAGTAAGGGAGTTATTATTTTTATCTCAATGTATTTATTAGCAGCTGGTGTTGGAATGGGATTCCAATACATAAGTCAGCTACATGAGTGGAAAATAGTGAGAAAATTTTATCTATTGATAAAACGAGATATATTCGATTCAATATTAGGATATAGCTATACCAAATTTAGCAAATCTAAATTAAGTACTTATGTTTCAATTTTAGATAATGATGTGCCTGTAGTTAAGCAATACCTTGATAGTGGGATTATGATTGTCCAATCTGCTATCCAAGTAATTGTATATGGGATATATATGTTTATGCTAGACCCTAGGATAGCAATAATAATTATTCTATGTTCATCGCTAAGTCTATTCTTACCAAATGTAACTAGTAAGACTCTTTCACAAAGAAGAGCAAATCATCTTGGAGCAGTATCACTATATATTGGCAAGGTACATGATTTGCTCCAGGGATTTAAAAATGTAAATTATCAAACGAAAGATAACATTTTAAGTGAACATAATAGAACCATGACAGAAACTGAGGATAAGCTTTTACACTATGGAAGGTTTAGTACATTTACTAATGTGTTCAATGGTTCATTTATGTATTTGCTTGATATATCAGCATTTGTTACAATAGCAGTCTTATTACTTAAGAACACAATTACAATTGGAACCGCAACAGCTACTCTAGCATATATAAAAGAGTTTGTTTATCCAGTTAGGTATATTGTATCAGATTTAAGCACTATGAAATCAGCAAAATCGACTAAAGATAAATTACTAGACTTTATGAAGGATGATGAGAAAGCTTTACCAAAGCTATCGGAGTGTAATCATACAATAGAATTCTCAAAGGTCTCAGTCAAATTTGAAAACTTAAAATTGAGAATTTTAATTATTCCTTTGAAAAAGGGAAAAAATATGCAATTGTGGGACATAGTGGATCAGGTAAATCAACAATTGCTAATTTATTAATGAAATATATAACTCCTACCAATGGCAAGATTAAAGTTGATGGTGTTGATATTAGTGAAATTGATACTTCTGGCATTCTAGGATGTGTGAATCAATTTGAGCATGTGTTTTCAGATAGCTTCTTAAATAATGTTACTGTATATGGGGCTTATCCTGGTGAGAATCTAAATAATATTACCGATTATTATTCATGCAATAAAATTGATTTGATTAAGGAAAAGAATGATTGTACTGAGTTAAGTGGAGGAGAAAAGCAACTACTTTCTTTAGTAAAAATGATGTTAATTAATCGTGATATAATAATATTAGATGAACCTTTTTCATCATTAGATTTCCAAAATTCTATATTGATGCAGGAGAAAGTATATGGACTTAAAGATAAAACAATGATTGTAATAACCCATAACTTATCGGAGAAGAATCTAAATTATTTTGATGAAGTTATTATAATGAATAATGGATATATTGAAAAATCAGGATCTACAACTGAAATTATGGAATCAATAGAATATAGTAAATTAATAAAAACTGCTTAGTAAAGGAGTGAGACCGTGCCTAATCTTAGAAAGGTTAAAGCTAAGGAACTGATAGATTCAGAAGCAAAGGGTTTACATGAAGAAAGTACAATGAAGGATGCTGTAGAGTTTATGCTTAAATACAAGGTCAACAATATACCAGTAGTAGATAAAGAAAATAAGCTTACAGGCATAATAGACAGACGAGTTATTATAGATTCAATGAATAGCTTAAAAGACTTTTCTATAAAAGTTAAGGATGTGAAGCTAGAGAGTTGTACTGACCTATGTGTTAAGGAAGATCAAGACTGTAATAATGTTTTTAAGAAGGATGAGGATGAACTCTTTGTAGTAAATGACAAATGTGAGTTTAGCGGATTATTAAGTAAATCAAGGTATCTTTCTGAGCAGGTAAACTTTCTAGCTACTAGTATTAATTCAATTATTGAAGCTACAAATCATGGAATAATAGCTATAGATAATGATTTTAATATTATTATGTTTAATGAAGTTTCAGAAAAGATATCTAGAGTAAATGCTGATAAGGCAATAGGTTTAAAAATTAATGATGTATTAACAGAATCTAAACTACCTGAAACCGTAACAACAGGTAAAACAGTCATTAATGCTATGATGGAGATTAACGGTAGAAAGATAATTACAAATAGGGCACCAATAATTGAAGATGGAGAAATAAAAGGAGCTATTGCTCTATTTATTGATGTAACTGAGCATGACAACTTATTAAAGGAGCTAGAAGAACAAAAGAATGTATCTGAAGTTCTAAATACAATATTAGAGACAGTTTATGATGGTATAGTTGTTGTAAACAAAGCTGGATATATTACTATGATTAGCAAGACCTATGAAAAATTTCTAGGAGTAGAAGGACAAGAGATTATAGGTAAGCACGTTACAGAGGTGGTTGAAAATACAAGAATGCACATAGTAGCACAGACCGGTGTGCCAGAGATTGCCGATGTTCAAAAAATCAAAGGAAACTACATGATTGCCTCTAGAATTCCAACCTTTAAGGATGGTGAACCAATAGGAGCAGTGGGAAAGGTCTTATTTAGAGATGTGGATGAATTGAATGATTTATATAAAAAAATTAGTTTAATGGAGCAGGAACTAGAGCAGTACAAGGGTGAGCTGAATAGAAATAACAAAGCAAGGTATACCTTTGATAACATCATAGGGAAAAGTAAAAAACTTAGTCATACCAAGGATCTTGCAGCCAAGGCATCTCGAACTGATTCTAAGGTGCTTCTTATAGGAGAAAGTGGAACGGGAAAAGAGTTATTAGCCCATGCAATTCATAATGGAAGTGCTAGAGGATTTGGTCCATTTATTAAGGTGAATTGTGCAGCTATTCCCTCTGAGTTGCTAGAATCTGAATTGTTTGGATATGAAGAAGGAGCCTTTACTGGAGCTAAAAAAGGTGGTAAAATAGGTAAGTTTGAGCTGGCTGATGGAGGAACTATTTTCCTTGATGAAATAGGAGATATGCCATTATCTATGCAATCTAAGCTACTTAGAGTAATACAGGAAAGAGAAATTGAAAGGGTAGGTGGAACCGAATCAAAGAGAACTAATGCTAGAATTATTGCTGCTACTAACAAGAATTTAGGAGATTTAGTCTTAGAGGGAAAATTTAGAAAAGACCTTTATTACAGATTGAATGTTTTCACTATACATGTTCCTGCCTTAAGAGAAAGACCGGCAGATATTCCAGATTTGAGTGATTATATCTTATATGGGTTAAATAATAAATATCATAAAAATATAAAGAAGATATCAGATAGAGCGATGAATCACTTAATTAAATATACATGGCCAGGTAATATAAGGGAATTGGCTAATATAATTGAGAGGGCTGTGAATTTAGTTGATATGACAGATATTATTGATGTAGAACATTTGCCTAAGGAAGTAGTAGGGAAGGAGTATAGTAGGAATATAAAGAATCTAAGTGAGATTGTAGCTAAGGCTGAAAAAGATGCCATAATTGAGAGCGTGAAGATATCAAATGGTAATAAAACTAAGGCAGCTAAGCTACTGGGAATAGGAAGAACAACTTTTTATGAAAAATTAGCTAAATATAACCTAATGGATATTTAAAGAGACAAGTTATTATGAAAATGTGCGTATTATCAAACACAATCATAAAAATCACTAAAAAATAGTTTGGATAACAGAACACATAACAAAGTTTCGACATAAAATCGTTTTGGAATCCGAACACTTAACAACTCCGCTAAAGCTATTAATAGCATTGGCGGAGTTGTTATTTTTTTATCAATAGCTTGTTTATCTGATTTAAATTTTGAAAATTCTAAAAAAACTTGGCACGGCTTTTGCAACCTATATATTATGTACGACAAAACAATTATATAAAGGGAGGAATTGATGTGAAATCCAAGGTTATGTCAGCGGTTGAAGCTGTAGCATTGATTAACGATGGTGACATGGTTGCCACTGGTGGATTTGTAGGTAACTGTCATCCAGAAGAATTAACATCTGCATTGGAAAAACGTTTTCTCGCAGAAGGAAAACCTAAAAATATAGGATTAGTATATGCAGCAGGTCAAGGTGATGGAAAGGAAAGGGGACTTAATCATCTTGGACATGAAGGATTAGTATCAAAAGTAATCGGTGGTCACTGGGGATTGGCTCCTAAGCTCGGTAAATTGGCATTAGAAAATAAGATTGAAGCCTATAACCTGCCTCAAGGTGTAATAACTCACTTATTCAGAGATATTGCAGCAGGTAAACCAGGAACTATTACCCACGTTGGTCTAAAGACATTTGTTGACCCAAGAATCGAAGGTGGTAAATTAAATGATTTAACTAAAGAAGATATAGTTGAGCTAATAGAGTTAAATGATAAAGAGTATCTGTTTTATAAAGGGTTTCCTATTAATGTTGCATTTATTAGAGCAACCTATGCTGATGAAATAGGAAATGCAACTATGGAAAAGGAAGCAGTGACCCTTGAAGTTACATCTATGGCACAAGCAGTTAAAAATTCTGGTGGAATAGTAATATTGCAGGTTGAAAAGGTGGTAAAGAAGGGAACTCTAGACCCAAGATTAGTTAAGATACCTGGAATTTATGTAGATGCCATAGTAGAGTCTAAGCCTGAAAATCATATGCAGACATTTGGAGAGCAATACAATCCATCATATTCAGGAACACTAAAGGTGCCAGTTGGTTCATTAGGAAGACTTCCGTTAGATGCTAGAAAGATAATAGCTAGAAGAGGGGCAATGGAATTGATTCCAAATGCTATAACAAATTTAGGTATAGGTATGCCAGAAGGAATTGCCATGGTTGCCAGTGAGGAAGGTATTGGAGATAATATGAATTTAACTATAGAATCAGGTCCTATAGGAGGAGTACCGGCAGGAGGATTAAGCTTTGGTGCTGCAACCAATCCAGAGGCTATTATAGATCAAGGGTATCAATTTGACTATTATGATGGTGGTGGACTGGATGTTGCATTTTTAGGATTGGCTCAGTGTGACAAGATTGGAAATATAAATGTTAGTAAATTTGGTCCTAAAATAGCTGGATGTGGTGGATTTATAAATATTACTCAAAACGCTAAGGCAGTAATATATTGTGGAACATTTACAGCAGGAGGCTTACAGATAGAGATAGCTGATGGCAATTTAAATATAAAGAAGGAAGGTAAAATCAAAAAGTTCATAGATAAGGTTGAACAGATTACTTTCAGTGGAGAATATGCAGCTGAGAAGGGACAAAAAGTCTTATATATCACTGAAAGAGCAGTCTTTGAACTATCTAAAGAGGGTCTTGTTTTAACAGAGATTGCACCTGGAATTGATTTGCAAAAGGATATTCTTGATTTAATGGAGTTTGTACCTATTATTAATGATGACTTAAAGCAAATGGATTCTCGAATCTTTTTAGATGAAGCTATGAACATCACTATAGATTAATTGAAAGGGGGCTAAAAATAGAGTAATTATCTATATTATCATTAGGTCTTGCACTTATAAAAATTTTAAGGAGGAATTGGGATGTTAGGAGTTATAGCTATTATTTTAACCTTGGCAGCATTAATGTATTTTGCTTATAAGGGAATTTCAGTACTTGTATTGGCGCCATTATTAGCAATGGCTGCAGTATTAATTTCTGGAGAAGTACCAGCACTTCACGCATTATCAGAAGGATTTATGCCAGCAGCGGCAGGGTATATTGCTAAGTATTTCCCTGTGTTCTTGGCTGGAGCAATATTTGGTAAGCTTATGGGAGTTACAGGAGCAGCATCATCTATAGCAGATTTAGTATCTAGAAAATTTGGAACTAAGAGAGCTATCCCAGCTGTAGTTATAGCAACAGCTTTATTAACTTATGGTGGAGTATCATTATTCGTAGTTGTTTTCGCAATGTATCCAATTGGAGCTACATTATTGAAAAAGGCAAATGTACCAAAGAGATTATTGCCTGCAGCAATAGCACTGGGAGCATTCACATTTACTATGACTGCACTTCCAGGGTCACCACAGTATATAAACACTATGCCAACACTTTATTTTGGAACAGATATTTATGCAGCACCTATTTTAGGTATCTTAGCGACTGCTATTATGTTAGGTGGAGGTTTATATTACCTTAACTGGAGAGCTAACAGATTAGTGACTGCCGGTGAAGGATATGGAGATCATCCAAATGAAAATCTACACGATATAGATGATAATATACCTAATATTTGGTTAGCTATTACACCAATTATAATTGTATTTGTTGTAAACTTTATATTAACTAATTGGTATTTTAAATTATCTTCAGTTACTGCTAAATATGAAGCTGTAGGCGGAGTAGTTAACGGTACTTGGCCTGTAATCATAGGTCTTTCAATAGCAGTTGTATTTATATTAATTACTATGAGAAAGTTTATACCAAATACAAACAAAACAGTATTTGATGGAGCAGTTGGAGCATTACTACCTATATTCAATACTGCATCAGAGGTTGGTTATGGTGGAGTAATAAAGTCATTAGCAGCCTTTACAACAGTTAAAATGGGTATAGTTTCAATGGGAATTCCATCTGTATTTAAAGTAGGTATTTCTACAACATTACTAGCTGGTATAGTTGGTTCTTCATCAGGAGGTACAGCTATAGCTCTAGAGGTATTATCTAAAGAATTCTTGGCCATGGGAATTGCTCCAGAGGCATTACACAGGATTATGATTATTGCTGCTGGAGGACTTGATACTTTACCACATTCTGGAGCTATTATAACACTATTAGCAGTTACACAGCTTTCACATAGAGACAGTTATAAGGATATAGCAGTTAATACCATGGCATTGCCATTAGTAGCCGCGTTCGTTATATCCCTATTCTATCTAGTTACTGGTCTTTACTAAGGTCTATTAGGTAAATAAAAAGGATAGCGGAGAAAATCTCTCAGTTATCCATAAGAAATAAAACAGAAGTATTTAGAAGTGTTTATACATGAAATTGTAATGTGCAATTTCTTTAAATAAATTCATATTAGGAGGAATTAGAATGAGATTAAAAGATAAAGTTGCTATAGTAACAGGTTCAGGTAGAGGAATTGGAGAATTTACTGCTAAAAGATATGCAGAAGAAGGAGCAAAGGTTGTTGTTGCCGATGTTAATGAAGATCATATTAAACAAGTTGTAGAGGAAATCAAGGCTGAGGGCGGAGAAGCTCTAGGCATGGTTGTAGATGTGACTAATAAAAGCAAAGTAGATGAAATGATTGAAAAAACTATTGAGGAATTTGGCAAGCTAGATATTCTAGTGAATAATGCTGGTATCACAGCCGATTCAACTCTATTAAAAATGTCAGAAGATCAATGGGATAAGGTTATAGATGTTAACTTAAAGGGTGTATACAATTGTGGTCAAGCAGCTGCAAAGGTTATGGCTGATCAAGGTAGTGGAGTTATATTGAATGCATCTTCCGTAGTAGGACTTTATGGTAATTATGGTCAGACAAATTATGCTGCTACAAAATGGGGCGTTATTGGTATGACAAAAACATGGGCAAAGGAACTAGGAAAGAAAGGTATCCGCGTTAATGCTGTGGCTCCTGGATTCATTCTTACACCTATGGTTAAAAAAATGCCTGATAAGGTTTTAGATATGATGAAGAAGAAATCACCATTAGGATTACTTGGAGAACCAGAAGATATTGCTAATGCTTATCTATATTTAGCATCTGATGAAGCTAGATTTATAACAGGGTCAGTACTTGAAATCACAGGTGGAGTAATACTATAGAAAATAGAAAGGAGACTTACTCATGGGTATTTCTGTATTAGGAACTTATCACTCCCAAGTTGGAAGACTAAAAGAAGAAACTATATATAGTTTGTTAGTAGAGGCTGGTAAGGGAGCAATTAAAAATTCAGGAATTAATCCTGAAGAAATAGATGGAATTTTTGTAGCTAATTATAGTGGTGGTGGATTTAATAATCAAGAACATCTTGCACCATATGCTGTAGAAATAGATGAGGCACTTAGATTTAAACCGTGTACAAGGGTTGAGAATGCTTGTGCTTCTGGTTCAACAGCCGTTGAGCAGGCATTATTTGCAATAGAATCTGGTAAAATGAAAAATGTTCTTGTAATTGGTGTTGAAAAGATGACTTCATTAAAAACAGCTGGAGTAACAGAGGTTCTAGGTATGGCTTCATATTATCCAGAAGAGGGAGAAAAGGGATATTCCTTCCCAGGATTATATGCAGAATATGCAAAGGGCTATATAGACAAATACGGATATTCTGAAGAAGAATTGGCTGATACTCTAGCTCATATAACATGTAAGGCTCATAAGAATGCTATGTCCAATCCTTTAGCACAAATGCATGTAGAGTATGAACATGATTTTGCTAAGGTGGTATCAGATAAGAACCCAATGATTGCTCAGCCATTGAAGCTTTCTGATTGTTCATTAGTATCTGATGGAGCAGCGGCTTTAGTATTAACAACAACTGAGAATGCAAAGGCTAAAAAGGATAAAGTTGTTGAAATACAAACATTAGAGCATACTTCCGATTATCTTTCAATTGTTGAAGGAAAAAGATCTAATTATGAATTAACGGCAGCTAAAAAAGCCGTTGAAAAAGCACTAGATAATTTGAATTTAAGTATAGATGATATAGATGTAGCCGAAGTACATGATTGCTTTACGATTACTGAACTATTGATATATGAAGCATTAGGATTGGCTAAGCCTGGACATGGTAGAGATGCAATTGTAAATGGAGATGTTAAAGTTGGCGGTAGACTACCTATTAACCCGTCAGGTGGTCTAAAGGCTAAAGGTCACCCAGTTGGAGCAACTGGAGTATCTATGCATGTTCTTATTGCTCAGCAATTGCTAGGAGAATCAATAGGCTTACAAGTGGAAGGTGCTGCCACAGGTTTAACATTAAATATAGGTGGAAGTGGTGCAACTAATATTGCTTCAATACTTAAAAGAATTAAGTAGTTAATTCTTTTGGTTAATCACCCTCTTAATAAGGTTATATATAAATAAGGAGTCCTTTAATTAGGGCTTCTTTTTTTAGTTGCAAATGTATATTATTGTTATTAATATAGCGTTAATATATAATTAATAGTGGAATAATTTTCTTATATTAGTATTATTTTGATTATTTTATTAAAAGTTTAAAGAAAGCTTTTTGTGTCATTATATCTTTTAAAATTGAAATAAAAACTGTGGAGTGATTTAGTTGAGTGTAAAAATTTTAATAGTAGAAGATGAGAAGAACCTATCGGACGGTGTAACAATTTTTTTAAAGCATAATGGATTTGATGTACATCAGTCCTATAATGGACAAGCTGCAATAAAATCATTTGAATGTTTTAAACCAGATATAGTGTTGCTAGATACCTTACTTCCAGATATAAGAGGCAATAGATTGTGTGAGAAATTCAAAAAAGAATCTAATGTAGGCATTATCTTTCTTACTGCGTTATCAGACAAGACTAATATATTAGAGGCTTTTGACTGCGGATCAGATGATTACATAACAAAACCATTCGATATTGAAATTTTATTGTCGAGAATTAATGCACTGATAAAAAGAGTAAAACCACAGGATAAAAGATTTTTATTAGATAAAGCAAAAATAAATAACTTAGAATTTGATATGCATAAAAGGGACTTAATTTATGATGGTAAATATGCTAATCTTACACCAATAGAATTTAGAATTTTATACTATTTAGCTGAACAAAAGGATTATTGCACTAAACAAGAAATATTAGTATTGCTTTATGGAGTGAACGTTTGTGATGTAGAAAGCAGAACTATATCTGTACATATTTCAAACATTAGAAAGAAAATGAAAAAGATCAATCTAAATCAAATTGTCATAATTTCGAAATATAATAAGGGTTATAGGGTAGCAAAAAATTAAAATAAAATTTAGATAAGCTAAATAAGGAGATTATAAAAAGATGCATAAGCAGGGAGTAATAATTATTTTAATTATTTTAAATTTATTTATGACATCGGTATCTTTCGCCAAGGATACTGCATTAAAAGACTCACTTAAGTTAACAGATGAAGAAATAGATTTTTTAGAAAGCAAAGACACCTTTTACTATGCTATTGAATCAAATTATGCTCCCATAGAATATATTGATTCGGAAGGTAATCCTAGAGGATTCGGAGTTGAATATTTAAAGAAGGCAAGTGAAATTTTAAATGTTAACTTTATTCCAGTTGAGGGATTTAAAAAATATACTTGGGCAGACTGCTTAAATGCTTTAAAATCTGGTAAAATTGATTTATTATCTGCTGTTACTAATACTGAAGAAAGGCGGGAATACATAAGTTTTACACAGCCCTATCTTAAAGCAAATATAATTGTGATTGGAAACAATGATAATAAGTTAATATTGGATATAGATGATATGGAAGGTGCTACTTTTGTATTTCCTAAGAAATATTGGCAGAATGATTATGTGCGGTCAACGCTGACAGATTATACGCTTTTAAATACTACTGATACTCTAGAATCACTTGAAGTAATTAATAATATGAAAGGCCAATATATATTTTTAGAAAGTGTGGTCTATAATTACTACAGTCACATGAAAGATTTTCATAATTTAAGAATAGTAGGTGAATTGAAATTTGAAGCCAGTCATTGTATAGGAGTTAGTAAAGATAATGAATTATTAAGAGATATATTGGATAAGGTTATAAAAAATATTCCTAAGAATGAAGTGTTTAAGAATGCAATGATGGTCGAACATAAACAAGAGAATAATTATTTTATATCATTTATTAGTTTGATAATGATAATAATTGTAATTATTATTGTTTTTTTAAGGAAAACCATTATTCATAATAATTATAAGAGACAAATGAAGAAAAATAGACAAACATTAATAGAAAATCTATCCCATGATTTAAAAACACCTCTATCGGTTTTAAAAGTTAATACAGCTTTATTAAAAAAAGGTATTCTGGATGAAAAGGAGCAGAAGAGTTGTCTAAAAGTGTTAGATAATAGCATCGATTCATTAGATTCTATTATAGAGGATTTGTATGCCGTGGCTCACCTTAAAGATATACTAATAGAAAAGAAGTTTATTTCAATAAATATATCTAAATTCCTTAAAGATGTTTATAATCAACATAAAGATATTTTTTCTAAACAGAATAAAAGGTTAGAATATATAGAAGATTGTAACCATAGAGATGCAAGAGTAAGTATGGATAGAAATAGTATGTATCGTGCTATATCAAATTTACTATCAAATGCACTTAAATTCACTGATGAATTTGATAGTACCATATTAGAATATAAAGTTGAAAGTAATAAAGTTACTATTATTGTGAAGGATACTGGTAAAGGAATCGATAAAGAATCATTAGAGCATGTTTTTGAGCGATTTTATCAAGGAGATAATCAATCAAAAGCTTTAGGTAAAGGATTAGGCTTGTCAATTACTAAAGAAATAGTAAGGATGCATAATGGTAGAATAACTGTAAAATCAAAGAAAGGTGAATATACAATTTTAAAGATTATTTTACCTACAATAAATAAAAAATAGAATATAGATAATGTAATGCCAATTGATCGTTATAGGATTAATTGGCATTTTTTATGAAATATATTTATAGAGAATGCAAAGAAAAATTTGCAGAAAAATGGATGAAATTACTATAAAATTAAAATATGTTGAATAAAATAAGATAATCCATTACATGTTATAGTGCAATGTGTTTATGTCAATAGAATCAAATACTCTAAGGGGGAAAATCAATGAATGTGAAGAAGATTATAGCTGTCTTGATGTGTCTAGCACTTTTAATGACGGCTGTACCAATGAATCAAGCAAGTGCTTGGAAGGTTAAGACTCACAATTATAGTGCTAATCTAATACTTGAAGAGGTTATGACAAATAATGGATATGTTACGATTAAACCGTTTGGAAAGTTTAAGGTAGCACCAGAGTTTTATTCTGCTCTAATGAAGTATCCCAAAGCATATAGAGCAGGATCGTTAGGACCGGATGCTTTTCCAGATATTTATGTTGGGCAGGGATATATTCATCCAATAGATGATAGGGGAACTAAGACTACAAGTGATGATATCACATCTGGCAAGTGGCTAAAGCAAATGGTTGAAAAGATAATGGTATTACCGAAAAATTCAGATGAAAGATATGAGATGATTTCTTTTGTTTTAGGTTATATGACACATTACTCTGGAGATTTATTTGGTCATACTTATATAAATCAAATAGCTAATGGAGTATATCCAGATATGACTGATTTAGCTGATCCAGAAAAGGCAGAAGATGCGTTAAGTATAATTCTAAAACATATATCATCTGAGGGAGTAATTGATAAGAAAATACCGGAACGCTACAGTAGGGGATCTTATATTGATATTGATGCTCCTAATGATTTTATTTTAAATTCATTTGTTTATAATGGATCAAAGGATAATGGACTATCAAATATGTATAATGGCATTAATGCCCCTGAACATTATAAATACTTAGTTAAATTACGATCATTTGTGAAAGAGAAGGCTGACTATTATAGACAATATAGTAATTCGCAAAACATCTTAGACTATGCTGAAAACACAGCAATATGTAATTACTTAGATGCTTGGTTAAATGATATTGATAGAGCTATAAATGAGTGGATTAATACAAGTGAAAAAATAGCAAGAGCCCTTATAGATAATGGAGATGAAAGTGATTTAGAGGTAGCAGTGAATGAATTAAGAGAATGGGTTAACAATTATGGGAAATATATAACTCCAGTACCAGATGTAATAATAGATGCTTTAAACCTTCCAGGCAATATTGCTAAATTTTTTGAAGAGGAGTTAAAAATAGAACAGTTAAAAGAATTGTATGATGAATTCAATGACTACGTAAATGATATGATTATGAATTTTATGATTTATGATGTCGTAGGGTTGTCAGAAGAACAAGTAAATAAGTTAAAAGAGGCATTTAGTACACCTGAAATAGTATTGGGAGAAGAAATTATTTCTAGAATTGAGGAAGATATGGGCAACTTCGGAGATGGAGTAAAAGCAATTGATCAAGAATTTGCACCATTCTATAATACAATAACAATGACTAAATTAATATTAATAGGACCAGAGGGATACAAGGAACTAATCAATAGATCTAAAAACGTTTTAAATACAGGATACAATTACTCTACAGCTAATGTAGAGATAGATAACTTAAAAGTTGCTATTAAGACTAAGAGTGGAACAAGTAAATATGAAGGCTTATTTGGAATAAAATATCCTTATGCCGATCAAAACGGAACAGATGATGATATTTACTTTGGAGTTAGATTTAAAGATGGTACTTCTGTAGAACAGCTTTTTGACAAATCTGGATATAACGACTTTGAGGCAGGAGACTATGATGTATATGATATTTCTTTAAGGGGAAGTCATAAGCTAAGCAATATTGACAAATTTTATATAAAGAAAAAAGGAACAGGATTACCTGGACCCGACTGGAAACCAGAATATTTCCATGTAGATGCCTACATTGGAAACACGAAATATAAAACCTTAGGAAGAACTAAAATAGATTACTACATTAAGGGGTCAGTAACAAAAAATTTCGATGTTAATTTTAACGATGAAACCTATAGAACGGCTTTGAGTTCGGATATTATTGATTGGTTAGGAAGTCTAGATATGAGCATGCAGTGGAAGCATAAAGACTTTCTACTGTGGAGCGATTTACAATTAAGGGAAGATATATTCTATAAGATATTTAAAGATGTTGAAAAATATGATAATCCAAATTATGACCCTTACTCATATTTAGATGAAGATAATATAAGTACAGGTGATGGAACTAACCCAAATAATACTGAGCAAGATGGAGTTATAGTAAATGAAGATTATGAGAAACATAACAGCGAAGTTATAGCATCAACAAAGAATTTGGACTATGATTTTGGATTTATGCCAAATATGAACATTATAGATGGCAGCTTTAGTAGAAACTTAGCCTATAATGGTTCAATATACGTGACTCCTAGTGGATCTGATGATGCCTTTGCTACTTTCAATGACTCTAGTTTTGTAAATGGAACCATTGAAACTAAAATTACAATATATGATGCAGTAGATGATGGACCTAATGATGCTGGAATTGTCTTTAGAGTATCCGATGCAGAATCTGGACGAGATAATTATGATGGATATTTCGTAGGCATAAGACCAACAATGAATGGTAAAACTGGAGAAGTTATGATTGGATATCATGATTCTGGTAATTGGACTAGGCTAGAAACATATTATACTGATATCAAACCAAGAACTGTCTATGACCTTAAGGTTACTGCAAATGAGAATAAGATTTATGTCTATTTAAATAACAGTAAAGTGATTGCAGTCTCTGACTCAAAATATAGTGAAGGAAAAGTTGGATTCAGGGTTCTTAGAATTCCTACTATATTCCAAAACATTGTTGTTACAGAATAATAATGGATATATAGTATGATAAGTAGCTTTAAGAGACAAGGGGCGAACCCCTTGTCTTTTAATCACAAAAAGGAAGGAGTTATAAAATGAAGAAAACTAGAACAATTAATATACTATTAATATTTTTAATATCCCTTGGATTAATTATTAGTGGATGCTCTAAGGATAATTCTGATACAGCTAGTAATGAAAATAATATCGGAGATACAGAACAACAAGATGAGAATAATCAAGGAATAGAGAATGATGATAATAACCAATTAAATCAAGATGAAGAAAATGATAAAGATGAACAAAAAGGAGAAATTAAAAATTCTGAAACAGATAATTTTGACATAATTAATACAGATTATCTTTTAGACTACTTAGGAAAGAGTCGTGAAGAAATATTAAATGACTTTGGACAACCAGATATGGATGAGTATGACTTTATGTATTATGAGACATCAGAAGGGTATGCGTTTAAATTTATAACAAATCTCGAAACTGAAATAATAGAAAAGGTATCTATAGAAAGCAATGGCAAGACAGATAAAAAGATAGAATTATATGATATTGGCTTAGGAAGTGGTGATCTACAGGGCTTAGAAGGTAGATTTGATGATCCTCCTATAATTGAAGAAACAGAGTTTGGATATGACAAGTACACATATCAAGATGGGGATAAATACATAATAGAGTGTCATGTTCCAGAAGATGATATTATTGCTTTAATAAGTATTACAGCATTAGATTTAGATAAGAACATTGGAGACAATGATTATGATGATGAACAAAATCAATACTATAGTTTAGATTCAGATATACTTTATCACTACATGGATGGAGATGCCGATTTTCTACTAATGAAACTAGGAGACCTTCCTTTAAAGGAAAGTGATGAAGGAAAATATTATGAAGTTGATTATAATGAAGGATATGCTACCTGGTATTGGCTTGCTGAAGATGATTTTACTATTAATAAGATAAGTGTTATAAAGAATTTAGACTATTATAGTCAGGAAGGTAATATCGGATTATCTTCACAGAGATTTATGGGTATATGGTTTGATATGACTTTGGAAGAAGCCACTAAAAATGTTACAAACATTCCAACATGGAATAGTGATAGCTTTGATTTAAGGGTAGAATATTCAGATTATGAAGGAGACGGGATGGTCTATAAAATTGACGTATATACTAATAAAGATATATCCATCAATGAATATAAAGAGGATTTTTATCTTAAATGGTTAGGTGCTAATATGGAGCTGGAAGCAAATCATTTAGGGAGTGGTAATTTTGATTCAAAAGAGCCTTTAGTTGAAGAAGGAGTATTTATATATGATATGGAGTATGGACCTGATAAGTGGCAAAAAAGCTATTTTCACGATGATAATTTAACAATTACTGGAATGAGAATAAGCACTGCATTAGGAAATGAATTCAAAGCAAACGTACCAAGTCTATTAGGAGTAAGATTAAATATGCAGCTAGACAATATAAATAAAGGAATTGAAAGTGCTAATAGTAAAATAATAAGAGAAGAATCCTATGATTCTGATGAAGGTGAGTTTTTAACTAAGGAATATACAATTGTTACTAATGATACAAATGTATTTTATAATATAGATGTAAATGTTCACAAATCAAATAATTTAGTTGCAAGTATTGAGGCATCTCATAAGCCGATGATAGAACAGAAGGAAGATTATTCAGTAAAGTTAATTGGGCAAAATATTAGTAAATTAGATGAATTAGAAAAAGGAAAATATAGTTCAGAAAGTCCAATAGTTGACAATTCTAATGGAATGTATAGATACGAGATGACTGGAAACTCTGATAAATGGATTAAAGAATATTACTATGATGATGACATAATTAAAAAAGTAGTGTTAAGATTAGGGTCGGATAAGCCGCTAATGAATACATATCCATCTATAATGGGAATTAAGCTGAATACGGACCTTAGAATAATTGAGAATTCTTTTATGTTAGCAGGGTATTCCATTGGGAACTCGGATATTTTTGATGCTGATGATAATAAATATACCGTATATAAATATATGATATATGGTGAGGACAGTATAGCACATAATATATCAATTTATGCAAATACAATTACTGGTCTTATAGAGAAAATAGAAGTTTATGAATGGCAACCTTAGAAAAAAATATTTAAAAACTCTTGTTTTGCACAAGGGTTTTTCTTTTTATTTAGGAAGGCTATTTATAAATATAAAATTTCCTCAAATAATAAAATGGGAAAATTGACATAGGAGATAGGAATAATAGAAAAAACAAATGAAGAATAAAAAATTTGTCGAAAATTGAAATAATATTTCCCTTGATTTTTATAAAGGAGAACATTATAATATAATCATACGAACAAATCGAACAGACGTTCGATGCCTTTGCTACGGTGTGAGTTATACTACAACTTAATATTAGCTATTTGCTACAGGAGTGTATGGCAAGGGAGGTAAATTATGTCTAATTGTATTCGATACATACATCTTGGAATAACCTATATTTTACACATAATTAGTAATGGGGTAATATATATTAACTTAGACTATAAAAAGCAACCTATATAGGTCTATAGGTTGCTATTTTCCATCTTTCTTTAGTATGGATATTATCTTTTTAATATCCTCTGGTGGAATTTCTTTATCCTGCATCTCTTTAGCTAATTCTAAGTATTCAATGCCGATTTCTTTTAAATCCCTTGGGATTTGAGTATCTATTAAAATATGATTGTCATTATTATCAATATAACCCGATTTTAATAATAGTTCCTTTACATCTATATTCATGGCATTGGAAAGCTTTACAATGGTATCCATGGTGGGATGGATTAGATGTTTACTTCGGGGATCAAAGCCGTTTTTTAGCTTGGCAATATACGAATGGCTAAGAGAACATTTATCAGCAAATTCCCTTAGGGTTAAATTGTTGGTTTCAATATAATTACTTATTATCTGGCTTAATTTATTCAAAACATCACCCCATAAAAATTAGTACACTATTTGATTATATCATTATTCTGTAAACAATAAAATACATTTATTTTTATAAATAATATAGTGTGAAATTAGGTGATTAATAGGGATATCAAGTGTTGGCAGGACTTAAGAGAAAAAAGATATTTAAGATATGTATGTATTTATAAATTAGGATAAAAAATTTTATCTCTTTGTAAACCATAGTGAACAAAAAATAATTAATTAGAAATATAGAATATAAAAAACCGAGCATAGGAGCGAATAAAATGAATGAAGAAAACTATAAAGAATTAGGGAGAGAATATGAAAAGTCGTTGAAAATGATTAGTGATAGAATTACAAAGCTCAAGACTGAAAAAGAAGAGCTTGAAAATATGACTAAAAATTGTCATGGTAATGACTCAAATATAAAAGAAAGAATTACAAATATAGAAGATAGGCTGAAACCTTTATTAATAATAAGAAGGAATGTGAGAGAAACAGGTAGAGAAGTGAGCAATTATTATGAAAGGAGCTGGTGGCGCAGTGAGAAATATACACTTAACCGAAGAAAATCAAGACGTATTGTACCTTCAGTCATCAATGTATTCGAGGAGCAAATCATTGACAAACTTATCAGAGATAAGGGAGATGAAGAGCTCACTATATGAGGCTATAGATGAAGATTTAACTAAAAGGCAAAAAGAAATGATACAGATGTATTATTTCGATGATATGGTTATGCATGAGATAGCAAATGAGCTAGGAGTTACTAAAGGTAACGTGTCTACCACAATAAAGAGAGGGCTAAATAGAATAAAAAAATCAAAAAAAATAAAAAAATTTCTATAAAAATAATAAAAACGTTAAACATTTTTCCAAATGTGCCCTATTAGTGAAGGGACTTTTTAAAAGACAGTTAATCAAAAGCTGTCTTTTCTTTTAGGCAGATAGTAAAAGCTTAAAGTCATATTTTAAATGATAAGGGGGAAATAGAATTGGAATTAACTATTGAATTAATTGAGGGCAAAACTATAGCCCTTGAAGAAAGACATTTAGCAATAGAAGAGATGGAGAGAATAGTGGACTGGTTTGAGAATGAAACAACAGCAGTGATTAAGTACAATAATAATTCCACTAATACGACTAATTATATTTCGAGAAATGGAATTATTATGATTGTACAAAAGTAACTTAAGAAAGAAAATTTAAGTTAAAACTTAGAATCAATTTCCTAGCTAAATTAAAAAGATAAAATTTAATTTGATAGATTTTGAGGGGGTGGTATATATGTAGTTTTTAAGAAATAAAAACATCACAGCAAAGCAAAGGTATTTAATTATGTATTTAAAAAAAGGAGGAGTTTTAATGAGTTTATCAACAGAGCAGCTTCAAAACATTGTTATTGACACAGGTGTGGTTTATGTTAATTATGAGGAAACAGATGAGAAAATGTTAGGACCATGTAAAGGTGGAAATACATTTTTAGTAGAGCAAGAGTTTAAAGAAGTAGAGTATGATGGAAGAAGAGGAAAGACGAAAGGTCTAAGAAGAATAATTAATGAGAATGCTTCATTAACAGTTAGATTAATGGATTTATCTCAAGAAAATATTAAGATGGCCCTTGCAGGATCTAATCTTGACGAGGCTACAAGTGCAATAACAAATGGAGATAGAACTATATCAGATAGTGACTACTTAAAGAATATTGCCCTTGTTGGAACTACAACTGGAGGAAAAACGAAGGTGATTACTTTATTCAATGCACTAAGTGACAATGGATTGAATATGGAAATGGTAGATAAGGATGAATTAGCTGTAGAATTACATTTCTCAGCTCATTATGATCCAGCTAATTTAGAATCTCCAATATATAAAATTGAGGATGTAGAAGTAATATAAGCAATAAGAGCACTCTTTTATAGAGTGCTTTTCTTACAAAGGGAGGGAAAATCATGGACTATAAATTTAGAGAATTAAAGTTTCAAGATGTTTTTGCTTTATCAAAGATAATTAAGAAAACAGGAATCAAAGATGAAATGAAAAGCCTTTTTACAGATGGAAAAAATAATCTAGATAATACAATGAATGAAGTATCACAGGATCAAGGATTGCAGCTAGCGATTATATTGTTTGAAAATATACATCGAGCTGATAAGGAAATTTGTGAGTTCATATCTAGTCTATCAGGCATAAAGACAGAGGATATCATGAATATGTCCTTAGAAGAAACAATGAACCTATTCTATGCCTTTGGTAAAATGGAGGGTATCGGAAATTTTTTGAAATCGGCATCCAAATTGATGCAATAAATACGACTGACTTTTTGCTAAAAAGATATGGCAATATTGAATATATTCTACAGATGGATTATCTTGAGGGAATAGAGTTTTTTCAAAAAATAAAAGAGTTATCTATTGAAGAGCAGATTGAGAATCACGCTTGGGAGATTTGGGTAGGACATATAAACAATCCCTTTGTAGAAAAAAAGGTTCCTTGGGATAAATTTATTGGTGAAATAAAGGAGCCTAAGGAAAAGTCAAACACATTGTCTAAGGAAGAGATAATATCCCAATGTGAAGCAATAAAAGAAAGACATATGGCAAAGAAAAAGAAAGCTAATGTCATTAGCTGACCCAAGAAGGTGGTGAAATAATGGGTGAAAGTAAGAGTAAGAAGAATGAAATAAAAAATCAAGAAAAAGATCAAGATGCCAGTGGAAAGCAATCCTCTGGCAAAACTATCTCAGCAGCTACAGGAGCAGGTGTCAGCGGTTTAGCTAAAGCACTAAAAAAACTAGGCAAGGTAAAAGAAGTGGCTTCTAAAGTGTTAGATGTAGGTAAAATAGTTGGAAAAGTGGCTAAGGAGATTAGTAAAAATTTCTCTGATATTGCAGATAAAGCAGTGAAGGCCAGTGAAAAAATTAAAAAAGCTACTCAGCAGAAAAAGGATAGTAAAGAGAAGCAACCATCATCTAGTCCCAATGGGGGATCTAGTAGTTTTGATACCAATGGATTAAGTAATGCCTTTGATAAATTAGGAAAATTAAAAGATATAGCTTTAACAGTATCAAATGTCGGTATGACCGTAGCTAATGTAGCAAAAGATATAGGTGGAGCATTTATGGATATGGCAACCAAAACTGCTGATGCTAGTCTAGAGATAAGTAAAATTAGCGAGAAGACAGGACTATCTACTACTCAATTACAAGAGTTAAAATATACTGCTAGTCAAACGGGAGCAGAGTTTTCTGGTATACAAAATGCGGCTATATCTATGGGTGAATCAATGGCTTCAGCTCAAGAGGGAAACAATGTACAGGCTGAAGCCTTCCAAGCTTTAGGTGTATCTTTAGAGGATGCTCAAGGAAATCTAATATCTACAGATGAAGCTTTTAGTCAGGTTATTACAAAGCTATCAAATATGGCTAATGAAACCGAGAGAAATGCTTTGGCTACACAAATTTTTGGTGACAATGCTACAGAATTAACTCCTCTTCTTGAAGAAGGCGGGGAAGGTCTACAGAAATATAAAGATAGGGCTAATGAATTGGGATTAGTCATGTCAGGTTCAACAATAGAAGCTAATGCTAAATTTGCAGAAACCATGGGGACTATGAAGGAAACCGTTGGAAAGCTAAAAAGTGAGTTTCAACAGGTAGGAGAAGCTGTAATGAACCAAATTGGTAGTGCAGTAATCCCTATTCTCCAGACTTTATTTGATTGGATATTGGATAATATGCCCATGATTCAGAAGGTGATTGGAACCGTCTTTTCGATTATAAGTGAGAGTGTAGGATTCTTTATAGATATAATAAAGCAATTGATAAACTGGATAATAGAATGGGCTGCAAGTAATGAAGAGAATCTGACTATGATTAAAGAAATGATTATGTCGTGGTTTGAGGCTATAAAAGCTGAAATAGACTTTTTTGTTGGTATAATAGAAACAGTTGTAGAGTATATTAAAGAGCTTTGGCAGCGTCATGGAGAAGAAATAACTATTGTAATACAAAATATCTGGAATGTAATATCTGCTATAATCCAGACGGCAGTTACATTAATTACTGATATATTTAATATATTTGCTGCACTATTTAAAGGTGATTGGGAAGGATTATGGAATGGAATCAAAAAATTCTTTTCAGATATTTGGAATGGTGTGGGTAATATTATAAACGAATCTATTGAATACTTAAAGTCAGTTATTAAATTAGGCTTAGAGTTTATAGATGGTGTATTTAATGATATTTGGAATGGAATTAAACAGTTCTTCTCAGATATCTGGCAAGGTATTAGTAATTCAATAGATGAATCCATTGAACATTTAAAAACGACTATAAAAATAGGATTAGAATTTGTAAGTGGTATATTTGATAGCATATGGAATGGAATTAAGGAATTTTTCTCAGATATCTGGGAGGGTATCGGTAATACAATAGATGAGTCTATCGAAGGTATAAAGTCAACAGTAAACACTGGTTTGGAATTTGTGAAAGGTGTATTTGATGATATCTGGGGTGGAATAAAAGAAACAGTAACCGATGTCTGGGAAGGTATTGTAGATGGTATAAAAGGGTCTATAAATACTATAATAGAAGCTATTAATAAATTGATTAGAGGTATGAACAAGCTTAAAATCAAGCTACCTACAGGTAAAACGTTAGGATTTAATATACCAACTATTCCGTTACTAGCAGAAGGCACTGATTATTTCAAAGGTGGATTAGCCATCGTTGGTGAAAAAGGTCCAGAGCTCCTTAATCTACCTAGAGGTGCACAAGTATATAGTAATAAAGAAACTCAAGGTATCTTAAACAGGAGCGGAATAACTCAAAATATAACTATTAACAGTCCACAGCCTTTAAGTCCAAGTGCAATCAAAAGAAAGACACTAGAGGCATCAAGACAATTAGCCATGGAATGGGGTGTATAAGGTGGAGCAAATAACTATTATTAACTCAAAGGGAGAAAATATTACCCTTGGACATGGGAAGCCATATTTATTACAATCTTTATCAGGAACAGGTAGTGTAGAAGGGGATATCCATATGGAAAAAGCCCCTTTCCAAGATGGTGAAACATATATTAATACGTTAATAGATACTAGGGCACTGACCATTGAAGCCGCTATTCTAGTTGATACTCATGAAGAATTACTTGAGAAAAAATCAAAATTAGCTAGAGTTTTAAATCCTAAAGATGGTAAAGGAACTTTAAAGTATGAGTATCAAGGCTTAAGTAGAGAGATAGAGATAGTAGTAGACTCGGCTCCAGTTTTTCCAGTTGGCTCAGAAAATAAGGGAATAGGATTTCAAAGAACTACCTTTACATTAATTTGTCCATCACCATTTTGGACTGATTCATTCTATGAAAGTGAGGGAATGGCAGATTGGATAGGTGGATTGACTTTTCCATTAAGTTTAGGAACTACGTTTGCCGAGAGAGGAAAGACAAGGATATTTAATAACGCTGGTGATGTTCCTACACCTGTTGAGATAGTTTTCTATGGGCAGTGTGAAAATCCAATAATAGAAAATATAAGTACAGGAGAGTTTATTAAGGTAAATAAGTTGATAGATACGGATGAAAAGTTAGTTATAACTACTGATTTTGGAAATAAATCAGTGGAAGTAGAGGATAGTCAAGGAAATAGAACAAATGCATTTAACTATATAGATCTAAATAGTAGCTTTTTTCACTTAAAATCTGGAGAAAATTTGATAGAATACAGTGCTGATGGTGGAGAAGAGGAGACAAAGGTTTTAGTTAAATGGAAAAATAGATATTTAAATACTTAAGGGTTTCATGACTTACATGAAGCTCTTATTTATTTGAAGGGAGTGATATAATGGCTGAGTTTTACAGATTTTTTGATAGTACAATAGAAGATCCTAGAAAGTATGATGCAGATGAATTTGCGGAATATTTTAGGCAAATATTAACTGATGGGATATTCAATGGGGGTACAAATCTCCAGATTACTTGTGAAGGAAATAATATGAATGTCTTTGTAAATGAAGGCTATGGATGGATAAAGGGTTATCTATATAAGATAGATAACTTAGGTGTAGAATTACAGCTTGATACAGCAGATGTAACATATGACAGAATAGACAGAGTAGTTTTAAGATGGGATAAAGAAAATAGGTTTATTAAAGCCTTTGTATTAAAAGGAACACCAAGCTCAACACCTTTAGCACCAGATCTCATTAGGAATGATAGAATTTATGAAATTTCATTAGCACAAATTAGAGTTATAGCAGGGAAAAGTTATATAGATAGCTCACAGATAACTGATGAAAGACTTAATTCTGATGTGTGTGGCCTAGTAAATTCTTTAGTGAAAGTTGATACAACTACAATGCAACAAGAGTTCGATGATTTTATGAGTTCATTAGAAAGTGAGATTTTTGTTACACAGGACGAATTTAATTCGCAAGCCAATAATGTGAATTCACAGATCGAAGATTTAAATGGTGATCTAGGGAATATAAGTTCACTGAATACCACAGATAAGTCAAATGCTGTGAATGCTATTAATGAGGTGAAATCACAAGGGAACAACATAGGTACGCAGATTACAGATTTGAACAATAATGTTGGAGACATAAGCTCTTTAAATACTACAGATAAGAGCAATACTGTAAATGCGATAAATGAGCTTAAGTCTCAAAAGGATAACTTAGGTTCAGAGGTATCCGGTTTAGTAAGTGATATTGGAAGCTTATCTGCATTGGCAACTACAGATAAAACTAGCTTAGTTAATTCGATTAATGAGCTTTTTCAAAATGTCGATAGTGGTAAAACCGACCTTTACTCGGCTATTATCGACCATTTGGATGTAACACCAGCGAGTAAAGATTTTTTAGACTTGTATAATACTATATCGAGTATAATAAATAAAGGGAGTGGCACCTATACTACGGATAATATAAGTGTAGACGGCAATTATCTAAATTTTAGTGTGCCAGAAAAAGGAGTTTATAATGATAGTGCAACGATAAGGGCAGGAGATAATGATTTTATAGAGTCAAATATAAGAAGTGGAATTAGTATATTTGGTAAAACTGGCACATTTACATCAGATGCCACTGCAAGTGGAAGTCAAATACTTGATGGTTATACTGCATATGTGAATGGGCAGAAAATAACTGGTAGTATGCTACATCGAAGTTCTGGTAATTTTAGTTCTGATAGCGTGGCACATACTGGCAACTCTCTATTAGTCAGCATTCCCGATTCAGGCTACTATGGGGACAATGTAAATATTAGTTTAACAGATAATGATTGGGTAGAGTCTAACATAAGAACAGGAGTAAATATCTTTGGAAAAACTGGTGCACTTGAAGAAGCAATCAATTATCCATTAGAGAACGAGTCAGTCCCTACAGATTTTCATAGACCAAATTATGCATTAAAGCGAGACTTGACAGGATACTATTATGCAGGTAGGGGTGGGAGCTCAGATGGTGATTATGTAATTTTTAGAGAGTATGATATGGCAGGTAATCTTATAGGTAGTTCACAACAAATAAGGTCATTTCCTGACGAGGATAGAATAAGTATTGATATGTCTGTGTTCTCTCCTACATCTGATAGTAGTGGTTGTATATTTTATGCCCGAGAAGATAACTCACAGTCGTACTACCGTATAGAAAAGATTGATTTTAGTGGGAATTTATTAGATATAGGAGGTTGGATTGGAAACACTTCATGGTTTCAAGGGTCGAGTAAGAACTTTCTGTCAGTAAAGTATTACAACAATTATGATTATTTTGAAGTAATTGACAAGAATGGAAACTTATTATTTCATTCGAATTTTTCGGATAATAGCTATGCTTATTTCCGTTGGATAAATGAGAAATATTTGATTGTGCAGGCTTATTCAATATCAAGGATTTATGTGTATAATGCCGATACTAATAGCACAACAGAACACGCTGAGAGTCAAGCTATTTCACTAATATATGGTTTGAAAGGAGAGTATTAAATGAAATATGTTAAAATTGCTAATTTAGTTCAAGAAAATGGTAAATGTGATTATAAAGGGTTAGATATAAGTAAAAATATAACAGGCAAACAAGTCTATCCTATAAATGAAAATAGTGCTTATTTAATAACGGTGCAAGAAACAATACCAAATCATTCAGATTTAATTGAGATTACTAAAGAAGACTATGAGAAAAAGGTAAATGAACTGAAAAATGACGACAGAGTGACTACGACGGACAAAATTAATCAACAACAAATTCAAATAGATGACTTAACCTTGCAACTAGGAGACGCACTACTAGGAGGTGCTATATAATGACATTTTGGGCTAACTATGTAATATTAAAAGAAAAGGAAGGCATTGATAGAGCAACCACTTTAAGCCAAATTGAAACTAAGTACGGACTTAATAAAAGACAAGAAATAGAAAATGATTTAAATAATCAATAAATATTATGACTAAGGCATTAGTAAATATGTTGATAAGTAAATATTTCATGTCTTAAACTTAAGAGCATCTACCCAGGTGCTCTTTTTTTTACCATTAACCCTTTAAGGAGGTGAATGTCATTAAATCAATTAGAGTATTATCATCTGACCTAGAGCTATTAGCAGAAATTGATGATTATGAAAGCTTAGTTTTTGAGCGAAGCTATCATGACATAGGGGAATTTCAGATTGTAATCAGTAAGGATAAACAGAATGTAGATAAATTGCAGAAGAACAATATTATCATAATTGGAGACGATACAAGAAAAGCAGGGATAATCAAATATAGACAGATACAAGAGGATGACAAGGGAATAGAAACACTGAAGATAAAGGGATATCAACTAAAGCATATGACTACTCAAAGAATCGTCATTCCACCTGAAGGTTTAGTATATGACCAAATAAATGGTGATACTGAATCGGTTATGAAGCACTATGTTAATAATCATATATCAAATCCAGTAGAGAGTGCTAGGAAAATAGACTCTGTAGAAGTACAGGATAATCAAAATAGAGGAGAAATAATTGAATGGAAAAGTAGGTTCAATAATCTCGGGTCTGATTTGATAGATATATCCAATGCAACTAATATTGGCTGGGAAATGTTTATTGATTACAATACCAAAAAGATTATATTCGATGTTATTGAAGGAAGGGATTTAACTACTAGTCAAAGTATTAATCCTCCTGCAATCTTTAGTAGAAGATTTGATAATATCAAAAGTCAAAACTATATAGATAGTGACATAAAGACTAAAAATGTGGTTTATGTAGGAGGTAAAGGTGAAGGAATAGAAAGGGAAATAGTCACTGTAGGAGATGTTACAGGGCTAGATAGGATAGAAACATTCTCTGATTCTAGAAATAATGAGAATATATCAGATTTGATTGTACATGGTGAAAGAGCTTTAAATGACTTAAAAACCAAGAAAACTTTAGAAGCTGAAATATTAACAGTTTCAAACTTGGAGTATCAAAAGGATTATGATTTAGGGGATATAGTTACCATCAGATATGAGAGTGAAGATATAACCTTACATTCAAGGATAATTCAAATTGAGGAAACATACGAACCAGGGGGATTTAAGCTTGGAATAGTTTTTGGGAATAAAGTTCCTACCTTAACCGATAAGATAAAAAACCAATTAAAACAGATTCAGCCTGAGATTACTAGATAGAGGAGGTGTGAAATGAAGTATTCAAATGAAATAATACAAAATACAAAGGGGATATTAACCATGATTACAGGATTATTGGCCTATATGGTAGATGCAATAACAGAATTAGTAATAGTCCTAGTAGTACTTATGTTTATCGACTATGGGACTGGAATGATCTCTAGTTTTGTAGAGAAAAAATGGAATTCTAATGCAGGCATCAATGGAGCTGCTAAGAAAGTAGGCTTTGTATTACTTGTACTCATCGCAGTACTCACAGATTATGTAATTATGAATCTAGGACAAAAGCTAGGAATAACATTGGGTTTTACAGGGTTATTTACATTAGCAGTTACTTGCTGGCTAATTAGCACAGAATTATTATCTATAACTGAAAATTTAGGAAGACTAGGAGTTCCAATTCCTAAATTTTTAAAGAATGCCTTTATTGTTTTAAAAGATACTTCTGAGGATTTAGGTAATAGTAGAGTAGGTGGAATTGCAAAGTTCAAGGAGAAGGTGAGGAAACAATGAAACTACTAGCAATAGATGCAGGACATGGTGGAGAAGATACGGGGGCAACTGCAAATGGGTATTTAGAAAAGGAAGTAAATATAGTAATAGCCAGAAGAGTCTTTGATATCTTAAGGGAGAAATATAAGAATCAAGTAGAACTAGTTCGAGATAAAGACTATACCTTAGACTATAAAGCACGAACCAATAAAATTAAGAACAGATATAAATACTGCTTAAGTATCCATTTGAATGCATATAATGGAAAGGGCACTGGTGTATTGACAATACCTAGCATTTTTTCGCCAAATGGTCAGAAATTAGCTAAAATAATTGCAGATAACTTAAGTAAAGGGTTAGACTTTAAGATTAATAAATACTATCAAGAAGGTAGAAAAAACAAAAGTGGAAATGACTACTATTATATGCATAGACTTACTGGTAAAACTAAGACAGTAATTGTTGAGGTTTGCTTTTTAGATAATCTGAGTGATATGAAGAAGCTTAATATTGAAAAAGCAGCTAGAGCTATTGTAAAAGGCTTTGAAGAATTTATGGAAACCATCTAAAAAAAGTAACTCTATAAAATCAGCTTAAAATAGCTTGATTTTGAAGAATTATATTCGTTTAAATTGTAAGTTTAGCTAAATGAATATACCTTTCAAATGCTAGTATCTTTATAAATAATTGAAAATATAAATATATTTTAGATATAAAAAGCTCCTTTCTGACAATTCAACTATTAGAATTGCATCAGAAAGGAGCTTTTTTTGGTTTCAGAAATAATAAATAAAGTATTTAAGATAAAAGTATGAAGTGTAAAGAATCAAATTATCAACTTTACACCTTGAAAAGATATATCTTACTATTTCATTTATAAATCTCGTATAACACATCATATTCAATTGCATAATAGTAAATTTCAAAAAAATGATTATATAAAATAAGCACTATTATTTAAGTACAAAAACAAAAGGGAAATATTTGGAAGGATATTAGCATGTTTTATTGAATTCTTAAATATAAACTTATTAAGGAACAGGTGATATTATGAATATATATAGTGTTATAAATATGGATATAGTTAAATCAAGGGATATAATTAACAGAAAAGATGCTCAGGATAGCTTGAAAAAATTTATCCAAAAAATAAACAAGGAAAATAAAGATTTACTTTTGGCTCCCATAACCTTTACATTAGGAGACGAGTGGCAGATTGTATTGAAAAGGCCTTTTGAGAGTTATAGGATTATAGATAAATTCCAAAGCTTTTTAAGAAAATATGAAATAGGTATTTATATAGGCATTGGCGTAGGGAAAATTAGTACTAATATATATGAAGACACTAGACTTATGGACGGAGAATGCTTTATTAGAGCTAGGGAAGCTCTAGGGATAGTGAAAAACAAGAATAGGTTTTACAATGAGAATTTAAACAGTAAAGAAAATAATGTTTATTTTAATGCAGAGAAAATAAGTTTTGAAAAAATATATGACGGTATAAGGGAGATAGCCAGTACTTCTGATAAGGATTACTGGAGTGAAGATAAAACCAATAGCGATATAATTCCCCTTGATATAAACACAATCATAAATACAATTATTGAAAATACAGAAGTTTTAAAAAGTAAGATTACTGGAAAACAGATGAAGACAATAGAGCTGTATAGGAAAGAGGGATCATATAGTAATATGATTAAGAAAAATGACAATATATCTAAATCAAGTATAAGTCAGAAGTTAAATGACTCTAATTATTTTCTAATTGAAAGTAACAAAAATGTAATTTATAAGCTTTTAAAATTATATTGTCAAATTAGAGAAGGGAATTAATATGAATTTCAGAATTTTTTTATTGGCCCTTATAGGTCATCTAATCGGAGATTTTATTTTGCAGTCCAAGTATGTTATAAGCAAAAGATTTAATAAAAAGGTAAAAGACATGGTAATAGGGAATTTACTACATAGCATTATGCATTTTGGAGTAGTGAGCATATTATTACTAGTATATTTGTTATCAAATAGTGCCTTTGACTTATCCACTTATTTTCAAATAATATTTCTGATATTAGTACTACACTCTATTATAGATATAATAAAGTCAATATTAGTCTCGAAATACCCATTTTGGAAGAATAATGTATTTATCTTTTTATTAGATCAGTTGATACATATATTAGTACTGGCTTTTCTATCATTCCAATTTAACTTGAGTAGTATACTAGCCCAAGGAAGAATCATTATCAATAACTATCCAAATAATATACCTATAGTTGATAGATATTTGATACTAGTTATAGTATTTTTATCTTCTACCTTTGGAATTGGAATCTTTATTAAAATTTTTATCAATTATATTAATTTAAAGGACTATAAAAACTTTATAAACAAAGGGAATAAATTAGTTAAAACTCCTAATCTAGATATAGGAGTTAATAATGGCGGCTATATCATAGGTATACTTGAGAGAATCTTCATATTACTAGGTATGTCTATTATGCAGCCGGGAATGATTGGGTTTGTTCTCACAGCTAAATCTATAGCAAGGTTTAAGAAGCTAGATGATAGTAGCTTTGTGGAATACTTTATAATAGGAACCTTTGTTAGCTTTATTTCTGCAATAATTGGAGGAATAATTATTTATTCTTTAAAAATCATTCCAGCTATCAAATAAAATAGTCAGAGGAGAGTTTTTAGATTTAGCTAAATTAATTGCTTCTCTAGCTCTATAAAAAGAAGGTCCATCTAACTGGTTCACTGTTAATTCAAAATTATGAATACGAATAGATCCTACTCCTATGCCTGTATAGAACTTTACTCCATTTAAATTTTTTTTAAAAAAATGTATAACCTCAAAATAATCACAAGGATACTTTAATAAACCCTGCCATTCATCTCCTATTGTTATAAGAAAAGGAGATGCTATGATATCTTTAAAGGTATTATTAGTGTCCTTTAGCATGTCTATTATTTTATATTGCAGTTCTTCTCTATTTTCAATTGTTTTTGATGATTTAATATCACATATAATAGTGTAATAATTCATAATGCCCTCCTAGTATACTAAAATAAATAACTAGAGTTAAGCTAAACAAAGTATATCTTTAAATAATAACTTCTCAACAGTTAAGATTTAAATATTAACTTGCGGATAGTTAGTATTTAAAACTTAACTTGTATAGAATTTTTTAAAATGGCATTTCCATTGTTAACATAAAAGCTGATTTCACTTCAAAAGTATAACCATATCTATAGTATATTTATACTATGCATATATAAGCTAAAGGGTGAATAAATCACTATTAAGTCTATTAAAATAAAGATGAAGCTATAAATTATTTAGCTGACAATGATAAAATAATCACATATTAAAAAATCTTAGAAATCATTATTGAATAAAATATGATAGAATGTTAATATACTATAAAGTGGAAAAATTACATAGAAATGGAGAGATGAATATGATTTCAACAACAACACCAACTATTGAAGGAAGAAAGATTGTTGAATACAGAGAAATTGTTTTTGGTGAAGTAATATCAGGTATGGATTTTATAAAGGACTTTGCAGCTGGACTTACTAACTTCTTTGGCGGACGTTCTAAATCATATGAAGGTGAGCTTATAGAGGCTAGAGAAAATGCTATAAGGGAAATGGAACAAAGGGCAGCTGCTTTGGGAGCTAATGCTGTAGTAGGTGTAGATATAGATTATGAGGTATTAGGTCAAAGTGGGAATATGATTATGGTAACAGCTTCTGGTACTGCGGTAGTTATTGAATAAGATAAAATTTCTGAGCCCCAAGCTTATTACTTGGGGTGTTTTTTATAGATAATTTGGAAAATAATCATATTCATCTCTAAAGGTACAAAAGATTATAGAACAACAAAGGAAGGTGACAGTATGTGTGGTAGATATTTACTAGCAATTGATTTAAAAACCTTATTAGCTAGATATAGATTAAATGATAATGATATTCAAATTAGTTTTTCTCCAATGAATGAGATATTTCCGTCTAATAAAGTACCTGTTGTATTGGATAAAGGCGAGAGACAAATAAAAATGTTAAGTTGGGGATTCAATCCTTCTTATGCAAAGAGGCTTATAATTAATGCTAGAGGTGAAACAGTTGATTTTAAGCCAACTTTTAAGTATTCTTTCTTAAATAAAAGATGTTTAATTCCAGCTACTGGATTTTATGAATGGGAGAAAGTGAATGGAAAGAGTATTAAGCATCAAATCTTTCTAGATAATGCTAAAATTTTTTCTTTTGCAGGAATATATAATACATTTAAAGATAAGAATGGAAGAGATTATGAAGCATTTACTATTATAACAACAACACCATCTAAAGATATTGAAAGGATTCATAATAGAATGCCTGTTATATTGAAAAAAGAAGATGAGGATATATGGCTTGATGAAAATAGTAGAGATATTGGAGTTTTAAAAAGTCTACTAAAACCATATGATGATATTATTATTAGCTAAGGAAGTAAATATAAGTTATCAAGAGTCCCTTTTACTACATATAATGTAATTAGTAATAGTAAAAAATGGGGGATTATTATGGAATTCGGATTAGCGTTATCTGGAGGAGGACTTAGAGGAGCTGCTCATATAGGTGTATTGAAGGCTCTAAAAGAAAGGGATTTATATCCATCATGGATATCAGGGACAAGTGCAGGTAGTATAATTGCAGGTCTCTATAGTTGCGGATATTCACCAGAAGAAATGGAGAAATTGGTAACTGTTTTAAATAAAAAAGCCTATGATCCGGATATTTTAGGAATTATAAAAGGAATTTTTTGCTTGTTGATTGGCAAGGAACCCTCTATTGATGGTATTATAAAAGGTAAAAGGATTGAGAAGCTCTTAAAGGAATGGACTAAAGAAAAACATATAAATGATAGTTGTATTCCCATTGCCCTTGCTGGAGTTAATGTCAATAATGGTCAAACAGTATATTTTGTAAATAATAAGAAAGGACTTATTGATGATAAATACAGTAAATACTATGATGATATAGAGCTTTATAAAGCTGTTGGAATTAGTATATCAATACCAGTGATCTTTCAAACAAAAATGTTTAATGGAATTAGACTAGCAGATGGTGGTGTAACCGATAGTTTGCCAGTAAGCGTACTTAAGCAAATGGGAGCTAAAAAAGTAATTGGCGTAAATTTAGGATATTGCGGAAAATTGAGAAAAGATATAGATAATATAATTGAGATTGGTAATCAAAGCTTAGATATAATGCAATATCAGATTACAAGACTAATGAATACCGGTGCTGATTTAATAATTAATCCTCATATACATGATGTAGGGCTCATGGAGTTTGATAGGATTAAGGAGTGTGTTGATAGGGGATATAAGGCAGCAAAGGATAATATGGATAGTATTCTTAAGGTAATATATAAATAGTTTTTCTAATCTGAATAAAAAATCTCTACTATTAGTGGTGAAAGTAGGGATTCTTTATTTTTATTAGAAAGATTAAATAGACTAGGACTATCTTATAAGTATCACTGATGATAAATATTAATGACTAAAAAATAAAGTGCCTAAATAGAAGTATAATAATGATGATATAATTAGTATAGAATTACCAATAACACCTTAATTTTTAGTAATCATTGTGATTCTAAATTTTATTCTTAATGAAAATAATAATATGAGGGATAATAGGGTATAGAGAAATTATATAAAGCATTAATAAAGAAACAGAAGTTAAAGAAAGGAGTAAAATATGACACTTCCTACAATAGAATTTCCTGTAGATAAAATCAGATTAACACCTGTATATAAGAATAATGATAGATTATGTACAATAAAAAAATCTTCTTTTGAAACAAATATTCCTAGAAAAATTATAGATGGCTATGGGCCTATATATTTCCCAAAATCCCATAAGGATAGACCATATATTTATAGCTCAATGGTATTGACATTAGATGGGAAATCAGCATTTGAAGATGAAAATAAAAGCTCAGCAATATCTAAAGGGAATTATTTAGATCCTGATGGAGGATTAGCGGATTTATGGATATTAAATATATTGAGAACTTATGCTGATGGAATTATATTTGGGGCTAAAACCCTCCAGGTAGAAGAAAATATAACCGGTCATATTTATGATCAAGAGTTAGCAGAGGATAGAATATCTATCCTAGGGAAGAAGGAGAAAATACCTTGGAATATTATTGTGACTAGAAAGGGGACAGGAGTTCCATTAGATCATATAATATTTAAGAATAAAGAAGTACCTATTTGCATTGCCACAAGTCCTGAAGGATTTAATAATATTTCTCACAAGCTTAATAGGGAATATCTAGTTTTAAGAGATAAATATGAAGCTAAGAATATAACTCAAAAGCGTATTTTAGACAAAAATAAAATAGTTTTTGTAGTAACTGGTAATGGAAATAAAATTAACCTTACCCATACATTAAATATCTTTAGAAGCATGGGAATTCATCGTTTATTAATAGAGTCACCAACCTTTATGTATGTACTTATGCAAGAAAAAAAGCTAGACGAGGCCTTTATGAATTATTCTGGTATTTACGCTGGTGGAGAATTTACTTTAGGGAGAAATCAAGCTTTTTCCTATAAAGACTTTCCTGCTACTGAAATATTATCTATACATATACATAGATCAAGTTTTCTTTATACAAGACAAAAAATAGACTATAAAAAATCCTCTAGCTAGAGGATTTTTTTATAAATAAACTTATATTTGAATAAAATTGTACTAAAAATGATTATTTTGAAATATTTTTATAATATACAAGTATAAATATAAAATGCAAAATATTCTAAAAATTATAAAAATAAAGAAGGAATATTCTATCAAATGTAGAATATTTTTAATAGTTCAAACAACAAACATATGTTCAATATATGAACATACTAAGGGGGACTTAGATTGACTGACAAAACTACATCAATTGAAAAAGCGATAAAAATACTGAAAAGATTAAGTGAAGAGCCCTATAAGATGACCGCATTAGAGCTAAGCGAAGGATTAAATATCAACAGGAGTACAGTTCATAGAATATTGAAAACACTAATGGATGAAATGATGATACTCCAAAGTCCAGTAAGTAAAAAGTATACTTTAGGGCCTGCATCATACCACATTGGAACTAGCTATTTAAGTAAGGATAGTAATACTGAACAAATCAAACATATTTTAGAGTGGGTTGCCAAAGAAACACAACAATCCATCGGTTACTCTATTTTAGAAGGAGAAAGAATTATTAATATATATGAAATAGAAAGCTTTCAGCCTATTAAAATTGGATATAGACCAGGAAGCTATTATCCTATTCATTGTGGTGCTTATGGTAAATCTATAATGGCCTTCTTTGAACCAGTAAGTAGGCTAAAAGAAATAGTGTATTCATATGATTTGTATAAAAAGACACCTAATACTATAACAGATCCAAGTGAACTATTAGAGGAATATGAAAAGATTAGAAAGAATGGATATGCAATTAGTGATGAAGAAAGCTTAGTTGGAGCAATTGGAATTGGTGCTCCTGTAAGGAATTCAAAGGGGAAAGTAGTTGCTTGTGTAGGATCAGCATCTATAAAGAGTAATACTTTAGATGAAGAGTTAGAGAGTATTAAGGAAAAAGTAATCGAAGGTGCACAAAGAATAAGTAAAATAATGCTATAGAGGAGGTGATTCCATTGATAAAAGAAAAGGGTGGATAAGATAGTAATTGAAAAAAGCTTAAATCTGGGCAGATATAAAGGCTTCTTTCAATTACTTATCTAAACACACAAATTTATTATACACTATAAGCACATAAAATTTAAAGGGATATTTAAAGGAGGGTTTAGTTTGACGACTAAAATGGAAGTTAAGAAAAAATTTAAGATTCCACATACCTATGTTATTCTGTTTAGTGTAATTTTGATAATGGCAATCTTGACATATATTATTCCAGCAGGAGAATTTGATAGAGTTGTAGATCCTCATACGGATAGAACTGTGGTTGATCCAGCGTCCTTTCATGAGGTAGATCAAAATCCCACAAGTTTCTTTGGACTATTTAAATCAATTCCAAATGGATTAAAAGATGCAGCTGGAATTGTATTCTTTATATTTATTGTTGGGGGTGCTTTCCAGATAATAACTGGAACAGGTGCTATTGAAGCAGGGATTGGTAGAATGGCTTTAGCGCTCAAGGGAGCAGAAATATTAATGATTCCATTGTTTATTATTTTATTTTCAATAGCCGGTGGAACCTTTGGAATGGCAGAGGAGGCAATTGTATTTGTTCCCATTGGAATAGCCCTAGCTAGGGCCCTAGGATATGATGCTATTACTGGTACAGCCATGATTACACTAGGAGCAGCCTGTGGCTTTACATCAGGATTTATGAATCCTTTTACCGTAGGAGTTGCTCAAGGTATAGCAGAAATACCTCTATTTTCAGGGATAGCTATGAGATTTGCTATTTTAGCTGTAATGTTAATAGTAACTATACTGTACGTTATGAGATATGGAAATAAAGTAAAGAAAAATCCATCATTAAGTATAGTTGCGGAATTAGAGGAAAAAGAAAAACATAAAGTTATTAAATTAGACAAAATACCAGATATGACTATTAGACATATATTTGTTTTATTAACTATAGTTGGAGGCTTTGCGTGTATAATCTTTGGAGTATTTGTATATGAATGGTACATTACGGAAATAGGTTCTGCATTCTTGGCAATGGGTATTATTGGTGGGTTCTTAGGAGGACTTGGACCTAGTAGAATAGCTCAAGAATTTGTAACTGGAGCCAAATCAATAGTATTTGGAGCATTAGTTGTTGGTGTTGCTAGAGGTATATTAATGGTTATGCAAGATGGTATGATTCTTGACTCAATTATCAATGGTCTTGCTTTAATGATTCAAAATCTGCCAAAAACAATATCTGTACTTGGAATGTATGTAGTTCAAGTAGTTATAAACTTCTTTATTCCATCAGGTAGCGGCCAGGCTGCGACTACTATGCCTATTATGACTCCTCTTGCTGACTTAATAGGAGTTACTAGACAAACAGCTGTTATGGCATATCAATTTGGTGATGGATTTACAAACTCGATTATTCCAACTTCTGCAGCTTTAATGGGAGTTCTTTCTGTAGCTAAAATCAACTATGAAAAATGGGTTAAATTCCTATGGCCTTTAATGCTCATTTGGTTGGTTGTAGGGGCAACTTTCTTAATAATTGCTAACATTATAAATTACGGACCTTTCTAGGAGTAGTTATAGATTTTTCCCAGGGGGTGATATGTTTGATAGATACAAATAAATATTTTGAAGAAGATGAAGTAATTAAACTAACTCAGCAACTAGTAAAAATTCCTAGTCATAAAGATATTAAAAATCGAGAAAAGGAAGTAGCTGAGTATATTCACAGTTATTGTATAGAAAATGAGCTAGAGGCTGAATTACAAACTGTAGATGGAGAACGGAAAAATGTTATAGCATATTTAAGAGGTGATGGTACAGGTAAAACACTATTATTCAATGGACATACTGATACAGTCCCCCCTTATAACATGACTATAGACCCATTTAAAGCAGAAATAAGAGATGATTGTATATGGGGTCGAGGAACAAACGATATGAAAGGTGCACTAGCTTGCATGATAACTTCAATGCTAGCTATAAAGAAATCTGGAGTTAAACTGAAAGGAGATATAATCTTCACAGGGGTAATTGGAGAAGAGGAGAAGAGCGAAGGTACTGAATATCTTGCTAAATCTGGAATAACTGCTGATGGAGCAATAGTAGGAGAGCCATCAAATTATGAATATGCAATTGGACATAGAGGATTAGAGTGGCTAGAAATTAAGATTAAAGGTAAGGCAGCCCATGGAGGAGTTCCCCACTTAGGAATAAATGCTATCTCAAAGGCAGCAAAGCTTATAACTAGGATTGAAGAAGAGCTATATCCTAAATTAAAAGATAGATTTAATGAATATATGGGACCATCGGTTATGAACTTCGGTAGGATAGAAGGTGGAAGTCAGCCTAGTACTGTTGCAGACTCCTGTTCCATCAAGATAGATAGAAGATATATACCAGGTGAAGATGTGGAATCAGTCTTAAATGAATATCAAAGCATCATAGATAGTATAAAAGAGGAAGATCCAGAATTTGATGCTGAGATTGTTAGAATGGAGAATAATATGCTAACATTAGATCATTTATACTTGATGACGCAACCAGATGAACCCATTGTCATGGCTACTAGAGAAGCCCTTAAGGAAGTTATCAATAGAGAACCTGATATAACTAGGAAAAGAGGATGGACGGATGCAGCCCTATTATCTAATTTCGCCAATATTCCTACTGTTGTAGTTGGCCCCGGAGACATATCCTATTCTCATACCAAGGATGAAAGAGTTCCAATAAAGGATTTAATTAATATGGTGGAGGTATATACAAAAATAGCAATTAAGTTTTGTGGTATACAGAAATAGTTAGTAGATATAGGCAGGGCCTTTGCCCTGTCTATATAAAATTCAATTAATATAAGTAGGGAGGTGTATATTATGGCATACCCTAGGCTAGAGATATTCCTTGATAAAATAAGGCATAATTCAAGACGATTAACTGAAATATGTAATGAGTTTAATATAGAGGTGGTAGGTGTTAATAAGGTTTCCTGCGGATCAAAGGAAATAGCTCAAGCAATGCTTGATGGTGGGGTACAAATAATTGCCGATTCCAGAATTGAAAATCTAGAAATGATACAGGAGATTAAAGCAACTAAAATGCTACTTAGATTACCTATGATAAGTAAAGCTTTAAAAGTAGTAGAACTGGCTGATATTTCTTTGAACTCAGAAATAAAAACAATACGAGCTTTATCAGAAGCTGCAGAGTCGCTAAATAAAATTCATAAGATTATACTTATGGTTGATGTAGGGGATCTTAGAGAAGGAATATTTAATGAAAAAGAAATAATGGAAGTAGTAGAGGAAACCATTAAACTTGAAGGAGTACAACTTATTGGGTTAGGAACTAATTTGTCCTGCTTTGGTGGCGTAATTCCAAGCGATAAAAATCTAAACAAGTTGGTTAATTTAAAAACTAAGATAAAAGAAAAATTTGGAATCACTTTAGATATATTATCAGGAGGTAATTCCAGTAGTATGAGTCTTATTCAGCAGAAAAATATGCCTAAGGAGATAAATCAGTTAAGACTGGGGACTTCTATTATTTTAGGTACTGTAGAAATAAATAATACTAGGATAGACAATACATATATAGACGCATTTCGTTTGGTAACAGAAATAGTTGAGGTAAAGGAGAAGCCATCTAAGCCCATAGGAAAAATTGGGAAAGATGCATTTGGCAAAAAACCATATTTCGAAGATAGAGGAATAATTAAAAGGGCTATTTGTGCCATTGGAAAGCAAGATATTGATATAGACTGGATGTGGCCAGAAGAAAAAGAAATTTCTATCTTAGGCGGAAGTAGTGATCATCTAATAGTAGATATAACAGATTCTTTGAAGGAATATGATGTAGGGGATGAAATTTCCTTCACACTTGATTATGTTGCTGCATTAAATGCAATGACATCTCCCTATGTTCACAAAGTCTATAAATGAATTAGATATTAGAGGGGGTAGTTTGTTTGTATGATATAAAAATATTAGATGGACGATTATTTGACTTTGACACAGGCAGGTCTGATATAAAGGATATCGGTATTAGAGATGGGAAAATTGAAGCTATAGGTTCGTTATCGGATGAAGGAAAGATTGAAATAAATGCTAAAGAGAAAGTGATTTCTCCAGGATTTATTGATATACATATGCATGAAGAAGTAATAGGTAATAGTGCTGATGGAGACGATTACGATATAGCAAATAGGATGTTAACTATGGGAGCCACCACCTGCGTCAGTGGATGTTGCGGTAATAATAGACAAAGCTTAGATGATTTCTTTGGATTTATTGATAAGAATGGGGCACCAGTAAACTATCTATCTTTTATTGGACATAACTATTTAAGAGAGAAAGTAGGAATAAATGATAGATATAGAGAGGCAAAAAAGGAAGAAATAGAAAAAATGAAAAGAATGATTATTCACGATGTTATTGATAATCAAGCAATAGGGATATCCTTTGGGTTAGAGTACTCACCTGGAGTTACGATTGATGAGATTATTTCCCTCTGTGAGGCAGTTAAGGATGAGGATATATTACTATCAGCCCATTATAGAAAGGATGCAAAATATGGTATAGATTCAATAAAAGAAATGATTGAGATTTCTAAGATAACTAAGCAGCCTATGCAGATATCCCATATTGGAAGTTGCACTGCCTTTGGAATGATGAAAGAGTCTCTGAATATTATACAGTCAGCTATAGATGAAGGAATTGATGTGGCAGCAGATTGTTATCCATACAATGCTTTTAGTACCTATATTGGCTCAGCTGTATTTGATGAGGGTTGCTTTGAATTATGGAATAAATCCTATGACAGCATCCTATTAACTGAAGATCCATATAAAGGAGTAAGATGCGATAAGGAATTATTCTATAAAGTAAGAGAAGAATATCCCCAGATGCTGGTTGTTGCATTTGTTATGGAGGAAGAAGAGGTTATTGAAGCTATAAAGGCTCCGTTTGTGTCAGTTGCCAGTGATGGATTATTCCGACGTGGACAAGGACATCCAAGGGGTTCAGGTACATTTCCAAGGGTATTGGGTAGATTTGTTAGGGATAGAAAAGAGCTTACTTTAATAGATGCCCTAAAAAAAATGACAATTGTTCCTGCTAAAAGAATTGGATTAAAGAATAAAGGTAATATTAAAGAAGGTATGGACGCAGATATAGTTATTTTTAATCCTGATACCATCATTGATGGAGCAACATTTGAAGAACCAAATTTACCGCCTAAGGGTATTGACTATGTTATATTGAATGGAAAGATAGCTGTAGAAAATAATAAAATTTTAGAAAATAGACTGGGGAAAGTTATTCGAAGAAATGAATTAAATAAATGAGGGAGCTTTTTTAAAAGGTTGTTTCATATGTTGTTCTTATATAGGATGTAAGATTTGAAAATTATGAGTAATTTGCAAGTAGACAATTTATTGGATAACAAGGAGGTATAGCATGATTGATAAAGTTACACAAACTATTAATGAGATTATGGATGAATTAAAAGAATTAAGCGAGTATATATATAATAATCCCGAACTAGGATATGAAGAGATAAAATCTAGCGCTGCCCATATTGAATTACTAAAAAAATATGGTTTTAATGTTGAAAAGGGATATATGGGTATGGAAACAGCTTTTAGAGCAGAATTTGATAGTGGTAAAGAAGGTCCTACAATTGGATATCTAGCAGAATATGATGCGCTACCAGAGATAGGACATGGATGCGGACATAATATTTTAGGAACTACAAGTACAGGCGCAGGAATTACTCTAAGTAAATTCCTAGATGAAATAGGTGGTAGAGTAGTTGTATTTGGTACTCCAGCTGAGGAAACCAGTGGCGGTAAAGTAATAATGGCGGATAATGGGGCATTTAATGATATAGATGTAGCGATGATGACCCATCCCAATCATACTCATACTAAAAGTGGAGCATCTTTAGCTCTTCAAGCTATACAGTTTACATTTAAGGGGAAATCAGCCCATGCAGCTGCCCATCCTGAGAAAGGGATAAATGCTTTAGATGGAGCAATAAATACCTTTAATAATATAAATGCTTTAAGAGAGCATATAAAATCAACTGCTAGAATTCACGGAATTATCAAAGATGGAGGAAGGGCTGCAAATATTGTACCTGACCTTGCTATAGCACAGTTTTATGTTAGAGCTAGAACTAAAACCTATCTAGAAGAATTAGTGGAGAAGGTTAAAAACTGTGCTAACGGAGCAGCACTGGCATCGGGGACTGAGCTGGAAATAACTAACTATGAAGCGTCCTATGATAATTTGGTTACGAATCATACTCTTTCAGAGTTGTATTGTAGTAGATTGAAAGACATGGGGGCAGAAGAGATTAATGAGCCTAGGGAGGGCTATGGCTCATTAGATATGGGAAATGTATCTCATGTATGCCCTAGTATTCACCCACATTTTTCTATAAGTGATGAAGAAATAATTGCTCATACGAGAGAATTTGCTCAAGCAACAATAAAAAACAGAGCATATAAGGGAATGAGAGAAGCAATAGGAGCATTAGTATTAACTGCTATAGATGTAATCAAAGATGATAGTCTTTTAAAAGCTGTAAAGAAAGAGTTTAACAACACAAAAAAGTAATATCTATAATTGAGTAATTAAATATTGAAGTTGTATGTGATTAGCTAATTATTCAACTAGAAAGAATATTTTAATCTAATAAAGGACTTTTGTGAGGTGAATTGCAATGCTAGAAGAGAGAATCAGAAATAGCGACCTTATAGAAAAAGTCACAAGCCCCTATGAAGCTTCATTAATTATCAAGAATAATATGACTGTAGCCACCAGTGGCTTCACTCCATCAGGGTATCCCAAAGCAGTTCCTATGGCTTTAGCTAAAAGAATTAAGAAATCAAAAGAAAATTTCAAAATCTGTTTGATTACTGGGGCTTCTGTGGGAGATGAATTAGATGGGGCATTAGCTAAAGAAAATATGATATATAAAAGATTGCCTTATCAAACTCAAAGAGACTGTAGAAATGGAATCAATTCTGGGGAAATTCAATATATAGATATGCATTTAAGTCATGTAGCCCAATATATAAACTATGGCTTTTTAGGAGACATAGATGTAGCAATAATTGAAGCTATCGCTATCACAGAGGAAGGTAATATAATACCGTCCACATCTGTAGGAATCTCTCCTACAATAGTATCAAAAGCGAATAAGGTAATAATTGAAATAAATACAAGTCAACCACTGGAATTAGAGGGAATTCATGATATATATTCGCCAGAAAAACCACCTAATAGGAAAGCTATACCCATAGAGAACGTATCAGATAGAATTGGAACTAACTATATTCCAATTGATAAGAATAAAATTGAAGCTATAGTTATAACAGATATAAATGATAACGTAAGACCCCTTGCACAAGTAAATGAAGTGAGTAAAAAAATGGCTAGAAATTTGATTGATTTCTTAGAAGAAGAAGTGAAATATGGTAGAATACCTAAGAATCTATTGCCATTACAATCTGGAGTAGGATCTGTTGCTAATGCTGTATTGGCAGGTTTGGTTGACTCTAAGTTTGAAAATATACAGTTATATACTGAGGTTATTCAAGATTCTGTTTTTGACCTCATAGATGCAGGTAAGGTAAAAATAGCATCGAGCACATCCATAACTCCATCAAAGGAAGGTTTAGATAGATTTTATAGAAATATTAAGAAATACAGAGAAAAGATAATTTTACGACCTCAAGAAATCAGTAATAATCCAGAGGTAATTAGAAGATTAGGAATTATAGCTTTAAACACAGCTATTGAAGCAGATATTTATGGTAATATTAACTCAACTAATATTATGGGTAGTAGAATGATGAACGGAATAGGGGGTTCTGGTGATTTTACAAGAAATGCATATATTTCTGTATTTACAACTGAGTCAATAGCAAAATGTGGTAATATTTCAACGATTGTTCCAATGATTTCCCATAGTGATCATTCAGAGCATGATGTGCAGGTAATAGTAACTGAGAATGGCATTGCTGATTTAAGGGGAAGATCACCAAAGGAACGAGCAAAGATAATTATTGAAAACTGTGCTCACCCTGTCTATAAAGGTATGCTATGGGATTATTTTAATAGGGCATGCAAGGGTAAAAATAAACATGTACCAATTTTACTCGGTGAAGCATTGTCGTGGCATCAACGTTTTATGGAAACTGGAACTATGAAGAAAAGTATTGATAGTTATATAGTATAAGTATAAAAAGTGGCGAATTTTTCGCTGCTTTTTTTGTAATTCATCGAAAGATTTTTATTTTTTTAGAGAAAAAGAAGGGAATGTGCATTATTTGTAGAATAATGTAAGTAAAGGATATGTTGATATGTTTAAACATGATAAATTATGCATACGGGGGAATATGTATGAAAGCTAGAATACCAAATACTTATGTATTGTTGTTCATTATTATATTAATATTGGGAGCATCTTCATATATTATCCCTGCAGGAAACTTTGAAAGACAAATAGATATTGAAACAGGTATAAGGTATGTTGTCCCCGATAGCTATAGGACAATTGAAAGAACTCCAGTTTCAATATTTGGTTTATTTAAGGCTATACCTGAAGGGATGATGAAAGCTGGCGATATAATAATATTCGTGCTTTTAACAGGAGGTAGCTTTGGTATTATTAATGCAACTGGTACAATCAATACATTGATAAGTAATACTGCAAAAAAATATGTAGGTAAAGAAAAAAATATTATTCCTGTGGTTATGATTATGTTTTCGCTGGCAGGGGCAGTTTTTGGGACTGCTGAAGAAGCATTACCATTGTATCCAATGTTCATTACTCTTGCTTTAGCTCTGGGGTTTGATACAATAACTGGTGTGGCAATGGTACTTGTAGGAACTGGCTCAGGTTTTGTGGCAGGATTTTTAAATCCTTTTACAACAGGCATAGCTCAAGGAGTTTCAGAACTTCCTTTTTTTTCAGGAATGTTTTTAAGAGTAATAGCGTATTTTATATTTGTGTCAACTGCAATTATATATGTTTATAGATATGCAAGTAAAATTAGAAGTAAGACTGGACTAAATAATGTAAATAATGATAATATTAATTTTAATATAGATAATCTTCCATCAATTTCTAATAGACAGATTGGAGTCTCTTTGGTCATAGTTCTATCATTGGTATTTTTATTAGTTGGAGTAATTAAATGGAATTTTTATGTACTTGAAATATCAACTACATTTCTAATGATGGGTATAGTATCAGGATTAGTTGGGGGACTCAAATCGGGAAGAATTGTATCTGAATTTGTTAAAGGAGCCTCTAATTTGGTATATGGTGCTTTAATAATAGGATTAGCTAAGTCTATTTCTGTAGTTATGGAATATGGAAATATTATGGATACTATAATATTTTATTTGTCTAAGACTATCAGTGGATTAACACCTAAGATTAGTGCTGTAGCTATGTTCATAACTCAGAGTTTAATTAACTTATTTATAACATCAGGAAGTGGTCAAGCAGCAGTCACAATGCCAATTATGAAAACACTGGCTGATATATCTGGAGTTACGAGACAAACGGCAGTACTGGCATTTCAGTTCGGGGATGGTTTTTCTAATATAATTAGTCCAACCTCTGGATACTTTATGGCCGCATTGGCTATAGGAGGTATTAAGTGGAAGCAGTGGGCCAAATGGATGGCACCATTATTTATAATATGGTGTGTTGAGGGAAGTATATTACTAATTATAGCAAGCATTATTAAATATGGTCCATTTTAAGATTTGTTTAAAAAGTAATGCTTATGTATAGATAGTAGGTGGGCATATGTCGGGAATTAATGAAAATAATATAGACATAGAAATAATTAAAGCTTTAGCTGATGAAACTAGATTGGATATATTAAGGCTATTAAAAAATCAAGAGATGAATGTAAATGAAATTGCAGCCCATTGCACAGTTTCTAGACCAACGATATCTCATCATCTACAGATTATGAAGCGTGCTAGAATTCTAGTGTCTAGAAAAGAAGGTAAGGAGATATTTTATTCAGTTAATGGATATGTATTGACTTCCTTAGCTCAATCAATTTTAAGCTTGATAAGCTTTTAGCATTTTATTAATCTAGGTTGCATAAAAATTAAAAAAGGGTTTGTTTGTCAAATATGTTTATATGTTTAAACTTATAAACATAATGTAAAATTATTGTATAGGGGGTGATCAAAAATGAAATAAAAATAAGTTTTTTTAATCAACATGTTGATATAATTAAACACGTAAACATTAAAAAAGAATAGGGGGATAAGAGTGAGGATATCAGATTATGTTAGTAAAAACGAGATAATTGAAATTACGAAAAAGCTTGTGTCAATTGAGGGGCATAAAGATACAGCAGATAAGGAATCCAAAGTAGCAGAATATATTAAAGATCTTTTAGAGAAGGAAGAGATAGAAGTTGAAACAGAAGAGATAGAACCTAATAGGTCAAATGTATACGGAAGATTATATGGCAAAGAAAATGGGATAGAATTAATGTTTAATGGTCACATAGATACAATTCCTGGATTTACTATGGATTATGAGCCATTTAATCCATATATAAAAAATGGCAAAATATATGGAAGGGGCTCTGCAGATATGAAAGGTGGAATAGCTGCAATGCTTTCTGCTGTAATTGCTATGAAAAGGGCCAATGTAAAATTAGAAAAAGGAGTCATGTTTGCAGGTGTAATTGATGAAGAAGAAAGATCAAAGGGAACAGAAAGATTAATTAATAGAGGACTCATACCTAATATGGCTGTAATAGGGGAACCCACAGAGTTAAGAGTTTCAATAGCACATAAAGGCATGGAATGGATAGAGGTCACATTTCAAGGAAGGTCAACCCATGGTAGTAGACCAAAAGAAGGAATAAATGCTATATATGCTGCTTCGGAGTTCAATAGATTGGTATATAAAGAGCTTTCACCAAAGATAGAGGATAGAAAATTTGATTTAGTAGGGAATGGAACAATCAACGTAGGAGTGATAAAGGGTGGAGATGACCCAAATATAGTTCCCGATAGATGTACTGTTCAAATTGATAGAAGATGGTTACCAAGTGAGACTTTAGAGGAAGTTCATGAAGAAATAAAAGAGATTGCTCAGAGAGCTGTAGATTCAGTGGGAGGTTCTTTCGAACTAAGAGGAATGAGAGAAGCTACGGCTTCTATGATTAATACACCCCATAGCATTGAAAGAGACCATAAACTGGTAGTAGAGGCGTTAAAGTCTTTAGAAAAAGTTAAGGGAGAGAAGCTTGAAGCTAGGGATTTTCCAGCATGGAGTGATGCCGCTTTATTGAGCAATAATGCACATACTAAAGCAATAATACTAGGTCCAGGTAATATTAATCAAGCCCATGCAAATGATGAATTTTGTGATATTGATGAAATTATTATGGCATCAGAAATTTACTTTGATTTAGTAGAAAAATTTTGTTTAGAGGGGGATAAATAATGAGGAAGTTTAAAATTCCACATACTTATGCATTGTTATTTTTCATAATTATTTTGGTGGTAGTATTAACCTATGTAGTACCAGCAGGTGAATTTGATAGAGCAGAAGATGCAGAAACAGGTAGAATTTTCGTTGTGCCTGATAGTTATCATAGTGTTGAAAAAAGCCCTGTATCGCCATTTGGATTATTTAAGGCAATTCCAAAGGGGATGGAGAAGGCTGGATATATTATATTCTTCGTGTTAATGATTGGGGGATCATTTGGAATTCTTCAAGGAACTGGAGCAATAGATGCTGGAATAGGTCAGATAGTTAGAAAAATGGAAGGGAAAGAAAAATTAATAATACCAGTTACTATGCTTATTTTCTCACTGGCAGGAGCTATGTTAGGATCTGCTGAGGAAATGCTCCCCTTCTATCCAATAGTCATATCCTTGGCTCTTGCCCTTGGATTCGATACTATAACAGGTACGGCAATGGTTTTATTAGGAGCAGGAGCAGGATTTGCAGGAGCATTTTTAAATCCATTCACTGTAGGTATTGCTCAGGGAATAGCAGGATTACCATTATTCTCTGGAATAGGATTTAGATTAATTAGTTATGTATTAATATTAGGAGTTACAATAATATATGTATATAGATATGCTAGTAAGATTCAGAAAGATCCAACTCTTAGTCCTATGTATGAAGAAGACAAAAAACATCATAAGAATTTCAATCTGGAAGAAATTCCTAAATTTAATGGTAGACATAAATTAGTAATGTTAGTATTAGTGATAGGATTAGCTATATTAGCCTTTGGTGTAGTTGAATTGAACTTTTATATTACTGAATTGACAGCAATGTTCTTAATAATAGGCATAGTTGCAGGTGTTGTAGGTGGACAAAAAATTAACGAAATAGCTGAAAACTTTGTGGGAGGAGCAAAGGAATTAGTTTATGGTGCTTTAGTTATTGGATTAGCAACTTCTATTATGGTAGTAATGGAAGAAGGAAAAATTATGGATACAATCATATATGGTATGGCAAGTATAGTACAAGGATTACCTTCCGCTATAAGTGGAATTGGAATGTTTATAGTACAAAGTTGTATAAATATATTTGTTCCATCGGGAAGCGGTCAGGCAGCAGTGTCAATGCCAATTATGGCGCCAATGGCAGATGTAGTAGGTATAACCAGACAGTCAGCAGTATTAGCTTTTCAGTTTGGTGATGGATTTTCTAATGTAATTTCTCCAACTTCAGGCTATTTCATGGCAGCAATAGCAATTGGTGGAATCAAATGGGAGAAATGGGCGAAATGGATGATACCATTATTTTTAGTATGGACGGTTATGGGTGCTTTACTTGTAGCAATCTCTGTATTGATTAATTTTGGTCCTTTTTAGGAAGAAAAATATTAATATAGGATTCAATTCTGTCAAATATCTTTAATTTATAAATATGTAATTTCCTCTATGGATAAGAAAACTTTAAATTAGATAGTGTATGTTATATTATAAATATAGAGCATAATGTTAATAGGAGTAGCTGTCATTTTGTATGATAAGGGGGGATTTTATTGGGAAACTCTATTATTGAGTCAGAAAGACTATTTTTTTATAAAACAGGATATAATGATTTAGATGAAGTACTGAAAATAGAGGGTTTAGAAGATAATAAGAAATATATATTTTCATGGTCTAAAGAGCGCCATAGGGAATCTATTAATAATGAGGATGAATTACATATTGTAATAAAAAGGAAAGATACCAAAGAGATCATCGGATATGTATTGTTGGCAGGATTAAAAGGAGAGGATAAAAGCACAGAGTTTAGACGAATAGCCATAGTTCAGAAAGGAAAAGGATATGGAAAAGAAAGTATAAATCTAATTAAGGAGCTTGCATTTGAAAAGCTTAAATCTCATAGATTATGGTTAGATGTATATGAAGACAATACCAAGGCTATAAATTTATACATCAAAGCTGGATTTACAGTTGAAGGAATGCTGAGAGAATGTAAAAGAGTAGAAGATAAGTATAGATCAATGATGATAATGTCTATTCTAGAAAATGAATATTTTGATTAAATATTTATGAGTTTTAATAATAAAATCCCCTTTCCAAATTATTTGGAAAGGGGATTTTCATTTATATATTTATATAAAGAAACCGCACAAAAGTATACGTTCTTCTCACTTACATGCTTGAATAATACTCTACAACTAGATGATCGTTAATATCTATAGGAATGTTTTCTCTACTTGGCATTTTAACAAGCTTACCTGAGAAATTCTCAACATCTCTTTCAATATAATCTAATACAAAACTATAGCCATTAACAAAATTATCTACAAACATATCGTTCTTTCTAGATTTCTCTCTGATAGTTATAGTATCGTTTAGATTTATTTCATAGGAAGGTCTGTCGACCTTTTTACCATTTACTAATATGTGTCCATGGTTTACCATTTGTCTTGCTTGACGAATAGAAGAAGCAAATCCTATTCTATAAACCATATTGTCTAATCTTCTTTCAAGCAGTTGGACTAATACATTACCAGTAATACCTTCTGATTTCATAGCCCTATCTACATATCTTCTTCTAAACTGCTTTTCCATAACTCCATAATATGCTCTTAACCTTTGCTTCTCTAATAACTGGGAGCCATAATCAGATAGTTTTCTATCTGCTCTACTTGTTCCTGCTCCAGCCCTATTCATTGCTTTAGGATGTCCACAAACGTTTAATCCTAGACGTCTAGATTGTTTAAATCTAGGTTCCATCATTTTTGCCATTTAATTACCTCCATACTCAAGAATATATTTGCCGCGGTATTATATCCTGTGAATACGCCATCAATAATTTTATCATAAGATCACTTGGTTGTAAATGATAATTATTATCATTGGGAATAAAAATATAGTACCATAGTAACATATACAAGATTTAATATGAAGAACTATTGATATCAAGTCATTTAATATAAAAAAAGCTTTTAAGTCGAAAAATCTATATAAATTAAGCTCATTTATAATTAGTAAATATATGTTACAATTAAGTTAATGAAACTGATTATATATGTAAAAAAAAGAAAAAAATGTTATCGCTTAGATATCCATTTTTTACTACTAGCTATTGACTTATATGAAAGGGGGGAGTAAGTAATGAGTAAAAAAGTCATAATTATCATGATAATCTTTAGTGTAGTATTTATCACATCATGTAACAATGATACTAAAAAGAAAGATATCACAAACAATATCGAGGAACATAACAGCAAATATAATATTGAAGAAGATACTGTAAACAATGATGTTGAGGAAACCACTTTTACTTATAATGACTTTAGAAAAATAGTCATGTTCATCAAAGATAATTTAAAGATAGATGAATGTGATATGATCTATAGTTCTGATGGCAAAACGACAGTAGGCTTAGGTAAGAAGTATACTTTTGGAAAAAGGGACTGGATAACATTACCTGATAATGATTCGAAAACAACCCAAGATATACTTTGCTTTAAAAGTCATAATAATGATATGTTAATTTCTATTAACATTGCGTATACATCAACAAACATAGGAAATGATGTTGTTTTCTTTATGCCAGGTCATGATAATAATCTAATTGATTCAGATTTAAAAAGATTAAGTGATTTTATGACAATTACATATCAAAATTTGATAATAACAATTCATCAAACGTCAAGGGAACTTGTTGATTATGAAATTACAAGGGAAATCGGATATGATATAGAACAAATATTGTTAAAATTCAATGAGGATATGCAAAAAAATTGATAAAAAGCATATCCCTTGTGAAATAAATCCTGAATTTGAAGACTCTAAAAATTCTAGTATGAGAATAGGATTTGCTACTGATACAATTTTAAGAGTTGAGTCTGAGAGGTGCATTTGTTATAAGTTAAACTATTATCTTGGAGGATAGATATGGATAAATATAATAAAAGTAATAAGCTAAGTAATCATATGAAAGTAATAATATTATTAGCCACTATTATAGTTTTGCTTTCATATTTATATTTTAATATTAGTGTTGAGGCGTCTAAATATGAAAAATATATAGATAAGAGTATAAATGAAAAAATGAGATTTATAAAAACGGGTTTAAACGATACTGAAAAGTTATTAGAACAAATAATTGAAAACAAAAAAATAACAAAGGCTAATGTAAATGAAATTATAGAAAGATACAGAGAATTTTCTATTAATTACAATGAATTAGCACTATTATATAAGAGATTAAATGACAGTAATTTCGAATCAACTGCTAAAGATATTAATCTGAATATTTATTACTATTTTTATCAATATCTAAATAAGAGAGCTTATGATGCAGGTGATAAAGGTTATGAACTTACAGAAAATGAACATCAAGTACTAATAAAAATAAAAGAACTCATCAGTGATTATAAAGATATTATTCAAAATAATGAGAATTACATTTTAAAGGGAAATTATCTTTCTTCTAATAATGATGTATGGAAGAAAATTGTTAAAGAGATGGAGCAAGTTATAGAAAAATCAAAATATGAAACATTAGGGTATGAAACATTTTACTATGATTAATTTGTGAACATTATTATGACACTAGTTATATGAGAACAAAAGCTTATGATGCTTACAAATATAACTACTATAATGGGCTATATATTGAGAGGACTGTCCCAGTTATAGATTATCTAGATGAATAGAATAAGAGATAGATATAGAAAACTAATGTCAGGAGTAAAATCAATGTAGCAGGTAGTCTTTGAAATTACAAAGATTACCTGTTATATTTAAACATATGATATAAGTTTAGGAAATATTGAAATTGGAAAAGGGGAAGTTTTAAATGAAGAAAAGATATGTTTTTGCAATTCTAATATGCTTTGTTGTTTTAATAAGTACTTTATATATTCACTTACCAACAACATTAAAAAATGAGATGCAAAGCAAAAGTTCAATTAAAGAATTTCCAAGTCTAAGTATTATAAAGTATGATGCTGTTACTGGAGAAAAGGAAACCATAGAAGTAGAGGAGAATAGAGATATAGAGAATATTTACGAATTTCTATCTAAAAAAAACATAAGAAGGATTATATCTAATTTTCATTCTGATTTAGGTCGGGCAAATCCTATTTTTACTTTTTATGGCGCTATAATGTTAGAAATAAGAGGTGATAATTACGTTTATTTATATGATAGTGAAGGCAAAAAACATTATTACTATAAATTCATTAATTATAAATTTAATTTAGAAGATATAAAATCTCTTATGGAAGTTGATGGACATAATTAAAATGAGCACTTCAATAAAATAATAGTGAATTATCGACATTAAATTAGACAGTTTTTGAGGTTATGCAGTACATATTTTTTAGTGTTCAAACAATCTATGAATTCACAATGATACTCTCTAGTTAGTAAAATATCAAATTTGTGAAAAAAATATTGTAAACTAAAAAAATGGACTTGAAAATGTAGTACTAAAGTAACATATAGAAGATTTAGGTTGCATAATCATTGATATTAAGCCAAGGAGTACGATAAATGCTTTGGATTCGACAATAATAGACAAAATAAACCTATTTACTTTTTTATAAGGCATGATACAATTTAGTTAACAAAAGAAATACTATAAATAAACAAAAATGGAAACAATGGGTTGGTGGATACATGGTAGTTTTAAGTTTAGGTGAGAAGGTAAAGCAATTAAGACAAGGAAAAGAGATGTCTTTAAGGGAGCTAGCTGGAGATTTTGTGTCTAAAGCACATTTGAGTTTAGTTGAGAATAATAAAAGAAGTCCCAATTTGAAATTATTAGAGTATTTAGCGGAGAAGCTTGATATTAATTTAGAGTACTTATTAGAGACTGAACTGCAACAAGTAGAGAGATATTGTAAGCTATGGATAGAAGAAATGAAAAGTCAAGCAGTATTACTAAATCTTGAACGTGTATTGGAGCTTAGTGAGAATATATTTAGATATGCAGATGAATATAATTTGATTGAAATGCTTGGCCAAACAAATTTAATACTCGGACAAACATATCTTTCAATTAAAAAATTTGATAAGGCCCAGAAATACATAGACTCAGCTATACTTTATTTTTATGAAATTAAAGACTATAGGAAATTATCTATAAGTCTAGTGAAGTTAGGTAATGTATATTACCGAAAAGGGTTGTATGAAATTTCGTTAAATAATTATCAAAGAGCATTGTCTTTCTATGGCAAATTAGATGTAGAGGATTTAAAACTAAAAAGTAATATATATTTTAATTTAGCAGCATGTCATAATGATATGAAGAATTCTGATTTAGCTATAAGGTATGCTGATGAAGTATGTAAAATAGATAAGGAAGTTTCCGATAAAGAAAGATATGCAAAGAGTCTTATTAAGTTTTCATCTACTCTAATAAGAGCAAATAAATATGAAGATGCTCTGTGTATTTTAAGAGAATCTAATAATGTACTAGATAACGAATATCAACCTACTATAAAAGCTCAGATAGAAAATAATCTTGGGTATATATATTTAAAGACAGACCAACTTGATAAGGCATATGAACATTTACTAGAAGCCAAGCAGTTAAAAGTAAGTTATAATCCTGAAGATCTTCCTTCTACATTATATGAATTGCATAAATATTATTTACTTGTAGATGAAGAAAGTAAGGCGTTAGAAGTGCTTGAAGAAGCACTAGAATTTAGTAAGATAAAAGGATTAAAGAAGTACATAATTGAGGGTTTAAACTTATATATTGATTACTACATAAAGAAAGAAGATGATAAAAGTGCTTTAGAGAAGTTTCCAAGCCTAATTGATGTATTGAAAAGTACTCAGAGAAAAAAAGATTTAGTAGATGTTTATTTAAAAAAAGGCAATCTACTAATGAAGGTGGGTAAAGAGAAAGAGTCGTTACAAGCTTTCAATAAAGGATATGAATTAAATATAAAATAAGGAGGATTAATTAATATGAAAAAATTAATAGCTTTTATTATTATGTTGGGATTAACATCTAACATCTCTATGGGAATAGAAAATCATAGTGAAAACAAAATGGATGCAGGGGACATACAAAATGGATATGATATAGAAATGCATACAAATAGTGATGATGATGGAGGTATAAGGGGATAGAAACATTCTATCTAATATGTAAATATGGAACATTGTTATAAAAAGTATTTTAAGGAGGTGAGACTATGTTCAGAAATAAAGACCCAAATAAAAATAGCCTTAAAACTCAAATGATTGCCGGCCAGCAAGTCGAGTAGAGTTAAAAGACTATATTTAATTTACAATGTTATTATAACATTTTTCAATGTATAGTATAAGTATTTTATCAACTAAAAAACTATTAGGTTTAATAGTTTAGGAATTAATATTATATGAGGAGCGATATTATGAAAAAGTTATTTGTTTTTATGTTTATCACAATTCTATTTGTATCAGTAACCATTACAAGTTTTGCCGAGTCTAAAACAGTGGAAGACATCGATAGTATGAGCAAAGATTCAATCCTTAAAGTCTACAGTAATCAGTTGGAAAAAGCAGGTTATAATAAAACTCTACTGAGTTTTTTAACTGAAAAAGAACTGAAAGATATTATAAAAAATAATGGAGTATTGCTTAAGTATAGCCAATCATATGACCTTTTTGTTACAAGTGAAAAAGCAAAAGATTCATCTTTTAAAGTTCAAGATACCAATACTATAGTTCAAGAAACTAAGGTTATCAAATTAACTAAATCAGAGTATGATAACTTGAAAAAGTTTAATAAAAAGGAAGATCTGTTAAATTATATTAATAATAATGGTATAGATTATTTAACTAACTTTGACTCTTCTATTGTAGTAAAAACAGAAGAAGAAAAGGTATCTACTAGTAGTGCAGATTTTGAAGCTACAGATTACCTAGATACGGGTATACTTGAAACATCACTAGATGTAAGTGATGTTTCAACTTCATCAGAATGTAATAAAATTTTAGGCTTTAATTTTAATTGGACTGTAATGCCAAACTACACATTAACAGATGGTTTAGGAATATCTCATACAGCTGGTTACTTTGATAACTATATAGATAAAGGATTTTATGTGGACCATTATACACCTGCTAATCAAGGATGGCATACGGAATTATATTCAACTGAATGGAATCTTTATGGTGTCTCAGGAAATTGGGATCCAAAAATGAATGATGTATCAGCTAATGGGAGAATTTGGGAAAAGGTCGGGAATGCAAAATCAGCAGTACCAGAAGGTGCAAAATTTACTATAATAGGGCAATACGGTCATAAACAAATAGTTGGTGGTATTTCAGTTGCTATTGGAAAAGGCTCAATTACATTTACTCCTACATTCTCAGGAACTATAAAGAAGTCAACACAAATTTGGTTAAATGATATATTAACTTATTAAAAATAGTATAATTATTATTACTAATTTTATGATTTCACTAGTTCATTACTTACAGTTTTTACTATAGTAATATATAGTAATTGGCAAGAAATCTCAACAAATTTTTAATTAAAAATTTGTTGAGATTTCAATAATTAGTATTAATATAGTGCTGAAATTATTTTAATAATATAAAATGTAATTAGCATTAAAGCTATTGCATATATAAATATTAAAAGTAACACTAGGAGGAATTGATATGCCAAAATTAATAAAGCTTATATTGTTGTTTATTGGGATATACTTGTTAGGTGTCATTATAACTACCATTGTAGCTATGGTCTTAGGGGCTAGTGAGCCTGCTGAATTTAGTTACTATAGTATGATAATCTATAGTATCTATTATTTAGCAAGTATAATGGGAGTTTGTACTTATCTAATAATAAAAACAATTAAAAAAGAGGGATATTAGTATAAAAGCTAAACGCAAAAAGTAAGATATAGTAATATTTGAAAGTATGTGTCATTATGAGTAAAAATTAAAATAGTAATAGGTATCATCAAGAATTTAAACAAATTATTATTGACCTATATATTTCAACTGATTCTACTTATGATGATGTGGTGGTTAAACATAGAGTAACTTCTACAAAGGTTTAAGCTTGAGTAAAGTAACTTGCACCTGGATTTCCAACACTGAATTAGACAGTTTTTTAAGGTTACGTAGTTTATATTCTCTAGGGCTTAAATACCCCAGTGTTGAATGAATCCTAATGTTATTAAACCAATTAATATAATCTGATAGCATGAAATCTAGTTCATCCAGATTATTAAAGTGATAATTTTGGGTAAATTCAGTCTTAAATATTTTAAATGTAGCTACAGCTACAGCATTATCATAGGGGCATCCTTTCATGCTTAATGATCTTTTGATTTTAAAGGTATCTAAAACCTCATCACTCACTTTGTTTTTAAATTCATTACCTCTATCAGTATGAAACATTGTAATAGATTTAAGATTTGTTCTAATGCTAGAGAAAGCTCGGTATACAAGGCTTGCATCTTTGTTTGGACCTATACTATGACCAATGATTTCCCTATTAAATTCTCTATTTAATTCATTGGAAATCTTTGATTCATTGCATTTATTAATATGAGGTTTGTATTGGGCAACTGTGTAATTATATAATAATCCATTGATTTTCACAATTCTACTAATCTTTTGTCTGGATACAACTAACCCTAGTTTCTCAAGTTCTACTTTAATTTTTCTAGTTCCATAGTTGTTTCTACTTGACTTAAATATTTCAATTACATAGGTGTGATTTTATCAGTTGTTTCTTTGGTTTTAGACTCATAATAATAGGTGCTATAAGGAGTTGTATTACATTACACATTGCTGATACACTGTATTTGTGAGCATTATTTCTAATCACATTTACTTTCGTCCTAATATCAGTGACGCTTGCTTTAAAATATCATTTTCCATTTTTAATTGTTGGTCCTCTTTTCTAAGTTTAATCAACTTGTTTTCTTCAGGTGAGCGATTGTCTTTTTCTTTAAAAGAACCAGTATTCTAGCTTCTTTTAATCCATGTATTAAAGGCAGTTGGAGTTAAGTCATATTCACGAATTATATCTTTTTTAGATTTACCATTTTCATATAATTTGACCATTTGTGCTTTGAATTCATCAGTATAGATTCTTCTTTCTCGTTTAGTCATATAAACGATTCTCCTTTTAATATATTATTTTTAGTTTACATGACCTTAATTTAGTTGTATAGTTAATTGTAACCGATCCATATTATTATAGATGGACATCAACAAACTTTGTTAATGATGATGGTAATCTTGATTATGTTGTAGTTTTTGATGCTGAAAATCATGCTGATGGTGAGTATGCAAATCATTATATGGATTATGACTATCTTAGTTTTATAGCAAATTATAAATGGCAAAACAACGCAAGATTTGTTGAAACTTACTAGAGTTATATGAGGTGATTATTTGAAAAATAAATAAAGAATTATGATTTTTACTTTAGCCATAGTAATAATTATAGCTATTATTTATTTCAAAAAAATAGATATTAAAGAGAATGTCGATGAAACAAAAAATTTAACTCCTTTTACTTTTGAGTATATCAATAGCAACAAAGATAATCCAGATTACTCAGGATTGAATAATTATGTTGATATAGTTTTTGAAGAACCTGAAATTAATCTAAAATATGGAAGCGATAAAGAGGATGGGACACAAGACAATAAGTATTCTAAAGTTACATATAAAATAAAATTCAAAAACACAACTGATGAACCTATTTCTTTCTATTTCTATTTATTTTTCAAACCAGAATTTGCAGATGCTTTTTTCGATATTGATCAAAGTTTAAAGTATAATCAAGAAAATGTATTAATCAAACCTGGAAGTAGATTAGGTGTCACTGCATCAATTTTAGTGAAAAATCCAGAACTTCTAAATAGTGAAGAAAAAAGTATGTTTTATGATGAGTACAAAAATTTCATAGGTTATTTTCGCGTAAACGGAAATCATTATATTGAAGAAGTAGAAAACTAGAGTATTATTATAAATAACAATATTATTAATAGGTTTTTAACAATTAAAACTATATCAGTATAATAACTTGAAGCTTCAATTACAAAATGCAATAGAAAAAAATCAGAAAAAATAACAAGCTATTGTTCAGGCAAATAATTAAACTAGATAGTCCCATTATGAGTTAACTCATAATGGGACTATTTAATTTATCAAGATAAAATATAATAAGAAAACTTGTATACTATATAAAAGAAGTACTAATTAATATAACTCCTAATGAATATAACTCCTAATGAATATAACTCTTAAGAACATTTGCAAAGCAATCACATATAAAACAATTCTACAAATTGACAATAATACATTTTTTTAGTATAATTTAATTGCTTTAAGAAAGGAGAGGTCAGAGAAAATGATTATGTTATTTCTTATCTAATTAAAAAAATCGATCAAAATAGCATGAAAAGATATATTTTTTATTTATCCTATCTAATTAGGATAATTTGCTATGGGATTTTTTATTAAATGATAAGAATGACATATTTACAGACTTTGATTTTACCTTTTAGAGCATTATTTTATATAATAATAAAAATATAGATATGATATATAAAACTATTAACTTTTTTAGTTAAACTCCATAAAAAATACCATAATATATTCTATCGATAAATCTGCAAAGTGATTTTTTGATTAGGCTTTCTTATCTTGTTTTTAAAGCAAGATATAGGTTGTTTATGGTTTTATATAAATTAAAATCTATTATTTGAATTTATGATATATTATTTTTTATAGGATTAATAAAAGTAATATCTAATTTAAAAGGTACAATTGAATGTTTAGGCTGTAAATTAATGTTATTAATTTACAGCCTTTTATTTTTTGCGCAAAAATGGAATGGGAGTGGATGATAATGACAGATTTATTTAAGAAACCTAAAAATATGCGTAGGGAAGATGGAACTAGAAAATACGCTTTTGTAACCTTTATTATGATGAATGATAGCTTTTTACCAGGGGGATTAATGCTGGCTTATGGGTTGAGGAAGCAAAATCTTGATGCTGATATTATATGCATGGTAACAGAGAAAATATCTGATGAAACTAAAGAAGCATTAGAGATGGTATATGACTATGTTATTGAAGTCAATGAGATATTTGTCCATCATAAACGTAGACAGAAAAGGCAAGATAGACCATTTTTATTTACTAGATTTCACTCACTAAGACTGGGAAAAGACGGAGATTTAGGATTTAATTATGAAAAAATAGTTATGTTAGATTCAGATGTGTTTCCAATGAGGAATTATGACCATCTTTTTACTTTAGATACACCAGCAGGAACTGTAAATGAAAAAAGGGAGTATTGTCTAGAATATGATGACCAAGGAAATTATATTTTGCCTGATAACGTTATGGAGAATAAAAAATGGAAATGGCATGAGGTATATGATGATATATGTCCACATGGGAGTAAAATACCTGCTGATATTTGCAACAGAGTAAAGGAAGATCCTTCAAATATGGGAGTTAATAGCTCACTATTAGTACTTACTCCTTCTGTAAAAGAATTCAATAGTATCATGGAGGACATACAAAAACCAGAAGTTCAAGATTTCATTGGTGATGTATTTAATTGGCCAGAAATGCAGTATATATCCACTAGGTGGGCTGGAGATATAACTAATGTTGATTTGATATTTAATGGTTTTGGTGGATATCCTGATATTTCAATATTATATGGATTGCATTATGCAGGTTTTAAGCCTTGGAGTTTTAAATATAAAAAGAAAATTTATAATCTAGGTAAGCATATAGATTTTCAATTTTGGTACGTTAATTTTATTAATTTAGTAACCATTGACTATCCTCAGCTAATGCAATTTAAAAAAATTAGAAAGCTACTTGATGAAATATTAGACTTTCAAAGGTATTTAGGAAAGTTTGAATTTAAGCAACAGGAGGTTAGATTATGAATGGATTAATCGGATATACGGGATTTGTTGGAGGCAATCTAGATAAGCAATTTAGATTTGATATAAGATATAATTCTTCAAATATAGATGAAATACAGGGAGAGGATTTTAATATATTAGTATGTGCAGGTGTATCGGGAATAAAATGGATAGCAAATAAATATCCCAATGAAGACCTACAAAAGATTAATAACCTGTTAAATAACCTTTCAAAGGTTTCTTGTAAAAAAATGATTCTAATTTCAACAGTAGATGTATATGTTGAACCAAATAATGCTGATGAAAATACTAATATAAGGATTGATGGACTTCACCCCTATGGAAAAAACAGAGTTAAGGTAGAAAGATTTATTCAAAATAGTTTTGAAAATGTTAGTATTATTAGACTACCAGCTATATATGGTGAAGGATTAAAGAAAAACTTTGTATTTGATCTATTAAATAATCATTGTCTGGAATGGACCCATAGGGATAGTGTATTTCAATATTATCATCTCAAGAATCTCTGGAAGGATATAAGAGTAGTTATTGAAAAAAATATTCCAATAATAAATTTCAACTCTGAACCAGTAAGTGCGAAAGAATTGGCGAAAGAATGCTTTGAAGTAGATTTTGAAAATGTTACCGAAAGATTACCACTAAACTATGATATAAGGAGCATACATTCAAATTTATTTAATGAAGGGTCAAATTACATGTATAGTAAAAATCAAGTATTTGAAGAAATGAGAAAGTTCATAAAGAAGTATACTAGGAGAAATTTAGAGTAAAAGAGTCGTATGGATAATGATACCATTTCAAAAAAATTTTAGAAGAAATTGATAAAGGTTCAAGTAATTAAAGTTTCTCAAGGAAACAAAAAGAAGGTGATTATAATGAATAGAAAATATGATTATATAATTTTAGGATCAGGGATATTTGGATTATATGCTGCAAAGAAATTAGTAGAAAAGGGTCTGAAGGTAGCGATACTTGAATATGATAGTACTTCTTTTTCAAGAGCCTCTTATATTAATCAAGCAAGGGTTCATAGGGGGTATCATTATCCAAGAAGCTTTACTACAGCAATGAAATCTGCTAGCTATTTTCATAGATTTAATAAGGATTTTAGCTTTGCGATTAATAACAAATTTAAAAAAGTCTATGGTATTGCCAAAGATTATTCTTTAACCTCTGGAGAGCAATTTAAAATGTTTTGTAAGAACAGTAATATTCCCTGTGCTGAAACAAAGGTTGATGAATACTTTGATAGTAGAATGGTAGAAAAAGCCTTTATAACAGAGGAGTACTCCTTTGACTCAATTAAAATCAAGGAGTATTTATTAGAATATTTAAAAGGATCTTCAACCTTTAATATTTTCTATAATACAAGAATATCGGGTGTTTCTTTAAAAGGGAACAATTATTATATTCATACTAATTTAGATTATAACTTTATATCCCATAATGTAATAAATGCAACCTATGCAAGTGTAAATCAAGTTATAGAGAAATTTGGATATGAAAAGTTTAATATAAAATACGAAATATCTGAGATAATCCTATGTGATACAAGTGAGAGGATTAAGGATATAGGATTAACTTTAATGGATGGACCATTTTTTTCGGTTATGCCCTTTGGATTAAGGGGAGTACATTCGTTAACCTCGGTTACATTTACCCATCATAAAACTAGCTTTAATTCATTGCCTAAATTTGATTGTCAAAATAATAGTGATAAATGTAGTGTTTCTAATCTTGAAAACTGTAATATATGTAAACATAAACCAAAGACTGCATGGATAAATATGAATCAATTAAGTAAAAAATATTTAAATAGTAATATTAAACTAGTTTATATAGACTCTTTATTTTCAATTAAGCCTATACTATCAATGGCTAAGCTAGATGATTCTAGACCTACAGTGATTGTAGAGAATTCAACAAGTCCTAGGTTTGTTTCAGTACTGTCAGGTAAGATAAATACCATTTATGATTTAGACGAGGTGATATAATGAAAGAAACTACATATGTATCGGTAATAGCTTATACTTATAATGATGAAGAAAAGGTAAAAAAATTTTTACTTAAATTAGATGAATTTTTATATCAAAATTTTACTTCATACGAAATTATTTTAGTCGATGATAGTAGTGATGATGGAACGTTCAATGAAATTTTTAAAACAAAGAATATGATAAAGGGAAATGTTTCTCTTATAAATATGTGGGAAAAGCATGGTGTAGCAAAATCTCTTTTTGCTGGTACAGATATATCAATAGGAGACTACATATATGAAATCGAATCAATTTCTATTGATTATCCAATGGAGATTTTACTTAAAATGTATAATAAGTCTACTGGAGAAGGAAATGATATTGTTTTTGCAAAATCAAAATCCTCACAAAACTATTTGAGAGAATTATGTTCAAAAGGATTGGCGAAAGTATCAAAAGGGAAAGTTAGTATAGATAGTAATGATTTAAGGCTAATTTCTAGAAGAGCATTGTACTCTATAACTAAGAGTAAAGGGGTAATCACAAATAGAAATATAATGTTTAGAAATTGTGGATTTAGTTGGTCTGAGCTAAATTATAGTCCTATAATTACCTCCTTAAATAATAGTAAAATAAAAAATAGAGTCAAAACTATAGAAGATATTTTTAATGCTCTTATAATGTACACTACGACATTAGAAAAGATTCCTTTTATTTTTTCTGGAGTCACTCTACTTATGTCATTGCTTTTATTTGGGTTATACAATATCAAATATATAAGTAGTATTAGTCATCCAAGTAGCTTAATTATATCTGTGGGACTTTTTGGTCTTTCTCTAATTCTGTTTACTTTAGGGTTGATATATAAAAAATTAGAAGTATTTTACAATATAAAAAATGGTACTGAAATATATAAAGTTAAAAATATTAACAGAATAAATAGATATTAGAGAAAAAAATAGAAAAAAGTCGTATGAAAGTAATGGTTTTTTTTACTGAAAAAGAAGGAATTTAAAAATAAATATCTAATTTAGTAATATAAGAATAAAGTCCTATTGCAATTAGGATTAATAGGATATGATTATATATATAAACAACTTCGTAAAAATCACATCAAAAAAATTGAAAAGGCAAACTTATCGAAAGATAAGGACGCAAAGCCATGTGTCTAAAGAATCTTTGATTCTATGATTGACAGGTTGCCAATAATAATGTGTAATAACTATACTAACTTGTTTAGTATTATTGCTATTTTAAAATTAGGCACCTGTTGGGGGGTGCTTTTTAATATTTATAAACAGAAACTATATAACTACAATGGGGAGTAGTTATAAGACTTAGTACATAATGGGGAATAATTTTAAACAGGAAAGTAGGGGGTTGCAATGTATAAGGTACTAATCATTAATGACAATGATAGTGAATGTCGCAATTTAGAAGATATAATCAGGGAGTATAATGACTCTATACAGATAAAAACTGCTACAACTGGGGTTGAAGGTTTGGAAATGATAAACAATGAAAAGCCAGATTTTATTTTTATGGAAATAGTACTACCTATTCTCAATGGTGTAGAGATATGTAGAATAGTAAAGGAACAATTAAGGATGGAAGATACTAGAGTAATATTGACATCGCCATTAGATAAATCATTACAGTTTGGAGTGATAGAAGAAAAATTAGCGGATGAAGATTTAGTAAAGCCATATGAACCAATACAAGTTACTAATATACTAAAGAAATATACAAATAAGAAATGCTAAAAAGACTGAAAGAAATATCAAGTATCTATAATAACATTAATATTGATTAATTAGATCCCATGGATAAAGAAATCCAAGGGATTTTTTATTGTCAAAAATGAAGAATTCTCAAGTATCATATTTTTAAATGATTTCTTATAGGTACCTAAAAAATAAACTTACTTCGTATTGATATAACGAAAAGAGAAATTGAAAGAATTGTTTGCTCATTAATTTACGGTGTACATAGAATACAATTTGCGGAGTAATAGGCAAACAAATAAAAAACCATATTATATAGGAAGGAGATTATGAATATGAAAAAAATAATATCAATTGTGTTAATCGTAGCAATAATGGTATCGGCAGGGTCGACAGCAGCTTTTGCTAAGCCAAATAAAGATAAGGGGAATATGCCGCCTGGACAGATAAAGAAAATGATTTTAAATTCAAAATTATCCGATGATGAAGTTGTAGAATTAATTGAAAAGTATATTGATAGTTTATCTCCAGGAGTATTGAAAGAAATAATTATAAAAGCGAACCTATCCCAGGATACAATAGAAGAAATGAAAGAAGAGGGTCTTTTGGGAGGACTACCTGGGGGAGTACTAAATGAATTATTAGGATATGAAGATGATGACAAATATGATGAAGATGAACAAGACGATGATGAAGATGAATTAAAAGAGGTAGAAGGAAAAATAACGGGAATAGACATAGAAGATAAAATATTAGAAATAGATGAAGAAGAATATGAATTATCAGAAGAT
>NZ_JAETGO010000093.1 GCF_016765695.1 Sporosalibacterium faouarense | reverse complement strand
TCAAGGCAGGATAATCAAGGAACAATAGCGTATTATTTATATAACGGACATGGAGATGTAGTAAATCTTATTTCAACAGATGAAACTATTCTAAATGAATATGATTTCAGCATATATGGAGTAGGCACGCAAACAGAAGAAGGAATATTCAACCCCTTTAGATATGCAGGAGAGTATTATGACAAAGAAAGTGGACTGTATTACCTAAGAGCAAGAATATACAAATGCTAGGACTGGTGAAAAGATATATAGGCATATTTTAACTGACTCAAGGGGAAGTTTCATTGAGAAACCACATTATAGACCTTACCCAAAACAAATAAAGTAAGGAGAATTTAAATGAATATTCGTGAAGGTATATTGGATTCTTTAGCTGATGGAGGCGAGAGTATAATTCAAATAGAAGAATATTTGATCTTTTTAGGGATACATTCTTTTAGATACGATATAATAAATGAATTAAAAACATTGTTAAGGCAAAATAAGATTTATATAGAATATCCTCCTTCAGCAAAAGGTATAAATGAAATTAAGCTAGATAGTATTAAAGAGTATTGGTTTGAATTAACTGAAGCTGGTCGTGCAGAGTGGGAGAATATAGAAGTATGATGAATTATTTACAAATGATAAAGAATAAACTTCAATTAAACAAAGGACATTTATGGAAACCCACTGTGTTTTAGAAACAATATCATTAAAATAAAAAGGTAGTGTTAAAGAAAATTAAAATGAGTGCAGAAAATATATTAGCGATGGTGAATGATATTTTAACCATTGCTTTTTTTTTGGAAGGGCTACCTAATACCGAATGATTCCAATGCCATTACTAAAACAAAGATAACCTATGAAAACCCTATACAATATATTTATAACATCAAGTATACACACATATTGAATTTTATCATATAAATTACTTTATTCAGTATCACTTCTCATTTTAATATGTTAAGTTACCATCACTTCTTTAATATTTTCTTTATCTTTGTTTTTCTTCTGTCTATGGAATTTAAAATAAAAGCATAAAAATTAAATATTTTCGAAATAATACTATCTTTTATTACGACCTTTAAAGCGAAGGGAGTAATTATAAAAAAGAGACAGTAGTAGACAGCAATGGTACAACCAGCTACTTCTATGATGATTTAGGAAGGTTAGAAAAATCAGAAGAACTAAATAGCATAATCAAAGAATATATTTGTGAATCTAACAATAATATGACGTTACGAACTATTAAAAAGGATGACCTAGTACAAACATTTTCAGAATAATGAAAGTTAGAGACGTTGGTAACGATTGTTGAAAAAAGATGCTACTGACATTAGCAACCTAGATAATTAATTATAATTCCATTTAATAACCGAAAAGAACCGAGTTTAAGCTTCATAGCTTAAGCTCAGTTCTTTATTATAGAACCTTTATTATTTCTAAAAATAAGGTTTCACACACTAAACCTTACAGATATTCCTTTAACCACTCAATAGCTCTTTCAACCATGCTTGTAGTCTTATAATGATCTAATCTTTCGGTTTCAATTAATTTAAGCATTTGTGGGAACTCCTTGTATGAATCAGATACCTTTTCAAAGAATCCTCTTTGAAGCTGGATAGGAACGGAAGTATCACTATCACCATGAAGCATAAGTATAGGTCTTTGGTGAAGCTTGTCTTGATTTGTAACTGAGTCATATTCAGCTAATTTCTTAGCATTAGCTGTATCTTCATTGAGATTACCCATCTTTCTCCATAGTTTATCAATCGCTAGCCAATCACATGAACCGTTAAAGATAACTTCACATTTTATATTAGTATTATGTACGAAAATACCTGCAGCACTTATACCCCCCATAGAGTTACCCATAACAGCAATTCTATCAGGGTCAGTATTATGATCTGAAATGATATTTTCTATTATACCCTTAGATTCTTTTACATTCTGAAGTATGATTTTCCAGATATATTTTTCAAGCATACCTTCAGCATCGTAGTCGATTGGATTTCTCTCTCCGTGGTGCAGTGCATCAGGAAGGATTACTTGGTACCCATAGCAGGCAAATGTAGCTCCCATAAATCTCTGAAACTCTTTACTAGAATGCCATCCGTGATAATATAACACAGTTGGCAATAAACCTGTTGCTCCTTTAGGCTTTATTTTCAAACAAGGGATATCATTTACTTCAATTCTTTCTGTTGTAACGAATTCACTTTCGTGCTTAAAAATAGACCATGACATTTAATATCCACTCCTTTTAGTAAAAACATCTTTAATTCGAAAATAGATAATTTCTTCAAAAGTTAATTTTAAAGTTTATTTATTTTCTATTACTAGATAATAACATATTAAATATTGAAAATCAAAGTAGAATTGTAAAATAAAGGATGACTTTTGTATAAGTTGAATGCTAAAATATAGAAAAATCAATCTGGAGTTGTAAATATGAAAAGGCCTTTTCTTTTTTTAACTATACCTTTAATCCTTGGTATATGCATATCATATAAATTAAAAATTCCTGAAATAGCAATTATACTTTTAGTTCTAGTTATAATTATAGTTTTGACTATGAGTATTGCAAAAGGTAATAAAAAACACTTTAATCTTTCTTTATTTATTGCAATGATTTTGCTAGGGTGTTTTGTAACTAATTATCAAATGAACAAGAGTAATTTGGTAAAATTCAACAATGAAGATATTAAGGTTGAAGGGATCATCAAGGAAGTTGTATCAACCAGTGAAGAATCTTCAAAGTATATTTGCGAAGTAAATAAAGCAGATTACGAGAATAAGAATTATAAAATAAATGAGAAACTACTAGTATATGTTTGGGGAAGTCATAAATTTCATTCTGGAGATAACATTAGCATAAAAGGAACTATAGAAATTCCTGATGAAAATACTAATCCTGGACTTTTCGATTATAGACTATATTTGCAAACAAATAACATCTTCACTTCAATGTATATTAATGACTATGACCTTTATATTGACTCACAGGGTAACCTGTCCTTTTCACAAAAGACTGCATTAAAATTTAAAGGGAAAATAGAGAAATTGTTTGATACAGTCCTTAAAGAACATCATAGTTCATTTATGAAGGCAATGCTTCTTGGAGATTCTAAATATCTTGATGAAGCAACACAAAATACATATAGAGAATTAGGACTAGCCCATGTGATGGCAGTATCTGGTTTGCATATAGGGATAATTTCCCTTTTCCTAATATATGCTTTGACCTTTATGGGTGTAAATAGAAGAATAGCAATATTTATAACTGTATTATTTATATGGTTTTATGGTTATCTAATAGGATTCCCTCCTTCAGTTTTAAGGGCTTCAATTATGTTTAGCTTTTTAATGCTGGCTAATATAATATATAGAAGATATGATGCATTAAATCTAATCTTTCTTGCTGCCTTTATCCTTTTAATATATAATCCTTTATGGGTCTTTAGTGTAGGATTCCAGTTATCATTTTTGGCAACTATGTCATTAGTACTATTCACTACAAGAATAGAAGCTATCTTATCTAGATGGAATAAGGATTTAGGGAATAAACTATCTCCATTAATTGCAGTGCAAATAGGAATAATACCAATTATGGCCTTCCATTTTAATAATATTTCTATAATATCAATAATAACTAATTTAGTTATAGTCCCTATCATTTCAATTGCTCTAATATTAGGGTTTATTATGGTGATAATTTCTCTCATAAGCCTTAAATTTGTTCAAGTTATTTTGTTATTTTCAGGGGTTATCCTAGGGGCATTACTACAAATAATAGATGGATTTGCTTATGTTTTCCACTCTATTCCGTTCATAAATGTAAGTATATCATCACCGCATATTATAGATATAATCGTTTTTTATTTGTTAATATTTATAGTACTTAAAATTGTAAAAATACAATTCTTTGCTGATATGTTAAAATATAAAGTTAATAGAAGAATTTTAATATTTTTATATGTGATGGTTATAGTTTGTGGACTAAATGTGATGATTGACAAGAATAGAGTAGTAATAGAATTTATTGATGTGGGACAAGGTGACTCATCCTTACTAAGAATAAAGGGTAAGAATTTTTTAATAGATACTGGAGGAACTCCCTTTAGTGACTATGATATTGGAGAAAATGTAATAGTGCCTTATCTTAAAAAAGAAGGGATTAGAAAACTAGATGGTGTATTTATTACTCATTTTGATGCAGATCACTGTGAAGGATATCCAGCCATAGCCAAGGAGATAAGAATTGATAATTTGTTTATCGGTTATAAAAGTATAGACAATAATTTATATAATAAGATTTGTAAAGTTAATAAAGAAGAAGGTATTAATACTACAATACTTAATAGAGGTAATAGAATTAAGATAGATAAGTATATAGAATTTTTAGTATTGCATCCATTATCAATTAATGATTATCAAGGTGAAGAGAATAATCTATCCCTTACTTTAATTTTAAAAATATATGATAAGAAAATTCTTTTTACTGGTGATATAGAAGAATCAGTAGAAAAGGAACTGGTAAAATCATCTTCTAACATAGATATTGATATTTTGAAAGTACCCCATCATGGTAGCAAAACTTCATCTACAGAAGATTTTATTGATTCATTTGATCCAGAGGTGGCGATTATCCAAGTGGGAGAGAATAATTTTGGTCATCCAAATGAAAAGGTTCTATCTAGATATAAATCAAGAAATGTTCAAATCAAGAGAAATGATTTAGACGGAATGGTGAAGGCTATAATTAATAAAAAAGGATATAGAATAGAAACCTATCTGCCAACGAGAATAGATATAATTACATTGTTGAATAAATATCATTTACAATTTCTATTTAGTTTGATACTTTTATCTATATACATATATAATTTAAATGATACTAAGGATGGATTTATAAATAAAATAGGCGGTGAAGATTTTGAGTTATGAAGCTATGTTAAAAGATATAAAGAATATGAATTTAAAGAAAGTATATCTTTGTTACGGCAGTGAGGATTACTTAAAGGATTGGATAGTAAAAGAGATAAAAAGAGTATTTGTAGATGAAGCTTTTGAAACCCTTAATTATGTTCATTTTGATGGTAAAGAAGTAGGGGCAGATAGTATAGTAAATGCATGTGAAACCTTACCCTTTATGTCAGATAAAAAAATTGTTGTAGTTGAAGACAGTCCCTTGTTTTCATCAGGAAAAGGTGGAAATAGTAGTGACGAAGAGCAAATAAAGGATTATCTCGATAAGTTAAATGATTCAACTTCTTTAATCTTTATAATTAAGGGAGAAAGTATAGATAAGAGAAAAAAGCTAGTTAAGTCTATTAAAAAAGAAGGAATGATAGTTGAGTTAAATAGAATTAAAGGCAATGACTTAAATAAATGGATTGAAAAGAACTTTAGAAAGAATAATAAAAAAATATTATCAAATGATATATATTATTTTGCTCAAGCTGTAGGGTATCTTGAGTATAATAGTGATAAAACCCTTTATGATGTTGAAAACGAAATCGTAAAGATCTGTAACTATGTAGGAGATAGGCAGCAGATAACAAAGGATGATATTGATAATTGCTTATCAAAAACCCTTCAAAATAATCTTTTTAAATTATTAGATGCTATGGGGAAAAAGCAGCCTAATATTGGATTATCTGTATTAAATGAGATGGTTTTAAATAATGAACCTATTCAAAAGATCACTTATATGATTATTAGACAGTTCAGATTGCTGTTTATGGCTAAATTATACACTGAGCAAGGCTATGCCCCTAGAGATGTAACAAAAAAGCTAGGCGTTCATCCTTATGCTGCAGAAAAGATAATAAATCAAGCTAGAAATTTTAGTAGCAAGGAATTAGAGGTTATAGTAGCAAAATGCTTAGAAATAGATTTAAATATTAAGAAGGGGAAAATAGATAATAAACTGGCAGTTGAATCTCTTATAATAGAAGTATGTCAATTTAAATAATGAAATTTTAGCAAATAAAAAAAGCACACCTAGTGTGCTTTGATTTTTGCCAAATTATATAGCGTTGTTTAATCTCTTAGCTAGTCTACTTACCTTTCTAGAAGCAGCTTTCTTGTCCACTGTTCCTCTAGCAGCAGCTTTATCAAGCTTTCTTTCAATAGCTCTGATTAATTCCTTCGCTGTATCAATATCATTATTTTCTAAAGCAACATTAAACTTATTTATATAAGTCTTTATTTCAGTCTTTCTTCTTTTATTGATAGCAGTCTTAGTTTTTATAACATCAATTCTCTTTTTTGCTGATTTTATATTAGCCAATAGGTTCACCCCCTTCAATGCGATTAACAAAAGAAATTTTACCATAAACAATAACAAAATGCAAGACAATTATACATTTCTTTTATTCCCTTGTACTAATAAAAATATACAATTATCCTTAAAACTAAAACCTAAAGTATAATTACTATTATTTGAGCCACCCTATATTTATAAAAGTATGGAGGTGTTCAAATGTTTCAAGTAAGAACTGATTTAGCTGTTGAAGTTAAAGAATTATATAAAGAGCGAACTAATCAGGAAATTCCAGGAGTAGAAGTTGAAAGAGATGAACAAGAAGATTATACGATTACTAGAGTTAAAGTAGTAGATGAATACGGTTCAACAAAGATGAATAAACCTAAGGGAACTTACATAACAATAGATGCTCCTTCCCTAAAAAAGGCTGACCAAGACTTGAAAGATGAGATGAGTAAGGTTTTGGCTAAAGAATTAAGGGGATTAGGAAAATTCGATAAATCTACCAAAACTTTAATAGTTGGATTAGGAAACTGGAATGTTACCCCAGACGCTTTAGGACCAAAGGTCGTTGACAAAGTACTGGTTACTAGACATTTTTTTAAGGCATATAATAAAACAGAAGATGAATCTATGGCTCAGGTTTCTGCCATAGCACCTGGAGTTATGGGTCTTACAGGAATTGAAACAAGTGAAATTATTAAAGGTATTGTTGAGAAAACTAAGCCAGATGTGGTTATAGCAGTAGATGCCTTAGCATCTAGGAAAATGGAGAGGGTTAGTTCTACTATTCAAATATCTGATGTTGGTATAAGTCCTGGATCTGGAGTTGGAAATAGCAGGAAGGCTTTAAATAAGGACTATTTAGGAGTTCCTGTTTTTGCTATAGGTATTCCAATGGTCGTTGATGCTGCAACTATGGTAAATGATACTATTGAATTGATTATAGGAGCCCTAAAGGATCAAGCAACAGTTGGAGGTCAATTCTATAGTATGCTTGAGGAGATGGAGAGTCATGAAAAGCATACATTGATTAAACAAGTTTTGACTCCATCTATGCCAAATGTAATGGTAACTCCTAAGGAGATAGATGATTTAATAAATGACCTTTCATTAGTTGTAGCTAATGGATTGAATATTTCTTTACACCCAGGCATAGACTTAAAGGATGTTAACAGATTTATAAATTAGACAAAAAAATAAGTTTTCATATAGCCCTTAATCATCAAAGGGCTATTTTTTTATCATATTAGCTCTTCCAAAAGAATATAATTTGATATACAGATATGTCTTAATACATATATAACTTTGACTGAAGTTTTGAAAAGGAAGAGGAGTGTTAACATGCCCACACAAAGATTTAATAATAATAAGATATATTATCTTGTAATTGGGATTTTATGTATAATGATTTTATTTCTAAGTATCAAGCTTATTAGTAAAATATTTAATAATAATGAAGGAGACACGGAAAATAAAAGTGTAATAGAAAAGCAAGATTATGAGAGGGCAGTTACTGCCTTTTTAAATATTGATGGTAGTAAAAAAGAAATAAAGTCAAATAATAATCAACAGCCTGTTTCTCAAGGGAATACTTTAAATAATGAAAAAAATTTAAATTGTAATATAGACAACTTCTTTCTTAGAGTGTTATTAAACTCTAATTCCTATATGAAATTAGCCTATGATGTTGAAAATCATGGAACTAAAAATATTAATATTTTAATGCCAGAAGTAATGAAGTTAACTAAGAAAATAGAGCCTTTAGAATATTTAAGAAGTCAATTCCCAGCTATAATCAGCATGGTTGATGCAAGAAAAGAGGCAGATAATAGTCAGTACACCTATAATTCTGGAGACAATCAAACTGACAATGTTGCAAATACTTCTAATTCAAATAATGATAAGTTTATAGACTATATTATTGATGGGAGCAATAGGAGCGAGAACTCTGGTGATAGAGAAAATACTAAAGATACTAATGGCGATGGTATAACCTCGCCAGAAGAACACGCTGAGGCTGGAGATGGAATATACATCTATGAACAAAGTCTTGAGCAAGCTGGAATTGATTTATCGAACTTTACCACAACTGTTAATGCTTCTGAAATAGCATCATTAATAAAGGTTAAGCCTATTTCTGTAGATGAAAAAAAGCCCTATGTGTTGATTTATCATACCCATGGTACAGAGGCATATTTTCCTAATAACAAAAAAGTTTTTTACTCAACAGATTTAAAGGATAATGTTACAAATATTGGAGAAATAGTAACTGCAGAATTAAATAGTAATGGTCACGATACTAAGCATGTAACTAAGTATCATGATGTTGAGTCATTTAATGACTCTTATACAAAATCATTGGCTACAGCTAAAAGTGAGCTTAAAAAAGAAGAAAATCTTAAAGTGATATTTGATATTCATAGAGATGGTGTAGATCCTAATACAGCTGATATGAATGAAGCATATAGAAGATTTAAAACAGAGATAAATGGTAAACAGGTGGCAACATTTACAATGGTAATTGGTCCCGATAACCCTAATTTTAATGAAATATTAAAATTTGCCCAATATATAAAAGCTGTATCTGATGTAATGTATCCAGGTTTGTGTAGGGGAATTATTCAGAAAAATTATGGGAAATTTAATCAATATATTAGTGATCATGCAGCTTTGATTGAGGTCGGCAGCAACATAAACTCTGTTGAAGAGGCTGAGGCAACTGGAAAGCTAATTGGAGATGTATTAAATAATGTAATTGAAGGAATGAAAAAATAGTATAAATGGAATTATATAATTAAAGAGGCTTTAAATCTAAGCTTCTTTTTTTTTAGAGCAAAAAGTGGTATAATATTTCTTAGTTTTACTAGGCTGGAGGAGATAAGATGGATAAGAAAGAAGCATGGGATTGGATAAAGAGTATAGGTTTAGCACTTATTATTGCAGTATTGATTAAAACCTTTCTACTAAATACAACTTATGTGTTAGGAAGCTCAATGTACCCTACTTTACACGAAAAAGATAGACTGTTTACTAATAAGGTTGGTTATTATATAGGAGAGCCTAAAAGAGGAGATATAATAGTACTGAAAGCTCCAGATGACCCTGAGAAGGATTATATTAAAAGAGTTGTAGGTTTAGCAGGCGACAAGGTTGAGATAACAGATGGAAAAGTATATGTAAACGGAGAAGAATTAAAAGAAAAATATCTTACAGAAGGGTCATATACCTACACAGAAGCTACTTCTAAATGGGATGTGCCAGAAGAATATATATTTGTAATGGGTGATAATAGAAATAAGAGAGCTAGCAATGATAGTAGATCCTTTGGAAGTATTCCGATAGATACAGTAAAAGGAAAGGCTTTTTTCAGATATTATCCCTTTGGAGATAGATTTGGCTCATTGTATAAATAAGTATACATTGGTCTAGATGTGTCAATAATAATCCTGGTGATGAAAATGGGTACTAGGGTTCAAAAATATAAAGAAAAAGAACAGAGAAAAAAAGAATTTAGACATAGAAGCTTAATATTATTGCTTTTATTAGTGGCTTTTATAGGGGGGTTAAGTATCGTTGACCAATCCTTTCAGGGTATGATGGGAAATTCTGAAGGGAAGCTTTTCAGTTATGAATGTATTAATGAGGTCCATGAAATCCAACTATTTGGAAATACTTATGATATTAAGCAAGATAAGATAGACAATACGATTAGCAATGGGAAAAAAATTTTTCTAAATACCTTAGATGGTATAGGGAAATCCTTTAATAAAATAAAAGAAAATTTAGGAGAACTAAAGGATATTTTTTAACTTTAATATATAAGACAGTTCATTAGTGGAATACTAATAGCTGTCTTATATTTTTATAGATACATATTTTCTTTGAACAAATTCGTTAATGTGTTATAATTGATAAAGATTACTTCCATTTGGAGGAGGATATATATGAGTAAAGAAAGACAAAGTAGAGTAAGAAACTTTTCAATAATAGCCCATATTGATCATGGGAAATCTACTTTAGCAGACAGATTAATAGAGAAAACTGGACTGTTAACCCAGAGAGAGATGAAGGAGCAGATCCTTGATAATATGGATCTTGAGAGAGAAAGAGGAATAACAATAAAGCTGCAAACTATAAGGCTTATTTATAAGGCTAAGGATGGAAAAGAGTACATACTTAATCTGATTGATACACCAGGTCATGTAGACTTTAACTACGAAGTTTCTAGAAGTCTTGCAGCATGTGAAGGTGCATTATTAGTAGTAGATGCAGCTCAAGGTGTTGAAGCTCAAACCTTAGCCAATGTATATTTAGCTATTGAACAGGATTTGGAAATCGTACCTGTAATTAATAAAATAGACCTTCCTAGTGCTAGACCTGATGAAGTAAAGCAGGAAGTTGAAGATGTTATAGGACTTGAATGTGATGATGCACCATTAATTTCAGCCAAGGATGGTCTTAATATTGAGGAAGTACTAGAAAATATAGTAGAAAAAGTGCCAGCACCTCAAGGAGATAACGATAATCCATTAAAAGCTCTAATATTTGACTCTTATTATGATAGTTATAAGGGAGTTATAGCTTATGTTAGAGTTGTAGAAGGAGTTGTTAAGCCTGGTACAATGATTAAAATGATGGCTACAAATAAGCAGTTTGAGGTAACAGAGGTAGGAGTTATGGCTCCAGCCCATCTTCCAGTTGACCAACTAAATGCTGGTGATGTTGGATACGTAACTGCTAGTATGAAAAATGTTAGGGATGCAAGGGTAGGAGATACTATTACCTATGCAAAAAATCCAACTGATTCGCCATTACCAGGATATAAAAAGGTAGTACCAATGGTTTACTGCGGTATTTATCCAGGTGAAGGAGAAGAATTTAACAATGTTAGAGATGCATTAGAAAAGCTTCAAGTGAATGATGCTTCTTTAGTATTTGAACCAGAGACTTCAGTAGCTCTAGGATTTGGTTTTAGGTGTGGTTTCTTAGGATTACTTCATATGGAGATTATTCAGGAGAGGTTAGAAAGGGAATTTGACCTAAATATTATAACTACAGCTCCGAGTGTTATATACAATGTTATGAAAACCGATGGGAAGCAAATAACCATTCAAAATCCTACTAATTTACCTGATGAATCTGAAATAGAGTACATGGAAGAGCCTATAGTTGATTTAAATATAATGTCACCTACAGACTATGTAGGAGTAATTATGGATTTATGTCAGAATAAAAGAGGTATTTTTAAGAATATGGAATATCTTGAAGAAACCAGGGTTTCAATACATTATGAAATGCCGTTAAATGAAGTTATTTATGATTTCTTTGATGCACTTAAATCTAAAACTAGAGGATATGCTTCTATGGATTATGAACTTAAAGGCTATAAGAGATCTGAGCTTGTTAAAATGGATATTTTGATAAACAAAGAACTAATAGATGCTTTCTCATTAATTGTTCATGAAGAAAAGGCGTATGAACGAGGCAGAATAATAGTTGAAAAGTTGAAAGATGTTATACCGAGACATCAGTTTGCAGTTCCTATCCAAGCAACTTTAGGATCGAAGATTATTGCAAGAGAAACGGTAAGAGCTCTTAAAAAAGATGTTCTTGCAAAATGCTATGGTGGAGATATAACAAGAAAGAAGAAACTTTTAGAAAAGCAAAAAGAAGGAAAGAAGAGAATGAGACAGTTTGGAAGTGTAGAGGTTCCTCAAGAAGCTTTCCTTACAGTGCTTAAGTATGATGAGAGCAAATAAAACTTGAAAAGTTGACTTTAATCCAGATGAGGGGATATATCCCCTAACTGGATTTTATTTATATGGAGTATCTGATGAGGTTTCTGAAAGTAATGGGATTTCATTTTGCATTTTCATATAATGTTTAGCTTTCGGTGAGGAGGTAAAGATGAAAGATTTAGCTATTTATATTCATATACCTTTCTGTTATAGTAAATGCTACTATTGTGATTTTTGTTCTTATCCCAATAGATATGATATAAGAGATAAGTATATTGATTATTTAAAAAGAGAGATTGATATATATGCAAGAAAGATTAGCAGTCATCATAATGTAAAAACCATATTTATAGGAGGAGGCACTCCTTCATATATTGAGGGTAGATATATGAAGGAATTGCTTAATCATATATACAAGAAATTTGATGTATCTAATCTAGAAGAAGTTACTATAGAATCCAATCCTAAAACTCTAGATGAGGAAAAGCTTAAAATATATAAAGAGTCTGGTATTAATAGAATTAGTTTAGGGCTACAAACAATGAATGATAGTTTACTTAAAGAAATTGGACGCATTCATACAAGTAAAGATTTTTTAGAAACCTTCGAGCTAGTTAGGAAGCAAGGCTTTGACAATGTAAATGCAGATATTATGTTTAACCTTCCAAATCAAAAAGTAAAGGATGTTGAGGATTCCCTTATTAAGATAATTGATTTAGGAATAGAGCATATATCATTTTATAGTCTCAAGGTTGAAGAAGGAACTCCTTTTCATAAGAGAAATGAGAAGGGGAATTTAAATTTACCTAGTGAAGATACTGAAAGAGAAATGTATCATCATGGCATAAATATTCTAGAAGAAAACGGATACAAACACTATGAAATATCAAATTTCGCTAAGAAAGGCTTTCAATGTCAACATAATTTATTTTATTGGAAACTAAAGCCGTATATTGGACTGGGAATGGCAGCTCACTCAAATATAAACAGTGAAAGATATGGTAATGTAATAGACTTTAAAGAATATTTTACTTCCATAGATAATGGTAATCTTCCCATAGATCTTGAAAATAAAGAAATTATTGATAGAGAGATGGAAATGGCGGAATATATGATTTTGGGATTAAGACTATTAGATGGAATCAATAAATTGCAATTTTATAATAGATTTGGTGTGACACTAGAAAATACAATAGGGAGTAGTGTATTGAGCAAATTAGAGAAACAAGGTCTTTTAATAGTAGGTAATCAAAATATTAAATTAACTAGAAGAGGGGCAGATTTATCAAATCAAGTTTTTATGGAGCTTTTACCATAAAAGCAAGTAGTATAGCCAATGATAAGGTGACAGCAAATAAATTTAAGTAAAAATTTGTTTAAAAGGTGTTGACAAATTTTTATATCAATGATATTTTTAATTCATAAGTGTTAGCACTCATTAAGATAGAGTGCTAATAAAAAATGTATGTTGTTGGATGGTTGAATTATTTTGAGGTGATATGATGAAGCTAAATGATAGGAAGCTTAAAATCTTGCAGGCAATCATTCATAGTTATATAACAAGTGCTGAGCCAGTTGGATCAAGGGCAATTTCCAAGAAGTATGAGCTTGGAGTAAGTCCAGCAACCATAAGAAATGAAATGGCTGATTTAGAAGAGTTAGGATTTTTAACACAGCCTTATACTTCAGCTGGAAGAATACCTTCAGATAAAGCATATAGACTTTATGTTAATGGATTGCTTCAAAGGGAAAGAAAAATTATGAAAGAGAAAGAAGGCATGAAGAAGCTTTTAGCTCAGGAAATAGGTGAGATAGAGAAGCTTTTACAGAATTCTGCTAAAATATTATCTAAAATTACAAATTATACATCCCTTGCAATAGCACCTCAGGTTAAGGAAAGTAAGCTAAAGCATATACAACTAGTTCCTGTGGATGAAACTAAAATACTAGTGGTTATTGTAACAGAGTCTGGTTTAGTTAAAAATGCAATACTTAGAGTAGATAATAATTTAACTACAAATCATTTGAATAGGATTTCTAATTTCTTAAATTCAAAGCTTAAAGGACATAATATAGCAAATTTAAGAAATGAAATTGAAGACAATCTTATTAAAGAGATGTATAAATTTAAGAATACTATTGATAGTATTATTCCATTGGTAAATCAAACTTTAGATTCTCATAAAGGTGATAGTCTATATTCTGAGGGAGTCACTAACATTTTTGATTTTCCAGAATATAGTGATATAGAAAAGGCCAAAGCATTCTTATCTTTTATAGAAAACAGAGATTCAGTATTAGATATGCTAATAAATACTGGATTTAATGATATAGAGATAAGAATAGGAGAAGAGAATAATTACGAGGAAATTAAGGATTGTAGTTTGATAACTGCTACTTATAGGTTTAATGGAAAAACAATAGGAAAGATAGGAGTTATTGGACCTACTCGTATGGAGTATTCTAAGGTCATTTCTGTTGTTAGATCTTTAGCACTAGTTTTAAGTGAAATAGCCGATGGTGATAAATATAAGATTTATTTAAAATAGCATATTGGGTAAAGGTGTAAGATACCATCTTACACCTATGTAACGTGCTAATAAAACAATAATTTAGATGTATGAGAGGTGAAAGCATGAGTAGGAAAAAAAATATAAAAAAAGAAAATGAAGAGTATGTTGATTCCTCTAAAGAGAACAATAATTCAGAAGAAGTAAATGGTGAATCAAATCTGAATGAAGAAGAAATTGATAGCAACTTAGATGCTACTAAAGAAGAATTAGAAGAAGATTCAGAAGATAACTACGAGGAATTATATAATCAAAAACTTAAGGAAATTGAGGACTTAAACAATAGTTATCTAAGGTTAAAGGCGGACTTTACTAATTATAAGAATAGAGTCCAAAAGGAAAAAGAAGCTATTTATGCCTATGCTGCTGAAGAAATAATTACAGAGCTTTTAGGTGTTATAGATAATTTTGAAAGGGCATTAGATTCAGTCGATGAAGGTCAAAAAGAAAGTAGCTTATATCAAGGGGTTGAGATGATATATAATCAGTTGATGTTAGCACTTACTAAGGCTGGATTAAATGAAATAGATGCCTTAAATCAAAAATTTGATCCAAATCTTCATCATGGAGTGGCTCAAGAAGAATCAGGTGACCACGATGAAGATACAATATTGGAGATTTTCCAAAAAGGATATAAGTTAAAAGAAAAAGTTATAAGACCAAGCATGGTAAAAATATCAAAGTAATTAATACATAAGGAGGAATGAAAAAATGAGTAAAATCATAGGAATTGACTTAGGTACAACCAATTCATGTGTTGCAGTTATGGAAGGTGGAGAACCAACAGTTATAACTAATGCAGAAGGTAATAGAACAACTCCTTCAATAGTTGCTTTTACGAAGGATGGAGAAAGATTAGTTGGAGAAACTGCAAAAAGACAGGCGGTTACTAACCCAGATAAAACAGTTACTTCTATTAAAAGACATATGGGAACAGATCATACTGAGAAAATTGATGGAAAGGCACACACTCCACAGGATATATCTGCAATGATTCTACAAAAATTAAAAACAGATGCAGAAAACTACTTAGGTGAGAAGGTTACAGATGCAGTTATAACTGTACCTGCATATTTCACAGATAGTCAAAGACAAGCAACAAAGGATGCAGGTAAGATTGCAGGGTTGAATGTTAGAAGAATAATCAATGAGCCAACTGCTGCATCATTAGCTTATGGCTTAGATAAAGACGAAGAACATCATAAAATTATGGTTTTCGACCTTGGTGGAGGAACATTTGACGTTTCAGTCCTAGATCTAGGAGATGGAGTATTTGAAGTTATTGCTACTAATGGAGATAACCACTTAGGTGGAGATGACTTTGACAAAGTATTAATTGATTATTTAGCTGATGAATTTAAGAAGGAAAATGGTGTTGATTTAAGAAATGATAAAATGTCTCTTCAAAGATTAAAAGAGGCAGCTGAGAAAGCAAAGAAAGAGTTATCAAGTACAATGACTACAAATGTAAATTTACCATTTATAACAGCTACACAAGAGGGACCAAAGCACTTAAATGTTGATATTTCAAGAGCAAAATTTGAAGAGTTATCATCAAGTCTAGTTGAAAGAACTATGGGACCAACTAAGAAAGCTTTACAGGATGCAGGATTGAGTTCTTCAGATATAGAAAAAGTTATCCTTGTAGGTGGTTCAACTAGAATACCTGCTGTACAAGAAGCAGTTAAGAAATTAACTGGTAAGGATCCTCATAAGGGAGTAAACCCTGACGAATGTGTTGCTTTAGGAGCGGCTATTCAAGCAGGTGTACTAAGTGGAGAGGTTAAAGACCTATTATTATTAGACGTAACTCCTTTATCATTAGGTATTGAAACTTTAGGTGGAGTATTCACTAAGCTTATAGAGAGAAATACTACAATACCAGCTAAGAAGAGTCAAATATTCTCAACTGCTGCAGACAATCAAACAGCCGTTGATATCCATGTACTACAAGGTGAAAGACAAATGGCAAATGGTAACAGTACATTAGGTAGATTCCAACTTACAGGAATACCACCAGCTCCTAGAGGAGTACCTCAAATCGAAGTTACCTTTGATATAGATGCTAATGGTATAGTTAATGTTTCTGCTAAGGATATGGGAACAGGTAAAGAGCAGAAGATAACTATAACTGCTTCAACAAATCTATCAGATGATGAGATTGAAAAGAAAGTAAAAGAAGCAGAAATGCACGCAGAAGAAGATAAGAAGAAGAAAGAATCAATTGAAGTTAGAAACAATGCTGATTCTATGGTATATCAAACAGAAAAAACTATGAAAGAGCTTGAGGACAAGATTAGCGATGATGAAAAGTCTAAAGTTCAAGCTAAGCTAGATGAGTTGAAGAAAGCATTAGAAGGCGAAGATGGAGATATAGAAGATATTAAAAAGAAAACTGAAGAATTGACTAATGAATTCCATACATTGTCACAAAAAATGTATCAGCAAGCTCAAGAACAACAAGCTCAACAAGGAGCTGAACAAGGGAAACAACAAGATGATGATGTTGTGGATGCTGAATATGAAGAAGTGGATGAGGACGAAGAATAATATCACCAAAGCTAAATCCTTTGGATTTAGCTTTGCTTTTTTAGCTGAAAGGTGGTGAAACGTATGAGTAAAAGAGATTATTATGAAATATTAGGTGTAGACAAGAATGCAAGTGAGGATGAATTGAAAAGGGCATATAGAAAGCTGGCTAAGAAATATCATCCTGATTTAAATCCAGACGATGAAGAAGCTGAACAAAAGTTTAAAGAAGCTAATGAAGCATACGAAGTATTAAGAGATGCAGATAAAAGGGCTAAATATGATAGATTTGGACATGAAGGAGTAAATGGACAAGGTGGCTTTGGCGGCTTTGGTCAAAACTTCGGAGGTGGTGGCTTTGGAGATATCTTTGATGACATCTTTGATATGTTTGGAGGAGGCTTTTCTGGTGGCGGACGCAGGAAAAGTGGTCCTAAGAAAGGTGCCGACTTAAAGTATAGAGTCCATATTGAATTTGAAGAAGCTGCTTTTGGAGTAGAGAAAGAAATTAAAGTTAAGAGAACAGAAGACTGTTCTACATGTAATGGAAGTGGAGCAAAGCCTGGAACCAACAAATCCACTTGTGACAAATGTAGTGGAACTGGAGAGGTTAAGTATGCTCAACAAACCCCATTTGGACAATTTGTGAGAGTTGGCACATGTGACAAATGTAATGGAACAGGTGAAATAATAGAAGAGCCATGTGCTAAATGTCACGGAACTGGTAAAGAACAAAAAGTTAAGAAAATAAAGGTTAAAATACCTGCCGGTGTAGATACTGGATCAGTTATTCCACTAAGAGGTGAAGGAGAACCTGGAGAAAAAGGTGGTCCTAGAGGAGACTTATATATCTACATTGAAGTTAAACCTCATGAGATTTTCGATAGAGATGGCAATAATATTATATGTGAATTCTCCATCAGCTTTGCCCAAGCGGCTCTAGGAGCAGAAGTTCAAGTACCTACACTAGAAGGTAAGGTTAAGTATGACATTCCTGCTGGAACTCAATCTGGGACAGTATTTAGATTGAAGAATAAGGGTATTACTAATATAAGAGGGTATGGTAAAGGAGATCAATACGTTAAGATAAACGTAGTTGTTCCTGAAAAATTAAATGACAAACAGAAGGAACTTTTAAGGGAATTTGCTAAAGAATCAGGCGAAGAGTCCCATGAACATAAAAAAGGCTTTTTCGGTAAAGTAAAAGATGCCTTAGGTGGCTAGATATAAGACTTCAAACAATCACTCCATTATTTTGGAGTGATTGTTATTTAATGGATGAATAACTGGTTTTTTTTATTTGATTAGGGTATAATAATTTGAGAGTTGTAAAGGTGAAGGGATGTGTAAAGCGTGAAGTGGATTGAGGTTCAAGTAAAAACTACTACCGAAGCCGTAGAAGTTGTGTCAAATATCTTTTATGAAGTAGGGGTAGGGGGATTAGTAATTGAGGATCCCAATGATATTAGAATGCAGATGAAAACTGAACAGGATTGGGACTATGTTGATCCTAGTCTTTTAGACAATGTTTTTGAAGGTGTTATAGTAAAAGGATACTTTCCTCAAAGTGAGGATTTAATAGATAAAGTAGAGTTAATTAGACAGAATGTAGAAAAAATCCCTCAATATAACTTGGATAAAGGACTTGGAGAGGTAACAACTACAGAGGTTTATGAAGAAGATTGGGCTCATGGCTGGAAAAAATATTATAAGCCGAAGAAAATAGGTAAGAAAACGATTATAAAACCTTCTTGGGAAGAATATTCAATTAGTGATGATGAAATTCTTATTGAACTTGATCCTGGTATGGCATTTGGTACAGGAACCCACGAAACTACAATAATGTGTTTAGAGCAATTAGAAAACACTATTGGAAGCAATAATCAAGTGATCGATGTAGGTTGCGGGACAGGTATTTTATCAATAGGTGCTGCTAAATATGGTGCAAATAAGGTTATTGGAGTAGATCTAGATGAAGTATCAGTTAAAGTATCAAATGAAAATGTTATAGCGAATAATGTTAATGAAATCGTTGAGATAAGACATGGAAATCTTTTAGATGTTGTAGATGAAAAGGCTGATGTTATTGTTGCTAATATTATTGCTGAGGTCATTGTGGTTTTAGTTGAAGACATTCCTAAATTTTTAAATAAAAATGGAGTTTTTATTTCATCAGGTATAATATTGGAAAAGATTGATATGGTTAAAGAAGCGCTAGACAAGCAAAATCTTGAGGTAGTTGATACAATTATCATGGGAGAATGGGCGTGTATCGTATCAAGATTCAAGGAAGGAAATAAAAATGCATAGATTTTTTATTGATAGTGATAATGTTCACGAAAGTCAAGTTGTAATAACAGGTGATGATGTCAAGCATATTAAGAATGTTCTCAGGCTCAATGTGGGAGATAAAATCATGGTATGCGATGGAGAAAGCAACGATTACTTAATAGAAATTGAAAATATAGAATCTAACCAAGTTATTGGTAAGATAATCAATAAGGAAAGGTCAAAAGGAGAGCCTCCTATTGATGTGGTACTATATCAGGGATTACCTAAGTCTACAAAGATGGATTTAATAATTCAAAAAGCTACTGAGCTTGGTGTGAAAAGAATAGTTCCTGTTATTACAGAACGAACTGTTGTAAAAATAGATAACCCTAAAAAAGAAAATAAGAAGCTAGAGAGATGGAATAGAATCGCTTTAGAAGCATCAAAGCAGTGTAAAAGAGGACAAATTCCTAATGTTGAAGGTGTTATAAATTTTAAAGAGATGGTGGAAGAAATTAAAGAGGATTTCGTTATTGTTCCCTATGAAAATGAAATAAAAATTGGAACAAAAGAGATTTTAAGCAAGTTTAATGATAAAACTATTAGTATAGTAATTGGCCCAGAGGGTGGTTTTGAGGAAGAAGAAATAGAGAAGTTAAAGGAAATTGGAGCAAATATTATTACTTTAGGACCGAGAATCTTAAGAACCGAAACAGCAGGTTTTACTACTATGGCGATTGTGATGTATGAGCTAGGAGATTTAGGAGTGATATAGATGAAAACTGTAGCTTTCTACACATTGGGATGTAAGGTTAATCAGTATGAGACACAGGCAATGTCAGAACTGTTTCAAAAAAATGGATATGAAGTAGTAGATCCTTCTGAAAGAGCAGACGTCTATGTAATAAATACTTGTACAGTGACTAATCTAGGTGATAGAAAATCTAGACAATTTATTAGGAGGTCTAAGAAAAAAAATCAAGATGCGATTATAGGCGTTGTAGGTTGCTACTCTCAGATCTCTCCAAATGAAGTACTAGAAATTGAAGGTGTAGATATTATCCTGGGAACAAAGGATAGAAGTAAAATTGTAGAATTGTGTGAAAAAGTTAGGGAAGAACACAAGAAGATTAATCTAGTTGAAGATATTATGCAGGTTAGAGAATTTGAAGAATTGGCCATAGAAGAGGTTAAAGGAAAAACTAGAGCAAATTTAAAAATTCAAGAAGGCTGTAATCAATATTGTTCATATTGTATTATTCCCTATGCAAGAGGACTAATAAGAAGTAGGAAATTAGAAAATATTATAGCTGAAGTTAAGAAACTTGCTAAGAATGGGTTCAAAGAAATAGTTTTAACAGGTATCCACGTTGCTTCTTATGGAAAGGACCTAGGAGAAATCAGATTAATTGACGTGCTAGAAGCTATTCATGGTATAGATGGTATAGAGAGGATAAGACTTAGTTCATTAGAGCCTACTCTAGTAACTGAGGAATTTATGACTAGGTTAACTAAGCTTAGTAAAGTGTGTGACCACTTCCATTTATCATTACAAAGTGGTTGTGATTCTGTTTTGAAAAGAATGAATAGGAAATATACAACTGGGGAATACAAAGAGATAGTGAATATTATTAGGAAATATATGCCTAATGTTGCTATTACTACCGATATAATCGTAGGATTTCCAGGGGAGACAGAAGAAGAGTTTAAAAAAACCTATGAATTTGTTAAAGATATAAAATTCACTAAAATTCATGTTTTTAAATATTCACCTAGGACAGGTACGCCTGCCGCAAAATATAAAAATCAGATTGATGGAAATATTAAGAATGAGAGAAGTCATGTGCTTATAGAATTAGGCGAGAGGCTAACCAATGAATTTATTAGTAATTTAATAGGTGAAACTGTAGAAGTACTTTTCGAAGATAATAGTAATGATGAAAAAGGATATATAGAAGGTTATACCACTAACTATATCAAAACCTTAGCTAAGGGCGATGATAGAGAAAAAGAAACCATACAGAAAGTTAAGGTAAATGGAGTAGATGACGAAAATATACTAGGTGAAATAATTAAATAGAGGAATTAATAATTTTTTGTTGAATATATATAATGAAATAGTGTTAAGGAGGTGATATGGGTGTCAGATTGCTTGTTTTGTAAAATAGTAAATGATGAAATTAAGGCTTCAAAGATATATGAAGATGAAAAAGTTATTGCCTTTAATGACATCAACCCACAATCTCCTGTTCACATACTTGTAATACCAAAACAGCATATACCTTCAATCAATCAAATAGATGAAAGTAACCAAAGTATAATTGGACACATTCATTTAGTAATAAATAAACTTGCTAAAGAGAAGGGACTAGCTGACAAAGGATATAGAATAGTTAATAATTGTGGAAAAGACGGCGGACAAACAGTTAACCATTTGCATTTTCACCTTCTTGGTGGTCGCGATATGCAATGGCCCCCAGGTTAAAAAGGTATTGCATTAAATTTATATTTAATGTATAATAATCAAGTGCCGAATTCCACTTGCTGCATATTTAATTTAGGGGTTTGCAGTGATAGAGGGGAGGGAGAGAGGATGGCAGAGATTAAGGTAAAGGATAATGAGTCCTTAGAAAATGCACTTAGGAGATTTAAGAAAAAATGTGCAAGAGCTGGCGTTTTAAAAGAGGCTAGGAAAAGGGAACATTATGAAAAGCCAAGCGTTAAGCGTAAGAAAAAAGCAGAAGCAGCTAGGAGAAATAATAAAAGAAGATAATAAGAGTAGAGGTGAAGTTCATGTCCATTAAGCAAAGATTGATGGATGATTTGAAGGCAGCAATGAAGAGTAAGGATAAGGTACGAAAAAATGTTGTTACAATGATTAGAGCTGCCATTAAACAAAGTGAAGTAGACCAAAGGATTGAATTAACTGACGAAGATATAATAGACATTATATCCAAGCAGGGAAAACAAAAAAGAGATGCCCTTGAGGACTTTAAGAAAGCTGAAAGGCAAGATTTAATAGATCTTACTGAAACAGAACTTGATATTTTATCAGAGTACTTACCTCAACAATTGACTGAAGAAGAAATTGATGAAATTGTTAAGATGGCTATAGATGAAGTAGGCGCCAATTCTTCTAAAGATATGGGTAAGGTTATGGGTAAAGTAATGCCTAAAGTTAAAGGCAGAGCCGATGGTGGCATTGTAAATAGAATAGTTAGACAATATTTGGAATAGATATAAGTCCAAGCATTTTATGCTTGGACTTTTTTAGGCTCTAATTTTTAAAAATTTGTATGATAATAATTGACAGGCATAATACGGTATGTTATTATAAACTTAACTGGTACGGACAACATTATAATGAAATAGGATGTGAAATTAGTATGCCAAAGTTCAATAAAGATAGTAGATTACCGCTATATCACCAATTGTATGATATTATACTTAATGAAATTGAAACAGGTGAACTAAAAGAGAGTGATAAACTACCTTCAGAAAGAGAGCTATGTGAAAAATATGATATAAGTAGGTCAACTGTTAGACAAGCTATGGGCGAGCTTCAAAAGAACGGTTACATCTATAAGCAACAAGGTAAAGGGATATTTGTTTCGCCTAAAGCCTTGAAGCAAGATTTATTAAAGTTTTATAGTTTTACTGATGAAATGAAAAAAAATGGAAAGACGCCAAGTTCAAAGGTAATAGATTTTCAAGTAGTAACATGTGATAGTAAATTAATGAATAAGCTAAGGTGTTTACCTAATTCAAAATTATATAAGTTTACTAGGTTAAGACTTGCTGATGAAAAACCTATGATGTTAGAAACTACATATATACCTATGGGTCGATTCAATAATATATCTAAAGCTGACCTCGAAAAATGTCCTTTATATGACATTTTAAGAAATAGGTTTAATGTTATTTTTACAAAGGCAGAAGAAAGTTTTAGGCCTGTAAATACTCGACATGACGAAGCGGTTATGTTAGAAATAAATGAAGATGTACCTAGTATGATGATTGAACGTACAACTTATGAGAATGAAGAGATTATTGAGTATACAGTAGGAATTGCTAGAGGAGATATGTTTGAATATAGAGTTGTTTTAGAAAAATAGCTCTTTTTTATAAACAAACATGTAATGATAACATGACAACATTAGATTAGAATAGGGGGATTAAAAATGAGTAATGAAATTTTGGGATATTTAGAAAAAAATCTTAGAAAATCAAAAGGTATAATGACTGCAAATGAAATATCCAATCAGCCTGTTATTTGGCTAGAAACATTCAATATTATTAATAAACGTAAAACTGAAATGGAAGAGTTTCTAAATAGAGTACTTAGTAAAAAAGATTTAAAAATCATTTTTACAGGAGCAGGAACCTCTGGATTTGTTGGAGAAACGGTAACACCAATGCTAAATAAAAAATTAACTCAAGAAGTAGTTGCTATACCGACAACAGATATTGTTTCTTGTCCAAATTACTATCTAGAGCAATCTACGCCTACACTTTTGATATCTTGTGCAAGATCAGGGAATAGTCCAGAAAGTGTAGCTACGGTGAATTTAGCTAAAGAAATAGTCGATGATCTTTATCAGATAGTTCTAACATGCGACCCAGAAGGGGAACTTGCACAATTGACTAATGAAGGGGAAAAAAACAAGTTGATTCTAATGCCAGAGATGGCTAATGATCAAGGATTTGCCATGACTGGCAGTTATACTTCTATGGTTCTTTCATCTCTGTTACTATTTGATTTAGATAATTTAGAAGAAAATGGGCATATTGTAAATACTCTATCAAATAATGCAAATAAGATTATTAGGGACAATATATCTCTTCTTAAAGATATTACTACTCATGATTTCGATAGAATTGTATATATTGGTTCAGGATGCTTGCATGGAGTTGCTAAGGAATCGGCTCTAAAAATGCTTGAATTAACTGCTGGTTTTATTGTTGCATGTGAAAATACTCCACTAGGGTTTAGACATGGGCCTAAATCAATAGTAAATGATAAAACCCTTTTGATATTCTATTTATCTAATGACGAATATTCAAGAAAATATGAATACGATTTAATAAAGGAAGTATGGATGCAAGATGGAGAACATAAGATATTTGCCATAAGTGACTATGAGGATAATAATATAAAAGAAATGAGTCATTTTTATACATATATAAATAAAACAAGACAAAGCTATAAAGATGAATTTTTAACATTTAATTATGTGATAAATGCTCAGATTTTAGGGTTACTTAAGTCCTTAAGCCTTAAGATTACTCCTGATAATCCAAGTCCTGATGGATATGTAAATAGAGTAGTTAAGGGTGTAGAGATACATCCATATAATAAATAAGCTATAGACAAATAATATTTTTAAAAGGGGAGTGTGATTATATGCCTAATATTTTATTAACTAGAATTGATAATCGACTTATACATGGGCAAGTTGGGGTTACTTGGTCAAACCATCTAGGAGCTAATCTTATTTTAGTTGCCAATGATGGAGTTGCACAGGACGAAGTAAGCCAAAATTTAATGGATATGGCAGTTCCTGATACAATGCAGTCAAGATATTTTACATTGGAAAAGACCATAAATGTCATACATAAAGCATCTCCACAGCAAAAGATTTTTATTGTTTGTAAGACACCACAGGATGTACTTACTTTGGTAAAAGGTGGAGTACCCATTAAAAAGGTTAACATTGGAAATATGCATTATTCTGAAGGAAAGGAACAAATTTCATCAACTGTTTCTGTAGATGAATCTGATAGACAAGCCTTTAGAGATTTACATGAGTTAGGAGTAGAACTGGATTTGAGGAGAGTACCAGATGAAAAAGGCACTGATATACTAACTTTGATATAGGATTCAGTACATGGATTTCTATATAAATAAATAATGAAGGGGGATAAACAATGTTCATTAAAGCGCTACTTATTGCTATTTGGGCAGGTATAACAGGGATAGACTTATATGATGGGTTAACCCACATACACCGTCCAGTAGTAACAGGTCTAGTAGTGGGAGTTATTTTAGGAGATGTTCAAACAGGTCTTATAGCAGGGGGTATGCTAGAGTTAGTTTGGATGGGTATGGTTCCTTTGGCAGGCGCACAACCTCCAAATGTTGTTATAGGAGGAATTATTGGTACTGCATTTGCTATTTTAACAAAACAAGAACCAAATGTAGCTGTGGGTATAGCTGTACCTTTTGCTATAGCTGCCCAAGCAGGAATTACGTTACTATTTACTGTCTTTTCACCAGTAATGCATAAAGCAGATCGCTATGCAGAAGAAGCTAATCTAAAGGGAATTGATAAGATCAATTATCTTGGAATGGGAATTTTATTCGTATCATACTTTATAGTTGCGTTCTTACCAATATACTTTGGTGCAGACACTGCCCAGTCAGTAGTTGGAAAATTACCAGAAACTTTCATTGCTGGATTATCAGTTGCAGGAGGAATAATGCCAGCCGTAGGTTTTGCAATGTTATTAAAGATAATGTTGAAAAAAGAATACGTTGCATTTTTACTGCTAGGATTTGTATTAGTTACTTATCTAAATCTTCCAATATTAGCAGTAGCAATTCTAGGTACGGCAATTGCATTATATGACTTCTACACCAATAAGGGTAAAGGAGACGATTCCGGTAAGGAGGTAATAAGTGATGGCATATAATATGACAGAGGTTGACAATAATAACTTCCAAGATAAATCTACTGATGAAACTCTAACTAAAAAAGATCTAAACAAAATGGCATTTAGATCATTGTTCTTACAAGCTTCATTTAACTATGAAAGAATGCAGTCAGCAGGTTGGCTGTTTAGTATGTCACCAGGTCTTGCTAAGATACATAAAAACAAAAAAGACCTTAGTAAATCAATGAAGATGCATATGGAATTTTTTAATACTCATCCTTTCTTAGTTACTTTTATTATGGGTATTGTTGCAGCAATGGAAGAGAAGAAAAAAGACTTACAAACCATAAGGGGTATTAAGGTTGCAACTATGGGACCTCTTGGTGGTATAGGTGATGCCCTATTTTGGTTAACACTACTTCCTATCTGTGCTGGGATAGGAGCTTCATTAGCTATTGAGGGAAGTGTAGCTGGTCCAATATTATTCTTAGTAATATTTAATATAGTACACTTTGGATTAAGATTTGGATTGATGCATTATGGCTATAAAACTGGTGTTAGTGCTATTGCTACCCTCAAAGAAAACACCAAATATTTATCTCACGGTGCAAGTATATTAGGGCTTTCTGTTGTTGGAGCATTGATAGCTTCTTATATAAAATTATCAACACCTTTAGTGATAAATGCTGGGGAAGCCAGTGTAGCACTACAAGAAGGCGTATTAGATAAGATAATGCCTAATTTACTACCTTTAGGTTATACACTATTGATGTATTGGTTATTAAAAAGAGGATGGTCACCTGTAAAACTTATAGGTATAACAGTAGTTCTAGGAGTTGTAGGGAAATATATTGGAATTCTTTAAGAAAATATGGAAAGCCTCTGGCTTTCCATATTTTAAGTAATAGGAGGTAAAAAAATGGTAGGAATAATTATAACAGGACATGGTAATTTCGCAACTGGTCTTAAATCAGTTATAGATTTAGTAGTAGGGGAACAAGAAGGAATAGTAGCAGTGGATTTCACTAAAGAAGATTCAATAGAAACGTTAAGAAACAAGCTTCAATTAGCAGTTAAGGAGTTAGGTTGTGGAGAATATGTTTTCTTTACAGATATACCAGGAGGTTCGCCCTTTAAAACCTCAGTAGAAATTTCAATTGATAGAGGAAATAGCGAGGTTCTTTCAGGATGTAATATACCAATGATAATTGAAATTCTATTCGATAGATTTGATATAAGTGCTAAAGAGTTAAAGGACAAATCTTTGGAAATTGGGAAAAAACAAATGTTGGCATTTGAATACCAGAAAAGAAAAGTAGAAGAAATCAATGAAGGAATATAAGGTGATCTTATGAAATACTATTTAAAATGTAATGAGATATTCCACGAGACAGGTATAGTTAATAACCAATACCTGCTTATTGAAAATGAATATATAAAGGCAATTCATAATAAGCCTAAAGAGAATATAAAAGTTATTGATCTTGGATTATATAAAGCTATACCTGGATTAATTGATTTGCATATCCACGGTGCAAATGGGTTTGATGTTATGGATTGTAGTTATGAAGCTCTTAATGAGATATCAAAGTATTTAGCGAGATATGGTGTAACATCTTTTTTAGCTACCACTCTAACAGCACCGTTGAGAAAAATAAAAGATGCTTTGATTAATGTGAAAGAATCATTAGATAAAGAATTAGATGGAGCAGTTTTGCTTGGAACATATTTAGAAGGACCATATTTAACTGAGAAGCATAAGGGAGCTCACCCAGCTGAATATATGAGATCCCTTAATCAAGAAGAAATTGCTAATTTAATTAACTTATCAAATAATACAATTAAGATTATGACAGTTGCTCCGGATAAAGAAAACAGCAATCAAGTGATCAAGTATTTAAGAGAAAACAATATTAATGTATCTATTGGTCATACAAATGCAACATATGATGAAACGATGGAAGCATTTGACAGTGGAGCAAACATAGGAGTGCATACGTTTAACGGAATGAGAGGATTACACCATAGAGAGCCAGGGGTAGTTGGAGCAATTATGAATCATGAAAAGGCTTATGCTGAGCTAATAGCAGACAATATACATGTACATCCTTCAGTGATGAATATATTATATAAAATAAAAGGTACTGAAAGAATTTGTTTGATTAGTGATTGCATGCGAGCAGGAGGATTACCAGATGGTGAATATATGCTAGGAGAGTTAGAGGTAATTGTAAAAGATTCAATCGCCAAAATAGAAACAGGTTCCTTAGCTGGAAGTACATTAAAACTTATAGATGCCATTAGAAATATTGTGAACGCAACTGGAATAGATATCTTTGAGGGAATTAAAATGGCAACACTTACGCCAGCTTCTGTTATAAATTTTAATCATGAAATTGGAAGCATAAAAGAAAACAAAAAAGCAGATATTGCCATAGTTGATAATGATTTGAATGTAGTGATGACTATAGTTGGTGGAAAAATAGTTTACTCAATTGAAGAATTAAAGGATAAATATTAATATAAATCTAGAAGTAAAAGAGGGGGAAAGATATGTTACTTGTTTCTACTAAGAAAATGCTTATTGATGCTCAAGAAGGTGGATATGCCATACCTGCTTTTAATATACATAATCTTGAAACTATTCAAACTATTATTGATGTTGCAAACGAGATGAAATCTCCTGTAATTTTAGCAGCAACACCAGGAACAATGAAATTTGCGGGAATGGAATATTTGTTAAATATTGCAATGCTGACGGCTAAAAAATCCGATGTACCTATTGCTTTCCACTTAGATCATCATGAAGATCTTGAGTCAATTAAAGATGCAATAATGGCAGGTTGTAAATCAGTAATGTTGGATGCCTCTATGCTTCCCTTTGAAGAGAATGTTAAAAGGGTAAGAGAGATAGTAGAGTTTGCCCATAGATATGATGCTACTGTTGAGGCAGAATTGGGAAGACTGGTAGGACAAGAGGATGATTTAATAGTCAAAGAACAAGATTCTCATCTTACAGATCCTAGTCTTGCTAAAGAATTTGTTGAAAGAACAGGCATAGACTCTTTAGCTATTTCCATAGGAACAGCCCATGGTCTGTACAAATCAGAACCTAGAATTGATTATGATAGATTAAAAGAAATTAGAAAAGTAGTAAAAATACCTTTAGTTTTGCATGGTGCGTCTGGATTAACGGATAATGTAGTACAAAAGTGTATTGAATTAGGAATATCAAAGGTCAATATTGCAACTGAACTGAAGATAGCTTTTTCTGATGGAGTAAAGGAATACTTTGAAGAAAATCCTAATACTACGGATCCTAGAAAATATTTAACACCTGGTAAAGAAGCCATGAAGAAAATTGCTATTAATAAAATACAAATGTGTCAAAGTGAAAATAAAGGATTGCTACACTTATGATTGGAACTATAACTTTAAATCCATCTGTAGACAGAAGATATAATTTAAAAACATTTGAAAAGAATAATATCTACAGGTGTAATCAATACTCAGCTACGGCTGGAGGCAAAGGAATTAATGTTACTAAAGTAATAGATCAATTGAATGAAAAGGTTTGTGCCTATGGTTTTCTTGGTGGATTCTCAGGAGACTTTATAAATCAACACTTGAAAAAAAAGCAAATACAGTCGGATTTTACATTTATTAATGGCTCCACTAGAAGCTGTATAAACATATTATCAGATGATGGTGACCAAGTTGAAATATTAGAGAGTGGGCCAGTTATAGGCACTGATGAAATAGTAAACTTAATGAATAAGCTTTCAAATAAGATGGATAGTTTTAGTGTAATCACCATATCTGGAAGTATTCCACAGGGGGTAAATCTAGATATATATTGTAAGATTATTAATATGGCAAATAATAGAGGTGTAAAGACTGTACTTGATACAAGTAAAGAAACCTTGCTAAATGGAATTAGCGGAAGACCCTATTTAGTAAAACCAAATAAGGAAGAATTAGAATGGTTAATAGGTAATACAATTAATAATGAAGAACAACTATTAAAAGCTTGTCGTCAAGTATTAAAAATGGGAGCGAGAAATATTGCCCTTTCTCTTGGAAGTAAGGGAATGTATTTCATTGGAGAAAAAGGAAGCTATAGGGTTACAATCCCAAGAGTTGAAGCTAAAAACCCAGTTGGTTCAGGAGATAGTACAGTAGCTGGGTTTGGAGTAAGTTTAGCTAGAGAATTAGATGTGATAGACACACTTAAATTAGCTAATGCATGTGGTGTAGCTAATGCCATGGAAATGGAAACTGGACAAATTTCTCTGAATAATGTTAAAGAATTAATGAAACGTATTGAAGTTAGTAGTATTTATTATGGAGGTAGGGAAATTGAAAGCAATAATTTTTGATATGGATGGTGTGATAATTGACTCAGAGCCTATATATAAAGAGATAGACAAAGAAATTTTCCGAGAAATCGGTATAAGTATGGGCGATGAAGAATTAGAAGGTTATGTAGGGACTAATGGTAGGGATATGTGGAGTGATATCATAGATAAGCATAGTCTTCATGAAAGGTTTACGGTAAAAGAGATTTGGGGTTATCATATAGAAAAATTTTATAATGGATTATCAACATTAGAAATATTTCATCCCATAGAAGGTATTATTCAGCTTATGGAAATTTTAAAAGAAAAAGATTATAAAATGGCTATTGCATCATCATCTCATAAAAAGATTATAGAGTATGTATATAATAAATTTGACCTTGGAAGATATATTTCAGAGTATGTGGATGGTTCTTCGGTAGAAAATGGAAAACCTAACCCAGAAATTTTTATTAAAGCAGCTGCTAGTCTTAGAGTGGAATCTTGTGATTGCTTAGTCATTGAGGACTCTGAAAATGGAGTTAAAGCTGCCAAGGCAGCGGGAATGAAGTGTGTTGGATTTAATATGAGAAATTCAAAGCACCAAAATCTTAGTATGGCAGATGTAGTTATTTCAAGTTTTAACAGAGAAAATATTAATAAAATAATGGATGTAATAAATTCATAATAAAATGATGAGATAAAATAACAGTTAATTCAAAGAAAGTCAATTAGAGGTAGATATAAAAAAATATCTACCTCTAATTTTGTTATTATCATCACTTTTATTAAGGTTTAGTTTCAATAGCTAAAGCTAAATGTAAATTGGAACAAATATACTGACAACTAAGATGTTAAAGCGTACATTTAACCTAATTTACTATACATTTAAAAGGAAAGATGTTAAAATTATATTATCAGAAATTTTGAAAAAATTTATAAGGGGGAAGGTTTGTGGTAAAGAAAACCATGTTTTCTTTTTTGTTAATATCATTATTTATAGCTGGATTTAGTCACTTTTCTGGCGCCTTTTCTCGAGTAGACGTAAGATTAAGGGTTATAAAAAGTGATAATAATATGTTTATTAGGATATTAACTCCATTAGATAATAAAAAAATTTTAGGTGAAATAGTTTCAAAAAATGAAGAGCTTAAGGCAAAGATATATCAAGATAGCTACGGTATAGTAAAGGAAAATGGTAATAGCTACAATGAATTTATAATATCAAGTACAGATGTAAGATTTACTGATGATGATAAAATTAAACTTTTTATTAATGATAGACTAGTTGAAGAATATATTAGTGCCATTCCTTTTAGAACTATTGAGTTTACAGATAAACATAAAGTGGATAGCTTGAAGGTCATGACCTATAATATAAGCCACGGTAATAATAAATTTGGGCTTGATACATTAGATAGTATTAAGAAGCTAATTGAAGAGGAAAATATAGATATAGTAGGATTTCAAGAGCTAGATAAACGTATGCTAAGAAGTGGATTTGAGGATCAGATTAAGGAGCTCGCCAATAGTTTGAGTATGTATTATGCTTACGGTCCTAATACGGGAAGTCTCGGAGGAAAGTATGGAAATGGTATATTGAGTAAATATCCAATAACTGATTATAATAATATTATCATGGAAGGAAAAGAGAATAGAGGGATATTAAAAGCTACCATATGGCTAAATGGTGATTCTACAAATTTGATAGTGACTCATTTAGGATTAAGTAAAGAAGAGAGGGAAAAACAATTTAATATATTGAAATCATATTCGGAGATTTATAAGGAAGATATAATATTGATGGGGGACTTAAATACTACTTTAAATGACCCAAATATATCAAAAATGGAGAACATTATAGATGATTCTGCTGTTAAAACAGCTAGTACTACGATAAACACTTTGAATTCTGAGAAAAACAATTCAAGAATAGATTATATTTTTATAAGTGAGAGATACAATGTAGATGATTATGATGTTAAAAGGGTTGATTATTCAGACCATTATCCTGTAATAGTAAACATAAAATTACCATAGTTTAATCTACAGGATTAGTTTATATATCCTACGGGAGGTGATATTATTTTTAAGAAGAGAACTTTTAGGATTATTAATTTAATTACTATTTGTATCATAATACTTACTGGATTTGCTGTAAGGGCTGATGAACAAGATGGAAATGTATATATAGTACCTATAAAAGGCAACATAACTAAAGCTACATATCAATATGTAGAATCAGAAGTAAATGAAATTATGACTAGAAATCCAAAAGCTATTATATTCGAAATAGATACTTATGGAGGATACATAAATGAGGCTGAAAAAATATGGAAGCTAATATCTGGTTTAGATATACCTACCATATCATATGTGAACACAAAAGCTGAGTCGGCAGGCGTGCTAATAACTATTTCTAGTGATAAAATTGCCATGTCAGACGGTTCAACAATAGGGTCAGCAGAAACTATACCTAATACCGAGAAGGTTTTATCTATGTGGGTCAGTTGGTTAAGGGATGCTGCTGAAAGCAATGGGAGAAATCCTCAACTAGTAGCAGCTATGGCAGATAAAAGCATTGAAATACCAGGAGTTGTGAAGGAAGGGAAGCTTTTAAATCTAAATTCAACAAAAGCAAAGGAATTAGGTTTAGCAGATGTGGTTGCAAATGATTACGAAGAAATACTAAATTACTTAGATATTGACTATAACAATATTGTTAGCTCTTCACCAACATTGAGAACTCATATAGCTAGTCTTTTATCCGATCCTTATATAAGTGGAATCTTAATAATTCTAGGCTTTGTTGGTTTTGTAATTGAAGTCATGGCACCAGGGTTTGGAGCAGGTGGGACTTTAAGTTTTATTGCCTTTACTCTATATTTTAGTGGCAATATCCTGGCAGGGAACTCAGGTTTAGGAGTAGTCTTAATTTTCCTAGCAGGGGTTGTTTTAATAATAATTGAAGCGTTGATACCTGGTTTCGGTATTACAGGTATTGGAGGTATAGTCGCTATTTCTATAAGTATAGTTTTAGCAACGAATTCAATCCAAGCTGCATTACTTTCACTAACTTTAGCCATTGTAATATCTGCTGTTGTCCTTATAATTCTAATTAAATATGGATATAAGAGCCCATACCTTAGTAAAGTCATATTAAAAGAGAATCAAGATAAAGACAAAGGGTACATAGGAATATCATATATGAACAAATATTTAGGAAAAGAAGGGGAAGCAATTAGTTTTCTTCGTCCAGCGGGAATTATATTAATTGGCGATGACAGAGTAGACGCTGTTTCTCAAGGAGATTTTATTGAAAAGGGTAGTAAAGTAAAGGTTGTAAAGGTAGAAGGTGGAAAAGTTATTGTAAGAAAGGTTAATTAATTTAGGAATTTAGATAAAATTCTAATATACAAATTCCTAAATTTCTAAAAATAAAAAAATAAGGAGGATATTTTATGCCAACATCATTAATACCAATAATTATTATTGCAATAGTTGTTATCATTGTATTATCAATTTTCTTTAGCTTTATTCCAGTTGGATTATGGATTACTGCATATTTCTCTGGAGTAAAAATAGGTATCTTTACTTTAATAGGTATGAGACTTAGAAGGGTTGCACCATCAAGAATTGTTAATCCAATGATCAAAGCTACAAAAGCAGGGCTAAAATTAGGTGTAGATAAGCTAGAAGCCCATTATCTTGCAGGTGGAAATGTAAACACTGTAGTAGATGCCTTAATCGCGGCACAGAGGGCAGATATAAATATTGAGTTCGAGCAGGCGGCTGCAATAGACTTAGCAGGACGTAATGTTCTAGAAGCAGTTCAAGTAAGCGTTAACCCTAAGGTGATAGAGACTCCAAAGGTTGCAGCCGTAGCTAAGGATGGTATAGAAGTTATGGTTAAGGCTAGAGTTACAGTAAGAGCTAATATAGAAAGACTTGTTGGTGGAGCCGGTGAAGAAACTATCATAGCAAGGGTTGGAGAGGGTATAGTTACAACTGTAGGTAGTGCCCAGGCTCATAAGAATGTACTTGAGAATCCAGATCTTATTTCTAAAACAGTTCTTGACAAAGGATTAGATGCAGGTACTGCATTTGAAATCTTATCAATAGATATAGCAGATGTAGATGTAGGAAGAAATATCGGTGCTCAGTTGCAAACTGATCAAGCAGAAGCTGATAAGCGAGTTTCTCAAGCTAAGGCCGAAGAAAGAAGGGCAATGGCTGTAGCTAAGGAACAAGAAATGAAGGCTGAGGTTCAATCAATGAGAGCTAAGGTGGTTGAAGCAGAGGCAGAAGTACCTCTAGCATTGGCTAAAGCACTTAATGATGGAAATCTTGGAGCAATGGATTATTACAATATGAAGAATATAATGGCAGATACAGATATGAGGGATTCAATTTCGAATATCAATAAACCAAATGACAATAAGAAACAAGATGAGTAATAATTTAAGGAAGTGTTAAAATGGATTTTGGAGATATATTAAGGCTTGTTATAATTATAGGAATCCCATTAATTATTAAGACATTTAAGGATAAGAAAGAAGTTACTAATAAAAATCCTTATTCAGGCGGCAAAACTGTAATAAAAGACAGAGAAAATCTGGAGAACTATGACCAGAAGACCTCTTCTGACTATAATGACGATTATCCAAGAGACCATGGAATGTCTTATGACAAGGAATATCAAAGCAGAGAAGATTACGGTTCAAAAACTTCATATGAAAAAGATTTAGATCTTTTCAAATCAAAGGAAAGGTCGAAACAGAACAAAGCTTCTAGAGAAGGCTACACTATGGAGTGGACAGAAGAGTTTCAAGAGAGAAAAGAAAAACTAAATAGAATGAAAAAGAAAAAAGCAATAAAGAAAGTAAAAGATGAAATAGGTGATGTCATAGGGCAAAATGAAATAGGAAATGTAAGTATGGACTATAATTTCGATAGAGAAGATATAGTAAAGGGAATTATTATGTCAGAGATTCTTTCCAAACCCAAGGCATTACGCAAAGCAAAGTAACAGATAATAGGGACCATTAGGTGGATAACCACTTAATGGTTCTTCCTTTTACAGCAATTAAGATAATCTTATCAGCTTTTACTTAACAGTAACATACTGAAGGACGTGTAGTTGCACCAGTAAGTGGAATAGTTAAGACATTATTTAAAACAAAATACGCAATTGGAATCATTTCAGAAGAAGGAGTAGAAATCCTTATTCATGTAGGAATTAATACAGTCCAATTAGAAGGAGAGCACTTCACGGCATATGTTAGGAGATACAGTAAATGTAGGAGATTTACTTATAGAATTTGATATTGAGAAGATCAAAAAAGCAGGGTATGAAGTCGTAACACCAGTAATTATTACGAATCATAATAGCTTTGAAAGCTTAGAAGTAACAGAACAAAAAACTGTTGAGCTTGATGAGAATTTAATGAAAATTAAAGCTTAATAATGTAGTAGGTATGGTTGTTACTAAAAGCAGCCATATCTATCATTATACATTTTAAGGAGGATTTTCATATAGAGCTATTTACAAATAAGGGTGGATTTACAACTGATTATGAGAAATATTTACAAGTTATTTTAGATATCTTTCAAACAGCACAAGTTCAATTAAATAAAGAAGAAATCCTTGATTTTGGGAAAAAGCGATTTAAAGACGAAGATATTCAGATAGTGAAAGATTATTTGGAAATAATCAATGATGAAGACTCAGAAGTGTATAAAATACTTGCATTTTCACACAAGCATGAAAAACTAGAGCATATTAAATCTAGCCTTAATAGAATTGAATCATTGGTAATCACAAGTTTTGGTCATGGAAATCTCGAATTTAATGATGAAAATGCCCAAAAAGGAATAGCAATAAAGACTCTTGCAAATTACCTAGGGCTAGAAATGAAGGATGTAATGGCTATTGGAGATAATTTAAATGATGTATCAATGTTAAAGATGGCAGGACTTAGTGTTGCCATGGGAAACTCTGATGAGAAAATACAAGAAATGTGTGATTTTACAACCAAAACAAATAATGAACACGGAGTTGCTTTTGTGATAAAATACATGTTGAGTAAAGATTGTCAATAGTTTTCTTAAGGATTAAAGAAAAATGATTGAATTACATTTGAAATGATGTAGATAGACAGATGGAAGTTGTAAAATATTCATTTCATAGCTCAAAAATGTCAAAGATATATTTAAATTATAGGTATATTACATTATGAATAATAATTGGTATGGAAGAAGCGGCGAATTTTTTTCGCCGCCTTTTTATATTTGTTTCAGTAATACACATAGAAGTATAAGCATAAATTTTATATATAAAGGAGGTCTTTATGTGAGAAAAAGAATGGATGAAATAAAGTCTAGTTTATCTGAAATCTTAGAGCTTCCTAAGGATATTGTTTTAGATTTACCTAAAATAACTATGATTGGTAACCTTCAGGTTTATATAGAAAACCACAAAGGAATTATAGAATATAGTAAACAAAGAATAAGAATCAATACCAATATTGGTATCCTTAGGATTACTGGTAAGGACATGTATATAAGAAATATAGTAACTGAAGAAGTAATAGTAGTAGGAGAAATTGCAGAACTAGAATTTCAAGAATAGGAGGGCTAATATTGCTGGTTATTAGATTATGGAATTATTTTCGAGGATATGTTATTATTAGAGTGGAAGGACTCACCCTTGAGAAATTTATCAATCTTGCAATAGCTAGAAATATTTATTTATGGGATATTGTAAGGTCAGATTATACAACTTTAGAAGCTAAAGTGAGTATAAAGGGATTTAAGGCATTGAAGCCTGTAGTAAAAAGAGTTGGATGTAGGATTAATATTATAACTAAAAATGGTTATCCTTTTTTTATACACAAATTCAAGTATAGAAAGATGTTTGCTTTTGGGTTTGTGGTTGCAGTCTCTATCTTATTTTTTTTGACGTCGTTTATATGGTCGATAGATATACAGGGAAATGAAAGAATATCAAAAGAAGAGATATTGAACAAGCTAGAAGTTATGGGTATAGATTTTGGCACATTTAAGAGAAAAATTGATGTTGATGTAATTAAGAAAGGATTGTTAACTAATATTGAATCCCTGTCATTTGCAAGAGTTGAAATAAAAGGGACGAAACTATTAGTAGAAATAAAGGAAAGTGACTTAAAACCCGATCAAGAAAATAGAGATTATCCATGTCATATTATAGCAAAGAAAAAGGCTGTAATTGAAAAGATTATTGCTAAGAATGGAAAGAGTATTGTAGAAAAAGGCGATATAGTTAAGGAAGGACAGATACTAATATCAGGGATAATTGATGATGAAAGGTTGGAGAACCCTCTTTTAGTTCATTCTGAAGGAGAAGTTTTAGCTAAAACATGGTATAATAAAGTACTAAAAGAACCTATAGTAAAAGAAATAAAAGAAGAAACTGGTAAAGTTTTTACAACTAAGGAAATTAAATTTGGAAGCAAAGGAATTCAATTAATAAATGGTGAAATTCCTTTTTCAGATTACGTTGAAGAAATAAATCATAAAAAGGTATTAAATTGGAAGGAGTTTAGTTTACCTCTTGAGATAGTTGAGCATAAATATAAAGAAGTAGAAGTAAATAAAGTAACTCGCAATATTGATTCTTTAAAAAAGATGACATCTGTAAAAGGAGTTCAGGAGTTGATGGAAGAGTTACCAGAAGGGGTAAAGGTTATATCTAAAGATGTAAAATACTTAGTTGAAGATAATATTCTCACAACTACTGTTTCAGTAGAAGTCATTGAAGATATAGGGGATAAATATAAAATCACAACAAATGATTTTGAGGAGGATTAACTTTGGAAAAAGAAACAAAAGAACGAAGAATTGAAATCGAAGGTACAGATTTCACTAGTGAATTATTTGGAAATTATGATGAAAATATAAAAATTATAGAAAATACCTTCGGTGTAGATATTGTGTCAAGAGAAGGTGCAATTAGAATACTTGGAGAGGAATCTAGTGTAATTATAGTAGAAAAACTTCTACGAGAATTAATTCAAATGTTAGAAAGAGAAGGTAGTCTCAATAAGCAACAAGTAAGATATGCTATTAATTTAGTAGCAGAAGGACAGGAAGCCGAGATAAAGGGACTACTTGATAAAACAATATGTGTAACTGCTTCTGGAAAAACTATAAAACCTAAGACATTAGGACAAAAAACCTATGTCGATGCTATAAGAGAGAATGATGTTGTATTTGGCATAGGTCCAGCAGGTACAGGTAAAACTTATCTAGCTATGGCTATGGCAGTCAAGGCATTCAAAAATAATGAAGTTAGTAGGATTATACTTACAAGACCAGCAGTGGAAGCAGGTGAAAGTCTCGGATTTTTGCCAGGTGATTTGCAAGAGAAGGTTGATCCATATCTTAGACCTTTATATGATGCACTTTTTGATATTTTAGGCGCTGAAACCTATACAAAATATATGGAAAGGGGTCTAATTGAAATTGCTCCTTTAGCATATATGAGGGGTAGAACCTTAGATTCATCTTTTATCATATTGGATGAGGCACAAAACACTACAGCTGAACAAATGAAAATGTTTTTGACTAGACTAGGTTTTGGTTCTAAAGCAGTTATTACTGGAGATATAACACAAATTGACTTGCCTAGTGGTAAAAACTCTGGGTTGAAAAAAGTTACTAATATACTTGATAAAGTAAAAGGAATATCTTTCGTATATCTTGGAAAAAAAGATGTGGTTAGGCATCATCTTGTTCAAAGAATTATAGAAGCATACGAAAATTTTGAGAAAAAGAAAAGTAAGAATTCTGGTAATAACAAAAAAAAGAAATAATTTTAATATGGAGGGTTTTCCATGTTATCTTTTAATAACAAGAAAATGGACAAACTTAAGGACAATTTCATATTCCGATTTTTAAGCAAATCTCTAGTTAAGCAATTAATACTAGCAGTTATTTTTATGGGACTATTATTTGGTATAGTAGTAACAAATGTAGCTCCAGAAAAAATAAGTATAGGGATAGGAGATTTAGCTCCTAAGGATATTAGGGCGACGAAAGATATAGTGGATGAGCAGGCAACTCAGGAGTTAAAAAATGCTGCCATGGATGCAGTTGAGCCTAGACATAGAGTTGATCCATCTATACAGGTAAAGATGAAAAATAGAATAAAAGTCTTTTTTCAGCTAGTTAGGGATGTAAAGGCAAATGAGGATGAGCTTATTAATAGAAAGATATTTATTCTTGAAAAGGATTCAGATATAAGCTTATCGGAAGATTTATTAAGAGTAGCAATTAATATGAATGAAGAGACTCTTACTATGCTGGAAAGTAATATATATGATATTATTAATCAAATAATGCCTAATGGTATTAAAGCAGAAGAAATAGATTATGAAAAGAAATATGTAAATGAAACATTTAGTAGACTCAACAACTTATCTGATTTGGAGAAGGACTTAGGCTCAAGCATAATAAATAATACAATTCAGCCTAATAGATTTTTAGATTATGAAGTAACTCAGCAAATGAAAGATGAAGCTGCAGCAGAGATCAAGCCTATTATAATAGAGGAAAATCAGATAATTGTTAGAGAAGGAGATAAGATTGATAGTAAGGCACTTTCTTTAATAAGAAAAGCTGGTTTATTAATGGAAGAAGACACGATAGACTATAAATTAATAATTGGGACTTTCCTATTCGTTTTAATCTTGGTAGCAATAATTGTAGCATATCTTTATATATTTAATAGAGACATACTAAGTAGCTCAAAGGTATTAATATTAACAATAATAGTATTAGCAACGATTCTGATATCTAAGACTTTTAATGGTATTGATGGCTACTTGATGCCGATTTCAGCTGCTACCATGCTTATTTCAATAATAATTGATGCTAAACTTGCCATATTAATAAACTTTATATTGGCAATAATTATAGGTGTAATCACTGGTAATGATATAAATACCGTTCTAGTTATGCTAATAGGAGGGTCGGTAGGAGCTATTGGTGTAATAAATACCCATCAAAGATATAATATCTTTTTAACTGGATTGATAGTGAGTTGTAGTAATGTACTTGCTATATTTTCATTTGGATTAATTGGTAATTTAGAAATACAGTTAATTTTACAGGAAAGTGTGTATGGAATCCTAAATGGTCTTTTTTGTGCTATTTTAACAGTAGGTTCATTACCGTTATGGGAAAGTTTGTTTGGGATTATAACTCCATTAAAACTTCTTGAGCTTTCTAATCCTAATCAACCATTATTAAAGAAGCTATTATTAGAAGCACCTGGTACCTATCATCATAGTATAATAGTTGGGAATCTTAGTGAAGCAGCAGCAGAAGCGATAAAAGCAAATCCACTTGTTGCTAGAGTAGGGGCCTATTATCATGATGTTGGAAAACTAAAGAGACCTTATTTCTTTAAAGAAAATCAATTAAGTGGGGATAACCCCCATGATAAAATAAATCCAAATCTAAGCACATTAATTATAACTAATCATGTTAAAGATGGAGTGGGATTTGCTAAGAAATATAAGCTTCCTTTAACTATAAAGGATATAATAGAACAGCATCATGGAGAGACCCTTGTAGCATATTTTTATCATAAGGCTATAAATGAAGAAGATAATGACCATATAAAAGAATCTAATTTTAGATATGAAGGTCCTAAGCCACAATCTAAGGAAGCAGCAATAATTATGATTGCTGACTCGGTTGAAGCAGCTGTAAGGTCAATGAAGGACCCTACAAAGGGCAAAATAGATGGATTAGTTAGAAAAATAATTAAAGATAAATTGAATGATGGACAATTGGATGAATGTGATTTAACTTTAAGAGATTTAAATACTATTGCAAATTCATTCTTAAATATATTGATGGGTATTTTCCATGAAAGAATTGAATACCCTAAATTAGATTTAAATGAATTGAAGGGAGCAGAGTAATTGGAATTAATAGTAGACAATAGACAAGATAGTATTGAATTAAAAGAGGATATTTTGTGTGATTTAGAGAAAGTGATTGCTGAATGTCTAAGTTTTGAGGGTAAGTCCCTTAACTATGAAATAAGTGTTTCCTTTGTAGATGACAATGAAATTAGAGATCTTAATAAAGCTTATAGAGGAAAGGATAAATCTACAGATGTTTTATCCTTTCCTTTAATAGACGGAGAAGCAGATGAGGAACCAAGTGAATTTTTTCCAGTTTTATTAGGAGATATTGTTATTTCTTTAGAAACAGCCAAAAGACAAGCTGAGGAATATGAACACTCACTAAAAAGAGAGGTTTTCTACCTAGCTGTTCATAGTATGTTCCATTTATTAGGTTATGACCATATGGTTGAAGAAGAAAAGAAAATAATGAGAGAAAAAGAAAAACAAGTTATGAAGTCACTTGAAGTTTTTAAAAAATGATTTAAAAAATAGATTTATTTAATGGGAATTAGATGCAAGGAGACTTGAAATGAAGGTAAGGAATATTATTGATAGTTTTAACTATGCAATTAGAGGAATAGTTTATACCCTTAAAACTCAAAGAAATATGAGAATTCACTTTACTGCTGGATTCTTAATATTAATTGTAAGCTTATTTTTTAATTTTACCAGGAATGAATTATTACTACTAATTTTTACTATTTCCCTGGTAATAATAACTGAAATGATTAATACTTCAATTGAGAAAACTATAGATATGTTTACAACTGAATATCATCCATTGGCAGAAATTGCCAAAAATGTAGCAGCTGGGGCAGTGTTAATTTCTGCTTTAAATGCTATTTTAGTAGCTTATTTGTTATTTTTTGATAGATTAAATCCATATACTAAAATAGTACTAGTTAGTATTAAAAATTCACCTATACATTTAACTTTTATTAGCTTGATTTTAGTAATAATGATTACTATTGTAGTTAAAACAAAGACTAAAACTGGTACACCATTTCAAGGTGGAATACTTAGTGGACATACAGCCATTGCATTTAGTTTAGCAACATCAATTACTTTTGTTGCTGAAAATATCCTTTTGGCTACCTTGAGCTTTTTAATAGCTCTGTTGGTTGGAGAAAGTAGAATAGAAGGTAAAATACATACTGTATCACAGGTATTAGCAGGTGCAACTGTTGGAATACTTTTAACAGTACTAATTTTTCAGTTTATTGATTAATACGGAGGGATTATAATGTCGGATATTGACATATTGGTTAGAGGTGGAGTTATGATAGTATTACTTTCTTTGTCTGGGATATTTTCTGGCTCAGAAACAGCCCTTACCTCTATAACTGCAGCTAAGATAAGACAACTTAAAGACCATGATGAAAAAAGTGCAAAAGTATTAAAGAAGATAAAAAAGCAGCTTAATAAGATTTTAACAACGATATTAATAGGCAATAACATAGTTAATATAGCTGCAACTGCCATATTAACGCAGTTAACATCAGAGATATTTACTGGCAGTGGAGGAAGTGCAACTCTTATTGCCACTGGAATAATGACAATATTAATTCTTATATTTGGGGAGATTACTCCTAAAACCTTTGCGGCTCAAAATCCTGAAAAAATTGCTGTAAAGGTATCAAATCCTTTATTATTTCTTTCGAAAATCTTAAGACCAATTATTTTTATACTAACTAAAATAACTGGGTTTGTAATAAAAATATTGGGTGGAGATGTTGGAGAAAATAGCCCTTTTGTCACTGAGGAAGAAATCAGATCTATGGTGGATGTTGGCGAGGAAGAGGGTGTATTAAGACACCAAGAAAAAGAAATGATAGAAGGAATATTTGACATAGATGATACAGATGTAGCTGATGTTATGGTTCCAAGGATAGATATTGTTGCTTCATCGGAGGATGAACCAATAAAAAAGGTTTTAGATATGATTATAACCTATGGACATTCTAGAATTCCTGTGTTTAAGGATACAATTGATAATATAACTGGAATTGTTTATGCTAAGGATATTTTACCCTTTGTGTCATCTTCAGGAACTGAAATAGAAGAAAAAACTATTTCTGGTCTGATGAGAAAAGCATATTATGTTCCAGAAACCAAGAAAGTTAGTCATCTTTTAAGAGAGCTGCAACAAAAGAAAATACATATGGCAATAGTATTAGATGAATATGGTGGAACTGAAGGACTAGTAACCATTGAGGATATATTGGAGGAAATTGTAGGTGATATATTAGACGAATATGACAATGAGATAGATATGATAGAAAAAATAGAAGAAAATAAATATCTGATAAAAGCAGAAGTATCATTAGAAGAAATAAATGAGATATTTGATATTGACTTGCCAGAAGATGATTTTGATTCTCTTGGAGGATATATTTTTAGTTTTTTAGGAAGAGTTCCTGTACAAGGAGATATGATAGAGATAGAAGATTTATCGATGACAGTAGTAAAGCTACATAATAGAAGAATTAAGCAAATTGAAGTGAAAATAAATCAGCAGAAAGATTAATTTTAAGGTTAAGGACTTATTAGGATAAATAACCTATTTAATAAAATACTAAATATAGCAAATGAAAACTTAAGGGGGATAAGTAAATGAAAAAGAAGATTCTGATAGGTATAGCAGTAATTATAGTATTAGCATACACAGTTATAGGATATGATTTTCTAGATAAATTATTTGATGGAGATGATAGTGATAAGACAGCTATAAACCAAGAAAATAGTGATGTATCAGATAAAAGTAGTGAAGATAATAAAGATGATCTTTCAATAGTTGATAGTAATTCCCCTAATGAAGAAAATGATAATTTAAATCAAAAAGATGATGATGATGAGACAAAATCCGATGACAAAGAAGTTAAAGAAGGCATACCTTCACCATTAAGTGGTATATATGCTTCAGAGGAAAAGGTAAATAGAAGACCAGTTGCTATTATGTTTGATAATCATCCAAATGCAAGATGGCAAGCAGGACTAAGACAGGCCGAGATCGTATATGAGTTTAGAGTAGAGTATCCTTATACGAGATATATGGGTATTTTTCTAATAAATGATCCAGAGCAAGTCGGACCGATTAGAAGCTCTAGACCATATTTTGTAACTGCTTTATTAGAATATGATCCAGTTTATGTTAGAGTTGGAGGGAGCACGGCAGCTTACAATTATATTGAAAGACTTAATTTAGCTGATATTGATGGTATAACAAGCGGTGGTTTTTGGAGATATTATAAAACAGGTAAGGAAATACCAAACAATATGTATTCTAGCATGGAAGTAATAAGAAATATGCAGAAATCAAGAGGATTTAGATTGGAAGGAAATTATGAGGGTTTTAAATTTTATGAAAAAGATACTGATATAGACGGTTCTAAAGTTGAAGAAGTATCTATTAATTATAATAAAGACAATTCGACCAGATATGAATATGACAAAGAAAAAAAGGTATATAAAAGATATAAAGATGGCGAACTGCATATAGATGAATTAGATGGTTTGCCTATAGAGGCTAAGAATATCATTATTCAAAGAGCAAGCACAGCTGCAATAGATGACGTTGGTAGACTAGAGATTGATATTGTTGGCGAAGGTAAGGGTTACTATATTACCAATGGAAAGGTTATAGATATAACTTGGAAAAAAGATTCTGAAAGAAGTAAGACTAGATATTATAACAATAGTGGACAGGAAATTAAGTTTAATTCAGGTCAAACGTGGATTCAAGTGACTCTATTAAACACAAAAATTTCTTTTAATTAAGGAGGTCTACATGACTAGCAATGATCAATATAAAGATTTAATAAAAAAAGCAATGGAGGCGAAGGAAAAGGCTTATGTTCCATATTCTAAGTTTCATGTTGGAGCTGCATTAAAGACTAAAGAAGGGAAGATTTATACTGGCTGCAATATAGAGTCTGCTTCATATACACCTACAATATGTGCTGAAAGAACAGCTATTGCAAAGGCTATTTCCGAAGGGGATAAAGATTTTGAAGTTATAGCAGTAACTGGTGATTCTGATTATACATTTCCTTGTGGAGTTTGTAGACAAGTCATTAGAGAATTTGGAAGAGATATTAAAGTAATTGTAGCGAATACAGAGGATGATTTTAGAGTATATACGTTAGATGAATTATTGCCGAATAGCTTTGGACCAGAAGACTTAGAAGAAAATGGAGGTAGAGATAAATAGATGGGATATAAATCAGGATTTGCAACTATAATTGGACGACCTAATGTTGGAAAATCAACTTTAATGAATAGAATAATTGGTGAAAAAATTGCGATTATTTCCGATAAACCACAGACTACTAGAAATAAAATTCAGTGTGTATATACTGAGGAAGATTTTCAAGTGGTTTTCCTAGATACACCAGGAATTCATAAGCCTAAAAATAAGCTTGGAGATTATATGGTTAAGGTTGCAAAAAACACTTTAGATGAAGTAGATGTAATTCTTTGGTTAATAGATGAGAGTCTAAAGATGGGACCAGGGGATGAATATATATTAGAACAAATTAAAAATGTATCTACACCTAAGTTATTAATTGTAAATAAGATTGATAAGATTAATAAGGATGAAATTGAAACAATTGTTTCAAATTATAAAGATTTAGATATATTTGAAGATATTATTCCAATTTCAGCTATCAACGGCAGTGGAGTTGGAAGGCTTGTAAATAAGCTTAAGGAATTAATGCCAGAAGGACCACAATATTTTCCTAACGATATGATTACTGATCAACCAGAAAGGCTAATAATAGGGGAAATAATTAGAGAAAAAGCATTACATTATTTAGAACAGGAAGTTCCCCATGGCATAGCAGTAGATATTGATTTAATAAAGCCAAGGGAAGATTCAGATATAGTTGATATAAATGCTACTATTTATTGTGAAAGAGAGTCTCATAAAGGTATTATAATAGGCAAAAGAGGAAGAAAGCTTAAAGGTATTGGAAAGAGTGCAAGACAGGACATTGAAAGACTTCTTGGTAGTAAGGTCTTCTTAGAAGTTTGGGTTAAAGTTAATAAGAACTGGCGTGAAAATGAAAGAATGTTAAGAAATTTGGGGTACAAATAACCTTTAATAACATAAATTGTATTGTATGTTTCCTTCAATACAGTAGAAAACTAAGTACATACATCTCTATAGGAGGGATTTTATGTTAAGTCATGAAATGTGGAAAATGTTTAAATCTACTGGTAACATAAATGTATATATGTATTTATCAGAAGCAAAAAATATTGAAGGAAAATATAACAATGAGTTTAACAATGACAATATAGATAAAAAGGAAAAAATACTCCAAGGATTCTAATAAATCTAGGGGTGTAAAAATGCATAAGAAGACACAAGGTATAGTGTTACGTCAAGTGAAATTTAAAGAATCTGATAAGATACTTACGATATTTTCAAGAGAAAATGGAAAGATATCAGCAATAGCAAAGGGTGCTCGTAAAACTAAAAGTCCCTTAATGGGAAGCACCCAGGTTTTTTGCTATAGTGATTTCGTATTATATAGGGGAAAAAGCTTCTATCATGTCAATCAAGGGGAAGTTTTGAATTCCTTTTATTCATTAAGAAATGATTTATATAAGCTTGCATATGGGACATACATACTTGAGATAGTTGAAGCTGGAATAACTGAAGAAGAAAGCAACGAAAAGGTTTTTCTTTTACTATTAAAAACACTAAACGTGTTATCAGTAATCGAAGATGACTTTTTAAAATTAGTTCTTGCATTTATTATTAAATTTCTAAGCTTTATGGGATATAAACCTCATCTAAGAAGATGCGTAGTATGTAATAATAATCTAATGGGTAGAATAAAATTTAGTATTAGCCAAGGTGGAGTTTTATGTGATAAATGTAAAAATTCTGATTTGTATGCTCTATCATTGGACTTAAATACAGTAAAGGCTATGGATAACTTATTATATGCAAAGCTTGATAATTTAGACGAGGTCCAAATTCCTGAGAGTACTTTATTAAATATTGAAAAGATATTAACTAAATATTTACTTGCACATATAGATAAAAAAACTTTTAAATCATTAGATTTTATTAAATCAATTCCTAAATAATCTATAGGAGGTGCTTTATATGGATATTAATTTAGAGAAAATTGACACCATAAGAGCTAGAACAGGAGTAAGCTATAAAGAAGCTAAAGAGGTTTTAGAAAAATGTGATGGAGATGTTGTAGATGCTCTAATACATCTTGAGGAAAATCAAAAGTCATGGGGCCAGAATTTTAGTAAAAATGTATCTAGTAAAACAGATGCAATAATGGAGAATCTTAAAGAGGCTCTAAAAAAAGGCAATGTAACTAAAATAGTCGTTAGAAGAGATGGAAATGTTATAATGAATATTCCTGTAACAGCTGGAGCCATAGGAGCGATTATTTCACCACCAGTTACAGCGGTAGGATTAACTGCTGCAATAGTGGCAAAATGTACGATAGAGATAGTTAAAGAGAATGGTGAAACTGTCAATATTAACGATATGACTGAGAAAACTATGGATAAAATGAAAAATGCTATGAGAAGAGATAAAGACGTTAAAACTGAAGATAATATGGAAAATGATGATTCAGTAGAGTAGTATTGACATTTTATTTAATCTTTGTTAAATTAGATTATATAATTTAATAGTTATGAGTATACAATGAGGAAGAAGAGTAATAAACAAAACAAAGCGAATTGAGGATGGTGAAAGCTCAATAAAAGTTTATGAAGGAACTTCTGAGTATATCTGTATAACAAAGTGGATGCCTTTGGTGTCAAGTAGGGTGGAACCGCGGAAGTAACCTTTCGTCCCTATATGGGGCGGGAGGTTTTTTTATTTATAATTTTTTATGAAGGAGGAAATCAAAGTGTATTTTCAAGATTTGATATTAAAGCTTTTAGATTATTGGGGAAAACAAGGATGCACTATTATGCAGCCTTATGATGTGGAAAAGGGAGCAGGTACCATGAATCCTCAAACTTTTTTGAGGTCTTTAGGACCAGAGCCTTGGAAGGTTGTATATCCAGAACCTTGCAGAAGACCTGCAGACGCAAGATATGGTGAAAATCCAAATAGAGTATATCAGCATCACCAAATGCAGGTTATATTAAAGCCATCTCCAGATAATGTTCAAGAACTTTATCTTGGAAGCTTAAAAGCCTTAGGAATTGATCCTCTTAAGCATGATATAAGATTTGTAGAAGATAACTGGGAAGCCCCAACATTAGGAGCGTGGGGGTTAGGCTGGGAAGTATGGCTTGATGGTATGGAAATTACACAATTTACATACTTTCAACAAGTTGGTAGTATCAACTGCGAGCTAGAGTCAGCTGAGTTAACATATGGACTAGAAAGAATTGCTATGTATTTACAGGATGTAGATAGTATCTTTGATATTGAATGGAATGAAGGTGTTAAATATGGAGAAATATTCGGTCAAGCTGAGTATGAACACTCTGTGTATAGCTTTGATGAAGCAGATACAGATAGATTGTTTGAGTTATTTAAGACCTATGAAGATGAAGCTACTAAATTAATTGAAAAGGGATTAGTTTTTCCTGCATATGATTTTGTGTTAAAATGCTCACATACATTTAATGTGTTAGATGCTAGAGGAGCAATAAGTGTAACTGAAAGGACTAGCTTTATAGGAAGAGTTAGAACTCTCGCTAGATTAATAGCTGCAAAATATCTTGAAAAGAGAGAAGAATTAGGATTCCCATTACTTAAGGGAGGTGCTAAAGGAAATGAATAAATATTTATTAGAAATCGGAACGGAAGAAATACCGTCTAGGCTTATTAATATTGCTTTAGATCAGCTTGAAAATAATACAAGAAAACTATTAAAAGAAGAAAGAATTGGCTTTGGATCAGTTAAGACTTTTGCTACACCAAGAAGATTAACTTTAATTATTGAAGAGCTATCGGATAAGCAAGATGACCTTGAAGAGCTTGTAAAAGGACCTTCTAAGAAGATTGCATATGACAGTGAAGGAAATCCCTCAAGAGCTTTACAAGGCTTTGCAAAAGGGCAAGGAGTGTCTTTAGAGGACATTATTATTCAAGAATTTAAAGGTGAAGAGTATGTTTATGCAAACAAACTTGAACTAGGAAAGAATACCAGAGAAGTTTTAGAAAATAAATTAGCTGACTTAATAAAACGTATTAATTTCCCTAAATCTATGGTATGGGGTGGCAAAAATCTTAAATTTGCTAGGCCAATCAGATGGATTGTATCTTTACTTAATGATTCTATAATAGATTTTGATTTAGAAGGGATTAAAGCATGTAATATTACTAGAGGACATAGATTTTTAGGTAGCAATGAAATTGAGATTAATCATGTAGATGAATATACTGAAAAGCTTTTAGAAAACTATGTTATTGTAGACCAAGAAGAAAGAAAACAAAGAATTAAAAGAGGTTGTGATATTCTTGCTAAGGAAAGGGGCGGAAAGCTCTTAGAAGATAGTGACCTTTTAGATGAGTTAACAAATATTGTTGAATATCCAACACCTTTTATAGGTAATATCAAAGAACACTACCTGGAGTTACCAAAGGAAGTAATTACTACTCCGATGAAGGAGCATCAAAGATATTATCCTGTGGTTGATGATAAAAATAGATTGTTACCATATTTTATAGCAGTTAGAAATGGAAATAAAGAACATATTGATATTGTGGCTAAAGGTAATGAAAAGGTATTAGATGCTAGGTTGGAAGATGCTAAATTCTTCTATAATGAAGATATTAAAAAGCCTTTAGAGGATTACGTTGATATGTTAAGAGATATAGTATTCCAAAAGGAATTAGGAACTGTTTATGATAAAACTAGAAGAATAGGTATGCTTGCCAGTGAAATATCTGATATTCTTGAAGTTGGCGAAGAGACTAAAGAAAATGTTGAAAGAGCTACATATTTAGCTAAGGCTGACCTTGTTACAAAAATGGTTTATGAATTTACAGAGCTTCAAGGTGTTATGGGTAAAGAATATGCTGAAAAATCAGATGAGAATGAAATAGTAAGCTTAGCTATATATGAGCATTATTTACCGAGATTTGCTGATGATGAACTACCAACAACTACAGCAGGGTCTATAGCAAGTATTTCAGATAAATTAGATACAATAGCTGGGTGTTTTGCTATAGGAATACAGCCTACTGGTTCTCAAGACCCATATGGATTAAGAAGACAATCTTTAGGGATAATAAATATAATTTTAAACAAGAACCTCCATGTATCTTTAGAAAAATTAATCGAATCTTCTTTAAATATATACACTTCTTACAGTGTATTAGAAGGTCTTATGGATGATGCAGGAGCTAAGCCTATAGAATTCGATATGAATCAAGTAAAAAGTGATATACTAGATTTCTTTAAGGGTAGAATAAAGAATATGTTTATTGATATGGGAATCAGATACGATGTTGTAGATGCAGTGTTAAGTATTGAAAATGATGACATTTCTGATTTGCTTATTAGAGCAGAAGAACTAAACAAATGGATAAATAGAGATGAATTAAATGATGTATTAGCAGCATTTAATAGAGTTGAAAATCTATCTCAAAAAACAAAAAAAGATAGTGTGAAAAGAGAGCTATTAGAAGAAGAGGAAGAAATTAGCCTTTATAAGGTATACAATGAAATAGAGTCTAAGGTTCATTCTTTAATTAGAGATAAAGAGTATGACCAAGCATTAGATCAAATGATAAGTCTTAGGGGCCCAATTGATTTATTCTTTGATAATGTAATGGTAATGGTAGATAATGAAGAAATAAAGAATAATCGTCTTGGACTAATAAAGAAGATCTCCAACACAATGAAGATGATTTGTGATCTATCTAAAATTGTAAGCAAGTAGTGTAAAAATCCTGCTTTAAGCAGGATTTTTTACTAGAAAGTAAAAAAATCAAATTACATAAAGAGGAATATACTATATTAAATGATATCTATTTAATAGAAATTCATACCATATGGAATTACTTTGTAGACCTGATTAATATAATTTGATAAAATAGCGTTAGAGTCCAAGCTCACACAGTAAAGGGGTGAGAATTATTCAGTTTACTGATAGACAAGAGAAAATTATTGATATAGTAAAAGAAAACGAACCAGTTACCAGTGAGACTATTGCCCAGAAATTAAAACTAACAAGGGCTACCCTTAGGCCAGATTTATCTATACTTACTATGATGGGTATATTGGATGCAAGGCCAAAGGTTGGGTATTTTTATAGTGGCAAATCCTCATTAGACTTTTTATCAGAGAAAATCAAAGAAATTAAGGTATCTGAAGTCAAGTCCATGCCAGTAGTGGTAGAAGAAGAGACTACTGTTTATGATGCCATAGTTACTCTGTTTCTTGAAGATACAGGAACAATTTTTGTTACTTCTAATGGTTTTTTAACGGGAGTTGTTTCCAGAAAAGATTTTTTAAAGAGTGCAATAGGTGGAATAGATATAAATAAAATGCCAGTCGGTGTTATTATGACAAGGATGCCTAACATCGTTGTAACAAAAGAGGAGGAAAGTGTACTGGAGGCGGCTCAAAAGATAATTGATCATCAAGTAGATAATCTTCCAATTGTTGAAGATATAGAGATAGAAAAAGATAAGATTGAATATAAAGTTATAGGTAGAATTTCTAAGACTAATATAACTAGGTTGTTTGTAGACCTAGGAAATGCAGAGTAAAGGGGTGATCATTTGGAAAATGAGAGCACAGTAATATATGTTTTATCTGACTCTATTGGTGAAACTGGAGAGCAAGTTGCCAAAGCTGCTATAAGTCAGTTTAATTCTGGCAAGTATGAAACCAGAAGATTTCCATATATAACTGATGAAGACCAGATAATTGAAATATTAGAAGAAGCAAAAAATGAAAAGTGTATGATTTTATTCACAATAGTTCTCGACAAGCTTAGGATGTTTTTATTAAACAAGGCGCAAGAGTACAATATTATGGCTGTAGATGTTATGACTCCAATTTTAGAAAGTATGGAGGCTTTGATAGGATTTGAGCCAAAAAGAGAAGCTGGATTAATAAGAAGGCTAGATGAGAAATATTTCAGAAAGGTAGAAGCCATTGAGTTTGCTGTTAAATATGATGATGGTAAGGATACTAAAGGCATTAAGAAAGCTGATATAGTATTGATAGGAATATCTAGAACATCAAAAACTCCTTTAAGTATGTATTTAGCTCATAAAAATATTAAAGTGGCAAATATACCTTTAGTTCCAGAAGTACCACCTCCAAATGAATTGTTTGAAATTGATAGCAAGAGAATTATAGGACTAACAGCAAATCCTGTTAAGATAAATGAAATTAGAAAAGAAAGATTAAAGGCATTAGGACTAAGTGATAATGCTAACTATGCAAGTATGGATAGAATCTTAAATGAGATTCAGTATGCCGAAGATTTGATGAAAAAATTAAAATGTCCTGTTATAGATGTATCAGTAAAGGCCGTGGAAGAAACAGCTGGTATTATTATGAAGTTAGTTAAGGACAATGAATTATTATAAATGAATTTTTTAAAAAGAGCTTGAACATTCAAGTTCTTTTTTCATCTAAAAAATTCTATATTAAAACCTTAAGTAAAACTAAATTTAATTTGTGAATAAGAGATTTTCTTATCCATTAAGATTAACTGTAAATTGAAGATTTTCATTAAATATTAACAAATTTTAATACAAATTAACAATTAATAATGAATATAATGAAGGAATACCGATATATTTGTTGTATATATATATTAAAATAATCTTTTTTGGACAGAATCAAAATATAATAAATTGGCGAAAGGAGCATGCTATGAATATTCGTTTAAGGACGGAAGAAAAAGAACTCCAAGCTCTAAGTAAAAATGCTACTTTAAGCCGCAATAGTAAAGGAAGAAAATATAAAGAAGATAAATGTGATATTAGAACTGACTTTCAACGAGATAGAGATAGGATTATTCACTCAAAAGCTTTTAGACGGTTAAAGCATAAGACCCAAGTTTTCATAGCCCCAGAAGGAGATCATTATAGAACTAGATTAACTCACACATTAGAGGTGTCTCAGATTTCTAGGACTATTGCAAGGGCTCTTGAGTTGAATGAGGATTTAACTGAGGCCATTTCACTAGGTCATGATTTAGGACATACGCCCTTTGGACATACAGGTGAGAAGGTTTTGAATGAGATTCATACAGGAGGATTTAGACATAATGTGCAGAGTCTCAGGATAGTAGATTTTTTAGAACAAAGAAATGGTAGAAAGGGACTCAATTTGACTTATGAAGTTAGGGATGGAATTTTAAATCATACCGGAGAAAAAAATCCCGAGACTTTAGAAGGGCAAATTGTAAAAATTGCAGATAGAATTGCTTATATAAATCATGATATAGATGATTCAATCAGGGGTAATATTATAACTTTAAATGATTTACCAGAAGATTGTATTAAAGTTTTAGGAGTAAGTCATAGTAATAGAATAAATACTATGATTGTTGATATTATAGAAAATAGTAAAGATAAAAACGAGATTTCTATGAGTGAAGAAATTGAATTTTATACTATGAAATTAAGAGAGTTTATGTTTAAAAATGTATATTTGACTGGAAAGGCTAAAGCAGAAGAACAAAAAGCAATAAACATAATAAAGGAGATTTACACATATTATTTAAATGATTTTAAAAGTATTCCAATTGAACATAGGGGGCATTGTGACGATAGTCATTCATCAAAGGATGATGTTGTTTGTGACTATATTGCTGGAATGACTGATAGATATGTTATCAATTTGTTTACCAAATTATTTATCCCTTTGCCTTGGGATAAATATTAAAAAAAAAGAAGGAATAGCACTTTTTATGTCGAATATTTAGAATGGCATAGATTTCAGTAGTTCTTAAGAATGATTTTAGGATGATTTTATGAAAATATTAGTTGATGGTGATGCATGTTCAGTTAAAAAAATAATTATTACAGTAGCAAGGAAATATGATATAGAGGTTTTAATTTTTGCTAGCATTAATCATTCCATTAATACAGAAAATTATGCGAAAGTAATATATGTTGATGATTACAGTCAAGCAGTTGATATAAAGATTGCTAATATGTTAGATAAAGGGGATATTGTTGTAACTAATGACTATGGATTAGCTTCATTGGTTGTAGCAAATAAAAGCTATTGTATATCTAATAGAGGTCAAATATTTACCAACGAAAATATCAACAGATTTTTACTTAATAGGCATATAACTATGGATGCTAAAAAACGAGGTCACAGAATTAAGGGACCTAGAAAAAGGCATATGGAAGACGATAAAAAATTTAGGAGTGGTTTGATTAAATTAATTGAGAAATAGCAATAATGTATATGATGATTATCTTTAAATAAAAAGAAGGAATTTGTATTTTAAAATAGAAATATAAAAAAGGTGATTAGAATGCCTTATTATTCAGAAGATGATATACAAAGGGTTATTGAATCCAATGACATAGTAGATGTAGTATCAGAACATATTGAACTTAAAAGAGCAGGATCTAACTATAAAGGTTTATGTCCTTTTCATAGTGAAAAAACACCTTCCTTTATGGTATCGCCTTCTAAGCAAATATACCATTGCTTTGGGTGCGGTGAAGGAGGAGATGTGATAGGCTTTGTTATGAAGCATTTAGGTATTGAATTTCCTGAAGCTTTAGAATTGCTTGCTGATAGAACAAGTATTCAACTTGAAAAGGAAAGTTCTCAAGAAAACAATGAAAAGAATAATAAAAGAAATAGACTTTTTGATTTAAATAGAGATGCTGCAAGATATTTTTATAATAACTTAAGAAAGAATAGGGTTGCTTATAATTATTTATTAAATAGAGGAATTAACGATAATACAATTAAAGCTTTTGGAATAGGGTATGCATATGACACGTGGGAAGATTTGTTAAACCACTTGAAGTCAAAGGGATATCAAGATAGTGAGATGGCTGATGTAGGACTAATAATTGAAAGAAAAAACAAGAGTGGCCATTATGACAGATTTAGGAATAGAATAATGTTTCCCATAATAAACACTAAGGGGAAAGTGATTGGTTTTGGTGGGAGAGTTATTGATGACTCTCAGCCTAAATATCTAAACTCTCCTGACAGCTTAGTATTTGCTAAAGGAAATAATTTATATAACCTAAATATTGCTAAAAAGTATTCTAGAGGAAATGACATTATTTTAGTTGAAGGATATATGGATGTTATTGCTTTATTTAATTATGGTATTAAGAATTGTGTAGCTTCATTAGGAACAGCATTTACACCGAATCAAGCAAAATTATTAAAAAGATATAGCAATGAATTTTATATTTGCTATGATTCCGACACAGCAGGATTAAAAGCAACTGATAAAGCTTTTGATATTTTTAAAGAATTAGGGATTGATGTTAAAGCCATCGTATTACCATCGGGAAAAGATCCTGATGATTTTATTAAAGAGTATGGCAAATCAGCTTTTCTTAGGCTGAAAAATAATTCATTAAACTTTATAGACTTTAAAATTCACTTCTATAAAAGTATATATGATTTAACTCAACTGGAGGGTAAAATAGGTTTTACTAGAGAAATAGCTAAAACTTTAAAAAATGTTAAGAGTCCAGTGGAAGTTGATGCGTATATAGCTAAAATTTCTCAAGAAACTAAAATTTCTACTGATGCAATAAAAAATGAAATTTATGGTGGAACTAACAACTATAAAAACAAAACAAATCCTAAGGACAAGTATATATCTAATAAATATAGAAACAATAATAGGGAAAGAATAATACCAGTGAAACATAATTTAGAACCAGGACATTTAAATGCCGAGAGAAATCTATTAAGTTTAATTATAAATGATAAAAAGATTTATGCTAAAGTGAAAGAAGTTTTTACACCTTCAGATTTTCTGAATGAAATTAATAGACAGATAGCTAGGTTAGTCTATGGTATGTATGAAGAAGAAAATTCAGTATTTGAAGATAAGATAATTAATAGTTTTGAAGGGGAAAATTTAGAAAAAGTTCAATCAATAATTAATACTAACATTCAATTAGATGATAGAGAAAAAATTAAAGCAGTTGATGATTTTATAGGTAAAATTCAACGATACAATTTAAAAATTAAAAAAGATGAAATTAAGAAACAGATTGAAGAGATTGTGTCAAATAATGAAAAAACTGAAGGAGATGAAGAAACATTCAAACTTTTATGTTCAGAGCTTACGAGAATAGAAAGGGAGCTGAAATTTCATCGGTAGTATTTCTGAAAGGAGGCGATCATAATGGCTAATAAGGTTAATAAAAAAGATAATGAAAAAGCAGTTAAGCAGCTTATTGAAAAAGGAAAAAAACAAGGCATGCTTACTTACAAAGAAATAATGGATACCCTTGAAGAGATTGATATTGATTCAGATCAAATTGATGATATATATCAGAGTTTAGAAGATATGGGAATTGATATTGTTGGTGATAAGGACGATAATGAAAGTAAAGATGACGATGACGATGAAATAGATATCACCAAAGAAGACCTATCTGTTCCTAAAGGAATTAGTGTTGATGATCCTGTAAGAATGTATTTAAAGGAAATAGGGAAGGTACCTTTATTAACGGCTGAAGAAGAAATTGAAATAGCTAAACGAATGGAACAAGGTGATGAATTCGCAAAGAGAGAGTTGGCTGAAGCTAACCTTAGATTGGTTGTAAGTATCGCTAAAAGATATGTAGGAAGAGGCATGTTATTCTTAGATTTAATACAAGAAGGTAATCTGGGACTAATTAAAGCTGTAGAAAAATTTGACTATACTAAAGGTTATAAGTTTAGTACTTATGCTACTTGGTGGATACGTCAAGCTATAACAAGAGCAATCGCTGATCAAGCTAGAACAATTAGAATACCTGTTCATATGGTTGAAACTATTAATAAGCTTATTAGAGTATCAAGACAATTATTACAGGAATTAGGTAGAGAGCCTACTCCTGAAGAGATTGCTAGCGAGATGAATTTAGAAGAAGAAAAAGTTAGAGAAATACTAAAAATAGCTCAAGAACCTGTATCTCTTGAAACTCCTATTGGAGAAGAAGAGGACAGTCATCTTGGTGACTTTATTCCTGATGATGAAGCTCAAGCTCCAGCAGAAGCTGCTACATTTACTTTATTAAAAGAACAATTGGTTGGAGTGTTAGATACTCTTACTGAGAGAGAACAAAAGGTCTTAAGACTAAGATTTGGTTTAGACGATGGAAGAGCTAGAACTTTAGAAGAAGTAGGTAAGGAATTTGATGTTACTAGAGAAAGAATAAGACAGATTGAAGCTAAAGCATTGAGAAAGCTGAGACATCCTAGTCGAAGTAAAAAATTGAAGGACTTTTTAGAATAAAATTAATTGATAGTTTACTATCAATTAATTTTATTCAATTAACTAAAGATTCGCTTAAGCGAATCTTTAATTATAATCTCTCAAATAATAGTGCTTTTCAGGATCATTTAATTGACTTTCGTTATCATCGTCTAGTTCACTAGCAATTATACTTGCCTCCCTTGACCACTGAGGGTTAGTAGCACCCCAGGAAAAATGAGGGATTTTAGGAATTTCTTTTTTGTCTTTTAAAATAAATTTTTTACTCATATTGTCACCTCTTTATTGTAATAAACTAAAGAAAGAAGGTAATTTAATGAAAGCAGTACTATTTGATTTAGATGGAACTCTTTTGCCTTTGGATATGGAAGAGTTCACACAAGCTTATTTTGCCCAATTGGCAACTAAACTATCAAGTCATATAAATCCAAAGGATCTTCCAGGTTTTGTATGGGCTTCAACTAAATATATGATTAGTAATTTAGAATCTAATAAAACAAATGAAGAAGCTTTTTTTGAAGATTTTGCAACTAGAATAGACAATAAATTAGAAGAGCTTCATCCGATTTTTGAAGAATTTTATAAAGAAGATTTTAAAAATTTAAGATCGGTTGTGAAGCCTAATATTCTATCAAAGGAAATTATTAATGAACTTAAAAGAAAGAACTATGATTTAGTAGTTGCCACGAATCCACTATTTCCCAAGGAAGCAATTCATCACAGAATTCAATGGGCTGGTTTAGACATAAATGACTTTAAATTAATAACTACATATGAAAATATGCATTTTTGTAAACCTAATTTAGAGTACTATGAAGAAATACTTAAGAAGATTGGCCATGAAAGTAAGGATATTATGATGGTTGGTAATGATATGGAAGAGGATATTATAGCATCAAAGCTTGGAATTAAAACTTTCTTAATAGAAGATTATATAATTGATAGAGAAACTGAAGGTTTAAAGCCTGATTATAGAGGGTCTATGGAAGATTTATATAATCATGTTAAGGAACTACCACTAAGGAGCGAAAGTTAATGAAATTAACTCCAAGACTTCAAGCAATAGCAGATTTTATTGAGAAAGGGTCAAAAATTGCCGATATTGGCACAGACCATGGATATATACCAGTATATTTAGTAAAGAATAGAATCTGTCCCATGGCAATTGCTGCAGATATTAATGAAGGACCACTGAATAATGCTGTTGATTATATTGATAAAAATAACTTAAGTGATAAAATAGAGGCTAGGTTAGGAAGTGGATTAGAGATTCTAAAGGAAGCTGAAGTAGATACTGCAATTATTGCAGGTATGGGTGGGCTTCTAATAAGGGATATATTAGAAGAAGATATAAAGATTACTAGAAGTATAGATAGATTTATATTGCAACCTATGGTAGCATCAGATGAATTGAGAAGATATTTGTATAACAATGGATATAGAATAACAGACGAGAAGTTAGCAAGAGAAAAAGATAGGTTTTATGAAATTATGGTAGTAGAACATGGAGAGGAAACAATAGATAGAGAGATATACTATGAGGTAGGGAAAAAATTAGTTGAGAAGAAGGATAAATTACTTAAAGAATTTATTGACAAAAAACTATATACAACAGAGAAAATACTGAAAAGCTTAGAAAATCGAGAATCTATAGAATCAAATGAAAAATATGAGGAGCTAAAGAAAAGACACAATGATTTATTGGAGGTAATTGATATATTATGATTGCAAAAAACATTATTGATATTTTAAATGGATTGGCACCTATTCATTTCGCAGAAAAATGGGATAATGTTGGATTACAGTTAGGTAGTATAGATAAAGAAGTCAACAAGGTCCTAATATCCTTAGATGTTTCTGATAAAACTGTAAACCTAGCTATAAAAAATAATGTGGATATGATTATAACTCATCATCCTTTTATCTTTGAAGGATTAAAAAACATATCAAAAGATGATAAAAAAGGAAAAATATTATATAATCTAATTAGAGCAGATATTACTTTGTTTAGTCTTCATACTAATTTAGATATATGTCCCAATGGAGTTAGTGATAGGTTAGGCCAAATATTTAGATTGAAAAGTATGAATATTTTGTCTCCTACTATATCTGAAAAACTCTTTAAGCTTGTTGTGTTTGTACCTAAGACTCACAGTGATAGAGTTAGGGAAGCTATAACTAGAAGGGGAGCAGGACATATAGGCAACTATAGTGATTGCACTTTTAACATTAATGGGCTCGGAACCTTTAAGCCTAGCGAAGTGTCAAATCCCTTTATTGGTAAAATAGGGGAATTGGAAACAGTAGAGGAAGTAAGAGTAGAAACCATAGTCCCTGAGAGTATACTTAAAAATGTTATTAATGCAATGAAGGATGCACATCCATATGAGGAAGTAGCCTATGATATATACCCTCTAGCAAACGATTTCATTAAGCATGGACATGGTAGAATAGGAAATTTAGAAAATCCCATAACTCTTTTAGAATTTGCCAATGAAGTGAAAAAAAAGTTAGACTGTAGAGAAGTGAGGGCATATGGAGATACAAATAGAATAATCAGTAAAGTAGCTGTGTGCGGTGGGAGTGGGTCAGACTTTATCGTCGAAGCAGCTAAGCATAAAGCGGATGTTTATTTGACAGGGGATATAAAGTATCATGATGCTCAGTTAGCTTCTGAACTTGGGCTAGCTCTAATTGATGCCGGACATTATGATACTGAAAAACATATTTTAGAATATCTAAAAAATTATTTGATTAATTCCCTAGGGAGTAAGATAAGCATTGATGTGATATGTGAAAATAACTATTCTTTCTTTACAATATGATTGGATACAATCAATTGTATATTATTATTTGTATTAAATAGGCTTGTGATAAAATACAGGCTTAAGGAGGTTAAAGGATGAGCCAATTAGAATTATTGTGGAAGCTTCAAAACTATGATAAAAAAATTAGCACTCTTAATGATAAGCTAGAAGAGACTAAAGAAGGAGAAGAGGTTCAACGATTTTATTTAAAGCTTAGACAAAGAGAATATGATAGTACGAACATTAATACTCAAATAGATGTAAATAAGGAAAAAATTCATCGTAATAATAAGAAATTAAATGAGTTGAATTATAAATTAAACGATATTAATGAAAAGCTATACAGTGGAGAGATTACAGACTTAGAGCAGCTGGATTTTATGAATAAAGAAAGCAAAAAAATAAAAGAAGATATAGAAAAGATTGAGTCGGAGATCCTAGCTTTGATGGAAAAAGTAGAAGTTCTAAAGGGAGACTCTATAAAGATTGCAGAAGAACAGAAAACTTTAGACGAAGAATTGAAATTAGCTGAAGAAAGACAAGCAGAAAGAATCAGAGAGATTGAAGAGAAAATTAGTAAATATAAGAAAAAATCAAGTAAGGTAGTCGAACAGCTTGACGAAAGTACGGTCAATAGTTACAAAGAACTGAAGGAAGCTAAGGGAAAAAATAAAGCTGTCGTCAGAGTTTCTGATAACAGATGTACTGGATGTCATATGAGCGTACCCCTTTCTTTAGTATCAAAGCTTAAGAAGCATGAAGAAATTATACATTGTGATAATTGTGGTAGAATTTTATATTATTCCTATGATGAGAAATAATAGTTTTTAGTACTTTGGAGTATATTTTACCATTTATAGAAAAAAATAATAATTGAAGAATTGTAAAAAATGTGTTATAGTATTACTTGTCGTTAAAAAAATAAAAAAAACAAGTAAATCAGATGGTCGCATGCTTAAGCATGAGGAAAGTCCGAGCTCCAAAGGGCAGGATGCTGGGTAATACCCAGTGGGGGCAACCCTAAGGATAGTGCAACAGAAATAGACCGCCTGCTTTATACGCAGGTAAGGATGGAAAGGTGAGGTAAGAGCTCACCAGCAGCTAGGCGACTAGTTGGCTCTGTAAACCCCATCTGGAGCAAGACCAAGTAGGGACTAGAAAAGGTGGCTGCCCGTCACCATCCCGTAGGTAGGTCGCTGGAACCTATTGGCAACGATAGGTGTAGATAGATGATCGTCAGATACAGAACTCGGCTTATAGATTTGCTTGTATTAATGTGAAGAACACCACCTTTAAGGGTGGTGTTTTTCTAGTTTATTTATAATCGTAATTTGCTTTTATACAATTTTTGTGATAGCATATGTGAACATTATCAAAATATTTATCTAGGGATTTACAACCTTTTTTAGTTTTAGTGCATCTAAATAGTGGAGGTGAGATGATTGAAGAATAAAGCAATAATAATAGCATCATTGATAATAGCAGTATCACTATTAGGATCATCGCTTATACTGGCTAATGGTCTAAAATCTAGTAATAAAATATCAAGTAAAGAAGCAACAATAAATACAGGAGAGAAAAAGCTACTTAAGCAAGAGGAAGCTGCTAAATACTTAGGGATTGAGGTGGAAGACTTTAGAGACTTGATAACTAGTCAAGTTGTACAGAAAGAAAACCTTACTGCTTTTTCAACATATAGATTCATCCCATATGTCATAATCAATAATGAATTCTATTTTACTAAGGGAAATATAGATAAGTGGTTAGATGAGGGAGCTTTATATAGTGAGTATAACTTAAAGTAAAGAGAATATAGTAAAATTAAATTAGATTAAAATTATGAATTAAGTATATAAGTAAGCATAATTTCTATGAGAAAGTGAACATTTGGCCATTTTTTTGATTGAGAAAAAATTCTTTTTATTTCAAAATATAAGCTTTCAAAATAAAAATATAATCATGATTAAAATATAACCATGATTGAATAAATCTGGAAAAATGTTATAATAAAGTTAATAGAATGTAATATTCTAGGTAACTAGATACATTTTATTTATCAAATAAAACTTTAAATGAAGGGAGGTATTTTTATGTTAGCTGTTGATAAAAAAACATTTGAAGAAGAAGTTTTGAATTATGATGGACATGTTTTGGTAGACTTCTGGAGTGATGGTTGTGAGCCTTGTAAAGCACTTATGCCACATATTGAAGAACTTGAAAACCAGTATGGTGATCAAATTAAATTTTGTAAGCTTAACATTACATCAGCAAGGAGACTAGCAATAAAGCAAAAAGTATTAGGACTACCTACTATATGTATTTATCATAATGGAGAAAAAGTTGATGAACTTACAAAAGATGATGCCAGCAAAACAAATATTGAGGACATGATTAAGAAGTATATTTAATTTAGGAAAATCAAGTATTATATCTGTAGGATAAGTGAAATATGAAATATTTTATTATGATACATAAAACTTGAACTATAGAAAGGGTGGCAATAATGGGACGTTATGATGGTAAAAAAGTTATCATTATAGGCGATAGAGATGGTATTCCAGGACCAGCTATCGAAGAATGTTTAAAGTCAACAGAAGCCGAAGTAGTATTTTCATCAACTGAGTGTTTTGTCTGAACGGCTGCAGGAGCAATGGATTTAGAAAATCAACAAAGGGTTAAGGATTTAACAGAAAAACACGGTGCTGAGAATGTAATAGTTCTTTTAGGTGCTGCTGAAGGAGAAGCTGCAGGATTAGCAGCTGAAACTGTTACAGCAGGAGATCCTACCTTTGCAGGTCCATTAGCGGGAGTCCAGTTAGGACTTAGAGTTTATCATGTTGTAGAGCCAGAATTCAAAGAAGAAGTAGATGCTGAAGTTTACGATGAGCAAATTGGAATGATGGAAATGGTTCTAGATATTGATGAAATTATTGAAGAAATGACAGACATAAGGGAAGAATTCTGTGAATTTAATGATTAATTGAGCATAAAAGGAAATCTTAATTAAGTATACCACCACATTAAAAAGCTATGAATAGAAAGTCTATTCATAGCTTTTTAAATGAAAGAATTCACTTTATGTTTAAAAAATATTTAAAAAAGCATATTAAAATTTTGCACAAAAAGTATAACTGATTTATAAATATGCAATTTTCTAAATAATTGATTCCTTTATATATAATGATTTTCAAATAAAATATTTAAAATACGGGTTTTTAACCACATTTAGAATTATTTTTAAAAAAATATAAGAATTATAATTGTGAAAGGGAATAGCCTTAATTCAGTAATTTTGGTTAAATTATGATATAATAATTTTATTACACATATATAAATTAGGGGGTGATTGTATGCAAATGGACTTTTTGATGTATCTTCAAAAAATCAGTAATCCAGTCTTAGATAATATTTTTATATTTCTAACTAATTTAGGAAGTGAAACATTTTATATCTTAGTTATTACTTTCATTTATTGGTGTGTTAATAAACATTTAGGGATAAGATTATTTGTAGTTACAATGGCTACAGCTCTTTCAAATTCATTTCTTAAAGATCTGTTTCATACTCAAAGACCAATCTTTGAAGAAAACATTAAATCAATATACGTTGAATCTGCTCCGGGATACTCGTTCCCCAGTGGGCATACACAAATCAGCACATCTTTTTGGTGCTATTTAATGACAAAAATAAAGGAAAAAACAATCTATGTAATTGGATCTATTATAATTATTTTAGTGGCTTTTTCAAGACTTTATTTAAGAGTTCATTGGCCCATTGACGTCATAGGAGGATTGTTTTTTGGAATAATCATAGCATTACTTTCACATCATATAATCAATAAGATAAGTAGTTTTAAGTTTAATTATACATTTGCAGTAATATTGTCAATAATAATACCTAGTTTTCTATTATTAATCTATCCAACAGAAACAAATGTTAAGATGTTAGCTTTGACGACAGGAGGTTTTATTGGTTATTTTAGTGATAAAAAATTGCTTAACTTCAGTGTTAGTAATTCTTTATTTAAGCAGATTATTAAGTACTCTATAGGGATAATAGTTTTATTAGGTATAAAAACTGTACTTAAAAGTATTTTGCCAAGTAGTGTGATTTTTCAATACATAAGATATTTGATAATGGGTATATGGATAACATTCTTATCACCATTGTTGTTTATAAAGCTGAAAATAGCAAATAGTCATAATTAAAGGAAGTTGGTATAAATGAATAAGGACAAGAGAATTAATTGTCTCAAATGCAAACATTTTTATGTTACATGGGATACAAATAACCCAAGAGGATGTAGATATTTTGGGTTTAAGACTAGATATATACCATCTTTAGCAGTTTATAAAAGCTCTGGAAAGAGATGCAAAGCTTTTAAATTAAAGAAATAGTGTTTGAATCTATCAAAACATAATGAAGGAGGAACATTTATGGAGAATATCTTAAAAGGTGAGCCAGTTGCAGATAAGATAAAGGAAAATATGAAGCTATTAATTGATAAATTGAATAAGAAAAATATAGTACCTACATTAGGAATTATACGTATGGGAAACAGAGCTGATGATATAGCCTATGAAAAAGGCATAGTTAAAAATTGTGAATCTGTTGGAATAAAAGTTAAGGTCTATGAGATAGATAGGGACGCATCTATGGATAAGATGAGAAAATTAATGCTTCAAGTTAATAAAGACAAAAATATCCATGGAATATTAGTATTTAGACCTTTACCTGAGCAAATAGATGTAGAAGAGATTAGAAACCTTATTAACCCAGCTAAAGATATAGATTGTATGAATCCAATTAATTTAGAAAAGGTGTTTGAAGGTAATCTAGATGGCTTTGTTCCATGCACTCCAATGGCTGTCATGGAAATACTTAAGTATTATAAATATGAGTTAAGAGGAAGTGATGTAGCAGTTATAAATGCAAGCTTGGTTGTGGGAAGACCTCTAAGTATGATGTTACTTGGAGAAAAGGCAACACCTACAATTTGTCATTCAAAAACTAAGAATCTAAAAGAAATTACATCTAAATCAGATATAGTCGTTACTGCAGTAGGCAGAGCCAAAATGTTTGGAGAAGATTATTTCAGCACTAAATCAGTAGTAATAGATGTTGGAATCAGTGACGATGGAAATGGTGGTATATGTGGAGATTCAAATTACGACGAAGTAAAGGATAAGGTGAAAGGGATAACACCAGTTCCAGGAGGAGTAGGAAGTGTAACCACTGCTATATTACTAAGTCATGTTGTAAAGGCATGTGAAGCTTATAATAAATAAGAAGTTAAAGAAATAATAAATTAGGGAATTTTATATTGAAATTTTAACTATAGTATTTAGTTACCTCATTATTAGTTTTAATGGAAGATTTTATTGATTCTCAATATAAAAAAGGTTCTTAGTTAGAATAAGAACCTTTTTTTATATTAAAGTAAATGGTATAATTTGTTTAAAGTAAAAACTATGAGTAATAAATGGAGAAGGGGGAAGAATTTGTGTATATTGGAGTGGACTTAGGGGGAACAAGTATAAACATTGGAGTGGTAGATGAAAAGGGAAAAATAAAGTTTACGAATTCAATAGCAACTGAAAAAGGAGAAAAGCCTACAGATTTAGTTATGGACATAATTAAATTAATTGATAGAACAATAAAAGATTTGGGAAATTGCAAAGAAAATATAAAAGCTATTGGGATTGGAGTTCCTGGAATAGTTAATCAAGAAACAGGAATGGTTATTAACTGTGTGAATTTAGGATGGCAGGACATACCTTTAGTAGATATGGTTGAGAATGAATTAGGAATTCCTACTTTTGTAGATAATGATGCAACTCTTGCTGGCTTGGCAGAATATGAAGTGGGAGTTACGAAAAATTCATCAAGTGCTGTGTTTATAACTATAGGTACAGGTATTGGTGGTGGAATTATTATTGATGGGAAGCTTCAAGTTGGATTTAATGGAGTAGGGTCAGAGATAGGTCATATGCTTGTAGGTGAAAATTACTATGATTGCAACTGTGGACGTAATGGTTGTTTAGAAACCTTTGCTTCAGCTACTGCATTAGTTAATTATACGAAGAAATTGATAAATGAAAATGAATTAAAAACTTCTATAATTGATGCATGTGGTGGCAATATAGATAAAATAAATGGAAAAATAATTTTTCAAGAAGCTACTAAGGGAGATAAATTAGCTAATATGGCTTTAGACAGGATAGTTAAATATTTAGGGATTGGAATAATGAACATAATAGCTATTTTAGATCCAGAAGTTATAGCATTAGGGGGAGGAATTTCTAATGCTGGTGATTTCTTGCTCCAAAAGGTAAAAGAGTCAGTAGACAGTTTAAAATATTTTGAAGGAATGCCTGTTAGTAAGATTACTATAGCTAAACTGGGAAGTGAAGCAGGTATTATTGGTGCGGCAATGCTAGGTAAGTATAAGCTAATGAAATAGGAGTAAAGCTTATAAAAAAACATATTTGAATCACATATATCTATGCAAGACAAAATCTAGTTGCTATAAAGTAACTAGATTTTGTCTTGCACAAGATACCTTAAAATTTATTAGAGTTGTTATATATTGTTTTTCATACTAACTATAATATTATCCTTGTCGATAATATACTCCTTATCATAAATGTAAATATGTAAAGATCTTCCAATTTTCAAATCCAATGAAATTCTCTTGTCATCTACAACTACATTTATCAAATTCCCTCTAAATAAGATATTAAAAGAATATCTTTTCCAAGGCTTAGGAAGTCTAGGGCTAAAGCTAATCGTATCTTTTTTAATTCTAAAACCTCCAAATCCGTGAACGATTGACATCCATGTTCCTGCCATGCTTGTTATATGAAGGCCGTCTTCTGTATCATTATTACAATTATCAAGATCAAGTCTAGAGGTCCTTAAATATAAATCATAAGCCTTTTCTATATAACCTATTCCACTTGCGATAATAGAGTGAATACAAGGAGAAAGGGAAGATTCATGAACAGTTTTTGGTTCATAAAAATCGAAGTTTCTTTGTTTTGTTTCTGAATCAAATCTATTATTTAACAGATATAAACCTTGTAGGACATCGGCCTATTTAATAAAGCATGATCTGAGTATTCTGTCCAGGACCAATTTTGATTAAATGGTAAGTCACCCTCGGAAAGATCACTAATTGATTGTTGCTCTTTATCCATATATCCATCTTGTTGTTCAAAAACGTTTAGGGATTCTAATTTGGGAAAATACATTTTATCAACTATATCCCACCATTTATCAGTTTCAGCTTTTCTTAGTTTCAATTTTGCTGATATATCATTAAAGGTATTCAAGTGATTATTTTTAAGATAACTAATTACCTCAAGGGTATATTCAAGATTCCAAGCTGCCACAATATTTGTGTACCAGTTATTGTTTACATTATTTTCATACTCATTTGGACCTGTGACTCCAAGTATTCTATATTTATTAGAAATACATTCACTTTGAAATTATTTGATTCTTATTTCATAAAAATTTGCAGGATTTTTATTTCGTAAGTCTAATTATAAATAGTACAAGGGGGAATTTAAATGGAGTATAGAATTAAAACTGATAATTGTGTGTATAGTATGAGTGCTAAGAATAAACCAGCTCTTACTGTTCCTATGGGCAGTACAGTAATTTTTCATACATTTGATTGCTTTCAAAATCAGATTAAGAATGATAAGCAAGAAATTGAAAATATCAGCTGGGATAATATAAATCCTGCAACGGGTCCATTATTTATCGAAGAGGCTAAAGAAGGGGATATATTAAAAGTTGAGATTGTTAATATTAGCATAGCTGATCAAGGTGTTATGGCAGCTATACCGCAAGCGGGACTCTTAGGGGATAAAGTTAAAAAGTCTGAAATAAAAATTTTGCCTATTATTGAGAATAAAGCTATTTTCAATGATAATATCCAAATACCAGTTAATCCCATGATAGGAGTTATAGGTGTAGCTCCAAAAAGTGGAGAAATACCTTGTGGTGAGCCTGATTCCCATGGTGGCAACATGGATAATGCTAAGATTGTGGCCGGCACAACTTTATATTTCCCAGTCAATATTGAAGGCGCCTTGCTTTCTATGGGAGATTTACATGCATGTATGGGGGATGGGGAAATAATGGTTACTGGTGTAGAAATATCAGGATCAGTGAAGGTAAGAGTGGATGTTATTAAGGAAAGAAGTATAGATAACCCAGCTATGGAGGATAAAGAATTTATATATACAATTGCATCAGATGAAGATTTGCTTACTGCTGTGAAAACAGCGACTCAAGAGATGCATAAAATTGTTATGAACAAGTTAGAAATGTCCTACAATGAAGCAGGAATGCTATTGAGTGCAGTGGGAGATATAGAAATATGTCAAGTAGTAGACCCAAAATTGACAGTAAGATATAAGATGCCAAAGTCAATTGTAAGTGAAGTGGTTTAGAATAGATACTAATAAAGACTCCTAGAAGAGGAGTCTTTTATAATGTATTTGTTATATAGAAAAAGCCGTGACTAAATATCTTATGTTAGATATTCAGTCACTTTATTAATAGCCTTTGTTTAGATTTACAACGTTAATTAGATCTTCTCCATTGATATATCTCTTCATATTTTCATATATCATATTATATCTCCTAGTATTTCTCATTTCTGAAACCCAAGAGTTATGGGGAGTTACTATAACATTTTTCATATCCCATAGGGGGTTATCTTTACTAAGAGGCTCTTCCTCAAAAACATCTAAAGCAGCACCACTAATTTTTCCATTTTCTAGATTTTTAATCATGGATTTTTCATCTATAATACTACCTCTAGATACGTTGATTAAGTAAGAATTCTTCTTCATATGTGAAAAAGCATTATCATTAAACATATGATGAGTATTCTCAGTATAAGGAATAGTTAGTATAACCACATCGCTTAATGCTAGAAGCTTATGAAAATCATCTCGTTTAAAACATTTATCAAAATACTCAGTATCACTTCCAGAGGTATTTAAACCGAAAATATTAGCTCCAAAGCCTTGAAATCTTTTGGCAGCTTCCTTAGCTATGCTTCCTGTTCCAATAAAACCAATAGTTTTTCCATAAATCTCAAGAATAGAAGTATCCATTTTCCATTTCTTATTTCTTTGTCTATCATACATATCTCTACTGTTCTTTAGCATTTCTAAAGATTTCATAACTATCCATTCACCCATGGGAATGCTATATCCACCCCTATTATTAGTTAAAACTATACCAGACTTTTGAAGATATTCCTTTGGAGTTTGGTCTATACCAATACTAGATAACTGTATCCATTTCAGTCCTTTCATTTTAGTAATATCTAAAGTATTAAATGGATTATAGCAAACTAGAATTTCAATATCATTAAGATTTGAATTATATTTTACACTTTTTTCATGCTGGTATGTTATTTCATAACCTAAGTTTCTAATCTTATCCATCTTTTCATTACCATAATCATATGTAAATAAAGCCTTCATAAATTACCTCCTTACACCAAATTTTTTATCAAATTTTATTTGACTTATTAATAATATCCTATAGATATTATACCAAACTATACCGTATATGAAACAAAAATGACCGTTCTGTCAATATAACTTATGGTTCTACCATAAATTACAAAAGAAAACATTTTTCATTGAAGGATAAGCTAAAGCACTTGAAGAATAAGAGAAAAGAACGTTTATGATAAAATAGGGGGGATACTAGTGCAATTACATTTCAATGTAAAAGATGAAAATTTGATAGTAAGATTTACTGGTGAGTTAGATCACCATACTGCTCAAGAAATTAGAAATAAAATTGATAATAAGTATAAGAATGATATGCTAAAAAATATTATTCTAGACCTAAAAGGAATCAATTTTATGGATAGTTCTGGAATTGGATTGATTATGGGGAGGTATAAAACTACAAGAGCAAATGATGGTAGTCTAGTGCTTATCAATGTTAATTCAAGAATGGAAAAGATTTTGACTATGTCAGGAATACTAAAAATTGTTAAGGTCTATAGAAATGAAGACGAAGCATTGCATAATATTTAAAAGGAGTGATAATAATTATGTTAGATAATAGTATGAAGTTGGAGTTTCCGAGTAAATCTCAAAATGAATCTTTTGCAAGGGTTGTAGTTGCATCCTTTGCTGCCCAGCTTGATCCAACCATAGAAGAGTTAGCAGATGTAAAAACTGCTGTTTCAGAAGCTGTTACAAACTCAATTATCCATGGATATGAAAATTCTTTAGGTATAGTTTACATAGAATGTGAAATAAAAAATAATAAATTGGAAATAATCATAGAAGATAAGGGAAAGGGAATTGAAAATGTGAATGAAGCTATGGAACCTCTATATACTTCAAAACCAGAACTAGAGAGATCAGGTATGGGTTTTACAGTTATGGAGACTTTCATGGATCATTTAGAAGTTTATTCTGAAGAAGGTAGGGGAACTAAGATCAAGATGGTGAAAGAATTCAAAAGTGTTTCCATTAAGGAGTAGATTGTATGAGGTCAAATTCTGCTAAAAACGTATCACATGATTTATTGAGTCATGAGGAAACAATGAGATTGATTCAATTGGCTCAAACTGGCGATGAAGAGGCACAGTCTGTCATTGTAAATCATAATCTTGGGCTTGTCAGAAGTGTATTGAAGAGGTTTACTAATAGGGGTTACGACTCGGAAGACTTATTTCAATTAGGTTGTATTGGACTGCTTAAAGCAATTCAAAAATTTGATACAAGCTATGAGGTTAGATTCTCTACATATGCAGTACCAATGATAATTGGCGAGATAAAACGTTTCCTAAGGGATGATGGAATTATTAAAGTAAGCCGATCACTAAAACAAACGGCAAATAAAGCTAAAATGGCAAAGGAAAGATTAACAAAGAAATTTGGAAGAGAACCATCAATCGAAGAAATATCTGAAGAAATTAAAGTATCAAAGGAAGATATAATCATGGCTCTGGATTCAAATCATCATCCTGATTACTTATATGATGTAATACATCAAAATGATGGTTCACCGATTCATTTAATTGATAAGGTTGCCAATGATGAAAGTGAAGATTTAGAAATTCTAGACAAGATAACCTTAAAACAAATTATAAGTCAGTTAAAACCAAGAGACAGGCAAATAATCATTTTAAGATATTTTAAAGATAAGACTCAAACTGAAATAGCAAATATGATGGGAATTTCTCAAGTTCAGGTTTCTAGGATTGAAAAGAGAGTTTTGGGTAATATGAAAAAAATACTTACGAAGGCATGAAATAGTTGCCTTCTTTTTTTTTGCATCAAAAAACCTTATTAGTAAATAATAATTATGAAACGGAGTTGATTCTATGATGAAAACAATGAAGCGATTTTTTATTTTTACCATAGTTTTTTTTACTGTAGTTTCTGTAGGATGGGTAATATATTCAAGTGTTAAATCTAACAAAGAGGTACCTAAAAGAGCTACCTTGGTTATGAACACTATAGGAATTGAACAAGAAAGGGGGAAACATCATAGATAAAAAAGATATATACATTCAATTAGAGCCAAAAATTCAAGCGAAACCAAGTCAAATTATAAAACTTAGAGATATAGCTGCTGTATATTGCAATGATTCCAGCTTAAAAGAAAAGATTCGTGATATCGAAGTATATGAAACATCTTCTAGTACAAAAAATGATGTACTTTCTGTACTTCATATTATCAAGAAAATCCAAGAAAATGAGAATGACTTAGCTATAAAGATATTTGGAAAGCCTGAAATATTAATTGATATAAGGGGTGAAAAACATACAAATATATTATTTCAATACTTAAAAATTTTTATTGTATGTATAACATTATTCTTAGGAGCAGGATTGGCCATTATTAATTTCCATCAGGATGTGAATATGGAGGATTCACTAAGAACAGTTTATGAGATTGTTACAGGTGAAGAAAATAAAAGACCATTAATACTTCAAATACCATACTCACTGGGTATAGGTATAGGAATGGTTACTTTCTTTAATCACGTTGTTAAAAAGAAATGGAAGAAAGAACCTAGTCCACTTGATGTTGAGATGTATATGTATGATAAGAATATTGATGAGTATGTAATCGATAATACAAAACAAAATAAGAAATTTAATTCTAGTTAAGAGGGTGATTATTTGCTAAGATATTTGTTTTTAGTAATATTTGGTCTTTCTGGAGGAGCATTAGTTGGAACAGCTTCAGCAGCGTTCATTACATTACTAGATATCATCCCAAGACTTGCACAAGTTACTAATTCCCAACATCTAATTAGATTATATGAAAGAGTAATAGTGACATCAGGTGTTATAATAACATTCTTTCATCTATTAGGGATAAGTATTAACTTGAATAAATATCTCATAATACCAATTGGATTTATAATGGGTGCATTTGTAGGTTTATTGGCTTCTGCATTAGCAGAGGTTATAAATGTAATTCCAGTGTTGGTTAGAACTCTTAAGATTAGAAGCTATGTATATTATGCCTTGTTAGCAATTTCGTTGGGTAAGATGATTGGGTCCCTAATAGATTGGCTAGTCTTAGCGAATTATAATTAATTATATTGAATAATGAAAGGAGTAACTAGATTGAAAAATATAAACCAAAAGGACTATGAGAAGTATGTAAACTCGAAAGCTCCTAAGCCCACATTACTTAAAAATTGCATATGGGCCTTCATTGTTGGAGGTTTAATTTGTGTTTTTGGACAGTTTATTACTAATTTTGTAATGGACTATGGATTGGATAAAAAAGAAGCCGCAACTGCAACACCTATTACACTAATTTTTTTGAGTGCATTGCTAACAGGTTTAGGTTTGTATGACAAAATAGGAAAGAAAGCTGGGGCTGGTTCAATAGTACCTATAACTGGTTTTGCCAATGCTATAGTTGCACCTGCAATGGAATTTAAAAGAGAGGGATTTGTACTTGGGGTAGCTGCAAAGATGTTTATTGTAGCCGGACCAGTACTTGTATATGGAATTGGAAGTTCTGTTATAGTAGGTATAATATATCTACTTCTTAAAGCATAAGGAGGTAAGGATTTGGCACAAAAAAAATTAGGAAGTCAAACAGTTTCATTTCAAAACCCTCCATCCATACTATCTACAGCGAGTATAGTTGGTCCCAAAGAAGGAGAAGGACCACTTAAAGATTACTTTGATTTAATAATTCAAGATGATAGTTGGGGAGAGGACTCATGGGAGAAATGCGAATCTAAGCTTCAAATAGAAGCAGTAAGAATGGCAATAAGTAGCGCAAAAATAGTTGAGTCGCAAATAGATTATTTACTTGCAGGTGACTTACTAAATCAAATAATCGCATCATCTTTTTCAGCTAGACAATTGCAAATGCCTTTTTTAGGATTATATGGTGCTTGTTCAACTATGACTGAGTCTTTAAGCATAGGCTCTATGTTAATAGATGGTGGATATGCAGATAAAATAGTTTGTGCTACATCTAGTCATTTTAGTACTGCTGAAAGACAATATAGATTTCCTCTAGAACATGGTAATCAGAGACCATTAACTTCCCAGTGGACAGTTACAGGTGCTGGAGCATCAGTACTATCGTCTTCGGGGGGGCCACCATATATAACCCATGTTACTACTGGTAAAGTTATAGATCCTGGAATTAAAGATGCAAATAATATGGGAGCAGCAATGGCTCCTGCTGCTTCAGACGTTATTGTACAACATTTTAAGGATACTGGCTTTAAGCCTACAGATTATGATTTGATTATTACGGGTGATTTAGCATCTTTAGGTAAGGAAATAGCTGAAGATTTAATAGCTCAGGAAGGTTATAATGTTTCTAGCGTCTACTCTGACTGTGGCATTGAAATTTTCGATAATGAAAAGCAAGATACTCATGCAGGAGGAAGTGGATGTGGCTGCTCAGCAGTAGTATTTAATGGATATATTTTCAAACAATTAAAGCAAAAGAAGCTTAATAAAGTTCTTTTAATTTCAACAGGTGCATTACTATCTCCTACAAGTACTCAGCAGGGTGAATCAATACCTGGAATAGCCCATGCAGTTACCATTAGCAATAAACTAGATTAGGAGGGTATTTATGGATTATTTAAAAGCTTTTGTAGTAGGAGGAATAATCTGTGTGATAGGTCAGATATTAATGGATAAAACTAAGCTAACTCCTGCCCATGTCTTAGTATTATTTGTAACTTCAGGAGTAATTCTTACAGCCATTGGAATCTATGAACCTATAGTTAATTTTGGAGGAGCAGGGGCAACAGTGCCTTTACCTGGATTTGGTTATTCTTTAGGAAAGGGAGTTATTGAAGCAGTTAAAGAGGAAGGACTACTTGGAGCATTTACTGGAGGAATAAAAGCTACAGCTGGAGGAGTGGCAGCAGCCACCTTTTTTGGATATATAATGGCAGTAATTTTTGACCCAAAAACAAAATAAGGATGGTTTAATTTTATGAAGAGAAAGGTTATTTTAGTTACAGATGGAGATACAGTTGCAAGAAAAGCTGTAGAAAAGGCAGCTAAAAATATCGAGGGAAGATGTATATCGAAGTCAGCAGGTAATCCCACGCCTATAGAAGGAAGCAAAATAGCTGGATTAATTGAGACCGCAAAATATGATCCAGTAGTGATTATGTTAGACGATGTAGGAAACCCAGGAACTGGGGAAGGAGAATTGGCTCTAGATACTCTATTGTCTAGCCCAAATTTGGAAGTGCTAGGAATTGTAGCAGTAGCATCTAATACTGAAGGAGTAGAAGGAATTAAAGTAAATTTTTCAATAGATCGCAATGGAAATGTAGTCAATAAAGCAGTTGATAAGGACGGAAATGTAACTGAAGATGAGATTCTTTATGGAGATACTGTTGATATAATTAATCAATATTCAATACCGTTAATTGTTGGAATTGGGGATATCGGAAAGATGAAAGGGAAGGACGATTGTAAGAAAGGCTCACCTATCTTGACTAAAGCTTTACAAGAAATATTAAACAGGAGTGAGTTATGGGATGAAAAAGAAGGATAGTTTTGATAAAAGAGTTGATGATTTAGCAGAAAGAATAGGCGTAGGAACTAGTTTTGACGTGGTAAGAAGAGATATTGAAATAGGAGATAAGAAATCAACCTTTTTTTATATTGATGGATTTATTAAAGATGATATAATGCTTTGGGTAATGTCTATATTACAGAGTACAGATAGAGAAGAAATAGTTCCTAATACAGTAACGAAGTTGGTAGAGACTAAGATACCATATGTAGAATGTGATACAGTAGAAGAAATAGAAAAAGTTGAGTTTTTTATATTATCTGGCTCTGCGGCATTATTTATTGAAGGAATAGATACGATAATAATCATTGATGCAAGAACATACCCTGCAAGATCTCCTGGAGAGCCAGATTTAGAGAAGGTTACTCGAGGTTCTAGAGATGGTTTTGTTGAAACCATTGTATTTAATACGGCACTTATTAGAAGAAGGGTAAGAGACCCAGGCTTGAGGTTTGAATTGACAAATGTAGGGAAAAGATCCCAAAGCGATGTTGCAATTGCATATATTAAGGATATAACAAATACTGACCTAATTAATAGTATGAGAGAGAAAATTAAAAAGGTAGAAAAAGATGCACTGACTATGGGGGTCAAAAGTCTTGAGGAGTTTATATTAGGTAATAACTGGAATCCATTCCCACAAGCTAAGTTTACTGAAAGACCTGACGTGGCTGCTGCCCATCTCTTTGAGGGGCACATTTTAGTAATGGTTGATACTACACCTAGTGTTATGATTTTACCAGCAACAATGTTTCACTTTACTCAACATGCTGAAGATTATTACCAGAATCCAGCTATTGGAACATACATGAGATGGATAAGGTTTTTCGCTATCTTTGTTTCATATATACTTCCGCCACTTTGGTTATTATTTGCAACTAATACTCATTTACTACCTAAATGGCTTGAGTTTATTGGTCCAAAAGAAACGGGACAGATACCTCTGGTGATTCAATTTCTAATATTAGAAGTAGGAATTGATATCTTAAGGATGGCATCTATTCACACGCCCTCTGCCTTAACAACTTCATTAGGTATTATAGGAGGTTTACTACTAAGTGAATTTGCTATAAAGGTTGGATGGTTTATATCAGAAACGGTTCTATATACAGGTATTATGGGACTAGGAATGTTTGCCACACCAAGTCTTGAATTTGCCTTAGCTATAAGAATTTATAGAATGATTTTACTGATATTAACAGGATTATTTGGTCCATATGGATTTATAGCAGGAATACTACTGCTAATAATTACTTTACTTAGAACAAAATCATTTGGAGGTATTAATTACTTATGGCCATTGATACCATTTAATAAAAAGGCTCTTATGACAATTTTAATGAGAAAGCCAATACCTGAGGTAAGGCTAAGACCAGACATACTTAGGGTTAAGGACTTAGATTCATCTCCACCAGATGAGAATACAGAAAAATAAAAGCTCATATGCTAGATAATGTTATCTAGCATATGAGCTTTATTCGTTTAAAGGTTCAATAATACAGTTAATTATTGTCGGTGGAATCTCCATTGCTATTATTGTTATTACCATTTTGAGATTCATCATTACTATCTATAATGTTAACACCATCTTCTTGATTCTGCTGGTTATTATTATCTTCTGTATTATTAGAATTATTTTCATTATCGTTACCATTATTGTTATCATTGTTATCCTGGTCTTCATCGTCCTTATCATCACCGAAGATCCAATCCCAGATACTACCTGGGTCTTCTTTTTCTTCTTCAGTATGATCTGGACAATACTCTATAGGAGCATTAAACTGGTAATCTTTAGGACGTAAGAATATCTTACCTCTTGAATTTCTGTTCTCTGCTTTTTTCAAATCATTTTCAATAAATTTCATAAGCTCAGGATCCCAAGGATCATAAGGTAAAGTTCTTTGAATCAATACTCTCTTTTCTACAAGCTCTGGAGGGCAGAACTCAGTTGCTAACTTACCAGTACTTGTGTCAATATCTACTTCAACATGTAAATCACAGTATTCAGTAGGTTCTGTTCCTTTTATAAAGATTTCAGTTTTAACTCTACTTCCTCTAGGATCTTGGTAACAAAGATCAGTTGCTAATTTACCAGATTCTATACATATTTTTTTAGTAACAAATCCTTCTGGCATTTCAAAGGATTTTGGCTCATAGCCTCTATGGGCTTCAGCCATGATATTTGACCAAAGAGTAGTAGCCATTGAACTTCCTTCAGGCAATGTTAAATAATTTGAGTCATTACCTATCCAAACACTCGTAGTATAATATGGTGAATATCCAACAAACCAAGCATCTACTTTGTTCTGAGTTGTACCAGTCTTACCTGCAACAGGTATTTGTTTATTTGTTCTAGTACCGAATAAAGCTTCATCTATCATAGCACTACCAGCCAATCCATCTGATACAGTTGATTCAAGAATGTCAGACATTAAATATGCTACTTGTGGACTTACAACTCTGTGTTTCACAGGTTTATTTTCATATATTGGATTTCCTTCACTATCTACAATTTTAGTAAAAGCAATTGGCTCAGTGTAAATACCTTGATTAGAAATTGTACTATATGCTGCTGTCATTTCTAAAGGGGTAAAACCTCTAGTTAATCCCCCTAAGGCTAAAGAAGCTAATTGTTCATCATTTGCAACCCTATTTTCATCTCTTGTAACTAAACTATCACCTAGTCCCATTTTATTTAAATATGACATCGAAGTGCCAATTCCTATATCTTCTAATACCTTTACAGCATTTACGTTTACAGATTGTTCAACAGATTCCCTTAAGGTAGTAAGGCCTCTATATGCGTAAGTATAGGATCTATAGCCTTCATACCAGTTTTTCGGCCATCTATTACCAGATGCATCATAGTGAATAATATCATCTATTATAGAAGCAGCAGTATAATTTCCACTGTCTAAAGCAGGTAAATAAACTCCTAGAGGTTTTATAGCAGATCCAGGCTGTCTATGAGCGTCTATTGCTCTATTATAAACTCGACGACCTTCAACATCTCTACCACCCATCAGTGCTTTTATTTTGCCTGTATATTGATCCATAATTACTACCGCCGATTGTGGCTGTAAAACACTTTTAAAATAATCAGCAAAATATTTTGAGCTAATTAATAGATTACCATTTTCATCTACTCTATAAAAATCCTCATGATCCTTTAAAAACTGAGCCTTAATAGTTATATCACCTTTAACGCCATTGTCTTTAGTATAATCTTCAGGCTTTAGGGTCAATGACCCTAACTCAGTTGTTACGAGGTTTTTATTTGCATTTATACTATAATAATCTACTACATCAACTGTGCCAGAATATATATTTAGCTTATTGTTATTAATAAATAAAGTGCCATCTTCATTAACCTTGTAACTTCCATTATCAATAATTAAGCTACCATCTGAACTAAGAAGAGAAGCCTTTTTATAGTAAACAATTCTTCCATTTTCATCAACTATATTACCATTTCTAAAAGAATCAGGATCAACAAGTCGTGGTTCACTGTTATTATCATATTTACTAAGAACTTGATCAAAGTTATTGAAAACTCCTTCAACCCTTGACTGTAAATCAGCATCTATAGTGGAGTATATCTCTAATCCACCATATAATAACAAGTCACTTGCTCTTTCTCTTGAATAACCTAATTCATTTACTAAAGTATCTAGAACTTCTTCTCTAACATAATCTCCAAAGTATGAAGAAATATTTTTCTGTTCCTTCTTAGTGGGCTTTAGAACATCTTTAATATTAACATTTTTTGCGTCTTCATATTCTTCATCAGTTATATAGTTTAGTTCTCTCATTTTAGCAAGAACTGTATTTTTACGATTTAAAAGCTCTTCAGTATCATTATAAACCATTACATAGTTTTGACCATCAATTACAATGTCGCCAAGAACAGTATCGTCATTCTCGTCTACATTCTCAGGTCTTACAGTCCAAAATAGAGGATATCTTGATGGGTTCTTAGTGATACCTGCTATCATAGCTGCTTCGGCGATGGATAATTCACTTACATCCTTTGAAAAATAAGTTTTTGAAGCAGCTTGAATTCCATATGCACCTTGACCAAGACTAATTCTATTTAAATACGCTTCTAAAATTTGGTCTTTAGTAAGCTCTCTTTCGATCTGTATAGATAGATAGGCTTCCTTAATCTTTCTTGCCACGTCATTCATTAGATTTTGCCTATCTACCTCATCTAATAAGTAAACATTTTTAACGAGCTGTTGCGTAATTGTACTAGCACCTTGAACTGGTGCTCCTGCTTTTATATCAGCATATAATGCTCCTGCGATTCTCTTAATATCTACTCCTTTATGTGTTTCAAACCTTTCATCTTCTATGGCTACAAAAGCATCTTGTACATGTTTAGGTATTTTATCTAAAGAAACTATTTGTCTAAACTCTTCAGTGTGTATTCTTTCGATAAGGTTACCATTTTCATCAAGTATTACTGAACTTTCATTTAAGTTTGTTATAATGCTAGAAGAATCAATGTCAGGGGCATCTTTAGCAATAGCGATTACCAACCCTGCAACTGAACCCGCAGTGATAAACCCTACCATTAAAATTGTAATTAAAACAAACTTAAAAATTCTAACTCCTATTCTTTTATTTTTTTTATCAGATTTCTTACTACGTCGTGGTGTTTCATTATTATTATTTTTTGCCATTATTATACCTCCTTATCCTAGGTGAAAGGATATAAAATATAGGATTAATAAGATATCAGAACTATTATACCATATAAACAAAAAAAACGTAAAACAAATATGTTTAAAAAAATGCAAATTGTAAATAATTAACATTAGGATTATTGTCAATTTATAAATAATTATAACCCTGAATAAAATTTGATGATAAGTAAAAAAAGTAAAGAAATATATAAAACTCTGTTATAAAAGTATTAAGACTTTTTAAATAATTAGCCCAATAGTTAAGTCTTTGTAATAGGGGAATTTTCGACAAATCTTTACACTAACCTGTGGTATAATTGACTCTGTGATTAAGTAATAGAAGGGGAGGGATAAGAAGTTGGATAAGAGAAGATTAGCAAAACAATATTATGAAGAATTAATGCAACTTGAAAACAGTCGAGATGAAATTACTAAAAGACTATCAGAAAAATTGAAAAGAATAGATAAGGATCGTTTTATTGAAGACTACCCCCTTTCAGCTTTAGGTGTTATAAATTATAGGACATTTTGGGAAATTTGTTTTGAGGTGGGGATTGTACATAATCCTTTTTATTGTGATTATGAGGAATTGAATCCATTTGAACAAAAGCTTCATAATATTATTAATTCATTGATTCACATGCCTAATAACAATGAATATACTAAAGATGATATAATTAGTTTATTTAGAAAGTATAAATTTACTAGTTAAGATTAATTATTGCATCCCATGAGCCGGGGTGCTTTTTATTTTAAGCAAGTTTTGATTTCTTACATATAATATAGTAACAAAAACTCAAGGGGGTATGGTTGTGGATTTTTATGGATACAGTCCTTTCTTTAATTATCATAATACTAATCAAAAGACGATGACTCAATCCTCACGTAACAATTATAATATTAAGGTTGAAGGAGTAGGAATAGTAAATACGGTACCAGATATTGCGAAGGTTACAATTGGTGTTGAGACTTTAAATAAGGACTTGAAATTATCTCAGAAGGAAAATGCTAACATTACAAATAAAGTTATTAATTCAATAAAAAATCTTGGAATTGATAATAAAGACATACAAACAGTTGATTATTTCATAGACAAGATATATGAGTATGTTAATGATGAAAGAGTTTTTATGGGCTATAAAGTGGCAAATAAAATAAAGGTGATAGTTAGAGACATAGATAAAATTGGAAATGTAATCGATACTGCAGTTGATAATGGAGCAAATGCTGTTAATGATATAGAATTTGATTTATCAGATTCATCTCCTTATTATGATAAAGCACTTTCACTAGCTGTTAAAGATGCATTAGGTAAAGCAAAGAATATTGCTATGACCTTAGGAGTTAGAATTAATATGGTTCCAAGTAAAGTTGTTGAGCAAGAGTATAATAGTTCATATACACCTAGACAGCCTAGTTTTAGAGCTCCAGAAACAGTAACTCCAATTGAGCCTGGAAAATATGAAATAAAAGCTATAGTAATTGCAGAGTTTTCTTATATAAACTAAAAGAGTGTGTAAATCATTTGCAAGGATTATATTTAGTTTGTAAAAATGTAAATTCCCCAGTTAATTGAAAAAGAAAAGAATAGGATATAAAATGATAATATAATGAAATAGATACTAAAATAGAGAGCAAATGAAAATGAACCATTACTTTTATTATTTTACAATCATTTTATATCTATGGGGAATAGATTCAATAATTTCTGGGATAACACAAATTAACTAAATTACTTCCTAATCAAAAAGATACCTGGATACTCAGGTATCTTTTACTAAGTTCAAATTTTTGCTTTTTATTTAAAAATACCAAATGGTTTACCTACTGGGATAAATTCTTTACCAAAATGAGCATTTAGTACAGCAGCTGCAGAACCATAGAAAGAAACTAAAGAAATTCCCAATTCTGAATAAGCAGCTAGTTTATGGGTAAGGTCGGGTGCAATTTCAAATGTACTCAAAGATAATCCTAAAAATAATAAATCTATTAAAAAGAAGATAATAAATAACACTTTATGAGTTTCCATTGCACCAACTGTCATAAAAACTGAGAAAATCAAATATCCTATGAATGCAAATCCTAGTTGTTTACTATCAGCATTTAAAGCCAAGGCATCACCAAAAAAGCCTAATTTGATTAACCAAGTAGTAGCTACAGCAAACCAAAAGAAGGCATAGCCACCAAAAGCAGTAGTACCAAAAGTATTATTACGTTTAGAATCATTAATACATGCAAATAATTGAGCAAAAGCTCCTAGAAAAATAGCCCATGGTATTGCATATGAAAGTCCCTCAGTTAGACCTAGTTTTTGTGATGAGGCTACAAGAGTGACCATTGCTAGTCCGAAAAGTCCTAGTGCAGATGGATCAGCAGCAGTAATGTTAACATTTTTTGTTTCTGTTGAATTCATGATAGTCCTCCTTAAATTATATAACGCTTAAATTTGCGATTTTAGTCAAATTATGAAGATAATTTGACTCACGACAATTAATTATAATATAAAACCATTGAATAATGAAGAAATAATTTGTTAAGATTTATACAAAAATATATAATCATAATATAATAATTTTTTGGAGTTGATTGGATGTATTTTGTTTATATGGTTAGATGTAAAGATAACTCCCTATATACAGGATGGACAACTAATTTAAAAAGAAGGGTTTCTGAGCATAACAAGGGAATAGGAGCTAAATATACTAGGGCTAAAAAGCCTGTTAAGTTAGTTTTTTTTGAAGAATATGATACAAAGAGTAAAGCAGCAAAAAGGGAGTATGCAATAAAGCAATTATATAAATATCAGAAAGAAAAGTTGGTAAGTAATTTTAGTAAGAAATAGGGGTCTAATATATATGTAATTAATTGTTTATATTAAATCATATATTTGATATGATTATTTGTGTATTTAGATTAGTGTTTTTTAAGCTAAATAATTATATAAGTTGAGTATTATTACTAACTCAATATTTGTAGGGAGGTTAAAAGAATGGATGTTCAAAGTATTAATCAAGGAAAAGTTAAAGTAAAGAGAAGATATACTTTAAAAGAAGAAATAGCTAATAGTATTACCCACGGAATAGGGATATTATTTAGTGTAGTAACATTGACAATTCTTCTAGTTTTTGCAATCTCAAATAGAAGCACTATTTACATAGTTAGCTTTAGCATATATGGATTTTGCTCTATAGCCTTATATGTTGCATCAACCCTTTATCATAGTTTTCAGAATGAGAAGATTAAAAAGATACTTAGGGTTTTTGATCACTCATCTATATATTTATTTATAGCTGGTACATACACTCCAATTACCTTGTTATCAATGAAAGGTTACTGGAGAATAGGAATGATTACAGCAGTATGGACAATTGCTTTATTCGGTATAGGGTTTAAAATAGTAACCTATAATAAGTTTGATAAATATAATTTTATTTCTACGATATTATATATAGCAATGGGCTGGATAGTAGTAATTGCTATAAAACCAATGCTTGAAACAACGCCAATAGGGTTATTACTCTGGTTGATAGCTGGAGGAGTAGTATATACAGTAGGAACTATTTTTTATGCAATGAAGAAAATACCTTATGCCCATGCTGCTTGGCATTTGTTTGTATTAGCAGGAAGTGTTTTACACTTTATAGGAATATTTATATATTTAAAATAGAAGGTATAGAAATAATGATTGTATGATTTACCTTTATGAAATATAATGTTATACATATATGAAATTGTATGAAATTAATAAAAACGTGATGCTTAGTTTTAGCTTGGTATCATGTTTTTTATATGGGAAAAGGGAGATATTCTAATATATTTTCACATGATTACAGAGAATATATATCAATAATGTTAAATAGCATTGCTAGAAGCTTATCTAGCAAACTCTAAACAAAAATAAAGGATGATAATAATAATGAAAGACTTTTTACCTATAAGTAAAGATGATATGAAGAAAAGAGAATGGAGTCAATTAGACTTTGTAATAATTACTGGAGATGCTTATATAGACCATCCTTCTTTCGGGGCAGCCATAATAGGACGGGTTTTAGAAATAAGAGGCTATAGAGTAGGGATAATTTCTCAACCTACATGGAAGACTACATTTGACTTTAGAAGATTGGGAAAGCCAAGACTTGGTTTCTTAATAACTGGAGGAAATATTGACTCTATGGTAAATCATTATACCGTTGCAAAAAAAAGACGAAAGGAAGATCTATATTCTCCAGGTGGAAAATCAGGGTATAGACCGGACAGAGCTACTATAGTATACAGTCAAAAAGCAAAGGAAGCGTATCCTGATGTTCCAATTATTTTGGGGGGGATTGAGGCAAGCTTAAGAAGATTTGCTCATTATGATTATTGGGACGACAGCGTAAGGCGATCAATATTGCTTGATGCGAAGGCAGATTTATTAGTTTATGGTATGGGGGAAAAACAGATAGTTGAAATTGCTGAAGCATTGGATAGTGGTATACCAGTTGAAGAAATAACTTATATTAAAGGAACTGTATATAAAACAATGGATAAAAATAGGCCATTTAAACCAGTTATATTGCCATCTTATGAAGAAATACTGGAATCTAAGAGAAAATATGCCGAGAGTTTTATGAGTCAACACGATAACATGGACTCAATACATGGCAAAACTCTAGTGGAACCTTATGAGGACAATTATTATATAGTTCAGAATTCACCACAGCCGCCAATAAAAGAGATAGACTTAGATGATATTTATAATCTAGAATATATGAGGAATTATCATCCAAAATATGAGAAGGATGGGGGAGTTCCTGCAATCAAAGAAGTGAAATTTAGCATAATAAGCAATAGGGGATGTTTTGGAAGTTGTAGCTTTTGTGCATTAACATTTCACCAAGGCAGAGTAATTCAATCTAGAAGTCATAAATCTATAGTAAAAGAAGCTGAAAAAATAATAGATGAAGAAGACTTTAAAGGATATATTCATGATGTTGGGGGCCCAACTGCCAATTTTAGGCATAGAGCCTGTGAGAAGCAGGTAAAGCATGGAGTTTGTAAAGACAAACAATGTCTTTTTCCCCATCCCTGTAGTCAACTTAAAATTGATCATAGTGATTATTTGGAGCTTTTAAGAAAGCTTAGAAGATTGCCTAAAGTAAAAAAAGTGTTTATAAGATCAGGCTTAAGATATGACTATTTGATCCATGATAAAGATGACACCTTCTTTAAAGAATTATGTCAACATCATGTAAGCGGACAACTTAAGGTTGCTCCAGAGCATATTTCACCTAAAGTATTAGATAAAATGGGTAAACCAAAAAGAGAAGTTTATGAAAGCTTTGTAAGGAAATATGAAAGGATCAATAAAAATCTAGGAATGAATCAGTTTATAGTACCTTATTTGATGTCTAGTCATCCAGGCTCTACATTAAATGAAGCTATCGAATTAGCTGAATACTTAAGGGATATTGGACATAGACCTCAACAGGTGCAGGATTTCTATCCAACACCAGGTACTTTATCTACATGTATGTACTATACTGAATTAGACCCAAAAACTATGGAAAAGGTATATGTTGCTAAATCTCCCCATGAAAAGGCAATGCAAAGAGCACTGATTCAATATACTCTACCTAGAAATTATCATCTGGTTCATGAAGCCCTTGTTAAAGCTGGTCGAGAGGACTTGATAGGTTTTGACAAGAAATGTCTCATAAGACCAAAGGGGAAGGGCTTTAATAGAAAGAATAATCATTATAATAAAGATAAAAATAGAAATAAAAGAAATAGTAAATACAAAAACAAGAAAAGCAGTAATAATAAGAAAAGTAGAAGAAGAACTAAAAATCGAAAGAAATAAAAAAAGAACAAAAATATAGAATAGCCTAGGCTATTCTATATTACTTTTCCATTCTTTTAAAGTGAATTTTCTAGTGCCATTTACAATAGCAGGATCGTTTTCTACTAGGGCTTTAGCATCATCATAGCTATTAGCTTTATAGATTACTAATCCACCACTATGATCTGTAAAAGGACCTTTAGCAAAAATGTTTCCCTTTTCAATATGTTCGTTTAAGTATTGAATATGGATATCTAATAATTCCTTATCCTTTTTAGGATCAACCATTTCAAGTATAGCTGCATATAAAATCATTTTATGACCTCCTTAATAGACTCGTATAGTAAATATACAATATCTCAACTTAATTATTTTACCATAAAAATCTATCCGTATACAATGTTTGACCCATCAATATCAGATACTATTCTAAAATAAGTATTTTCTTAGCTGTACCTTGAACTGGATAGCTTTCAGCAACAGCACCATCAAATACTATTCCAACCTTTTGACCCTTTTTAAGGGACTCAATAGATACTTTTTCATCATCCTTTAAAATTGATGTATCTTGTGAAATCTCGACTCTAGCTTTTCCATAAAGATTTGAATTGTTTTTTGCTTCATCTTCTCCATCTACTAAAATAGAAATCAAAACATCATCATCATTAAAATAAACCTCAGTAATTTTACCTTTTGCTCCCAGAGTATCAGTATCACCTGTATTGATATCACTATTTGGGTCTGTGTTGCAACCAATAAAGCTAATAGTTAACAATGAATACAATATGCAGATTACAATTATTTTTTTTGTCATTTAAAAACCTCCTTTAATATCTTGTTAGACGTAAGAAGTGCAAGAAATGTTCAAAATATGTAACAATTTATGTGTAGAAAAAGTAAAAGATTTGTTATAGAATAGGAAATACTTATAAGATAAAATTTTAGGAGGTACGAAGATTATGCAGCTATTGGATTCAAACGACAAGTATGTTCTTAAGATTGACAAAAAAAGAAAAATAGTTTATGAAAAGCCTATAGGGTATTGGAAGCCAGAAGATATTGAAAGATTACATAAAGATTATCTTAATAAGGTTTTACCGCTACTACGTGGTAACAAAGATACAATTAATTGGGCTAAATGTGTTGATTTAAGAGGCTACAAGCTTTCTATGATACTTGACAAATTGCAGGATCATGTTAAGTGGGCTGTGAGTAATGGATTTAAAAAGGGTGTTATCATAGTAGATTTAGGCAATGAAAATTGCAAGGTTTTAGAGCTTCAAATGAAAACTAGCACAAAGGATACATCAGTTATACCAAAAGTTTTTACAATGTGGAAGATGGATTGAATTGGTTAAAGAAGCATGGATTTTAATTGAGTAAATTACATTATAAAAACATAATTGAGAGGAAGACTCTAATCTTAAATAATATTTCAATAATAATGGGAATATTTCTTAAACAAATCATTTATAAAGCTTAACTAATAGTATATGATGGTAAGTGATGATTATAAAAGATTCTTTAAGCTGTAATAAATAAAGGGGTGGGGAAATGGAAGAAATTAAAAAGAAGGGCATAGTAGCAGACATTGCATTGTTAATAGTAGCAATTATTTGGGGAAGTGGATTTATTGCAACAAAGCATGGATTAGACTCTATATCCCCCTTATATCTTAATGCATTTAGATTTTCACTAGCTTTCATATTAATGGCATTGGTTTTTAGGAAAAAGTTTAAAAAGATTGACAGGGAAAGTATTATTGGTGGAATTATAATAGGAGTATTTTTATTTCTAGGGTTTGGATTTCAAACCGTTGGATTACAATTTACTACTGCTGGAAAACAGGCTTTTCTAACTGGAACAAATGTTGTTATGGTTCCATTCCTTTATTGGTTAATTAGTAAAAAAAGACCTGATAGCTTTAGTTTTATAGCGGCAATTTTGTCTTTTATTGGGATTGGTCTTCTCACTTTAAGTAATGGATTTAAAGTTGATTTGGGGGATAGCTTAACTATTATTTGTGCTTTTTTCTTCGCTTGTCATATAGTTTCAATAGGACATTATGCTAAAAAAAGTGATCCTATAACATTAACTATATTACAATTTGGAGTATCTGCAGTACTATCCATTATCGTTGCACTGATTTTTGAAGATATACCCAATGGTATTACATCTCAAGGGGTTTTCTCAATAATATACTTAGGTTTATTTAGTACCTTAATAGCGTTTTTAATACAAAACATAGCTCAGAAGCATACTACATCAACTCATGCGGCTATTATGCTTAGTTTAGAATCTGTTTTTGGAAGTATATTATCAGTTATCTTACTAAAGGAAGTCTTTTCAATTAATATGGTGATTGGTTGCGCTATTATTTTTATAGCCATAATCACAGCAGAAACTAAATGGAAATTTTTAATTAAAAAGTTTAGAAATATCTAAAAGGAGTGGAGAATCACTATTAAAGTGACTTTCTCCATTCTTTTTTACAATCAATAATAGAAAAATATTTCGAACTTGAGATTTAGAGTATTTAGGAATAACAGAAATAATATAAGCTTAGTAGTATATTATAATGAAGATAAAGTTATTGCTAAATTTTCAACAGTTTATATTGACTGGGAAAAAAAGCATATCACCAATATGGGCATAAGATTACATCCTGATTATTGCAATAAGGGATATGGTACACAACAGTTAAAAGACATATCTAATTGGTATTTTAATCAAGGAATTATAAAAATACAATTTGATGTTTTGAACACCAATAATTGTGCAATTAAATGTTACAAAAATGCTGGTTATAAAATAACTGGAGAATTTTATCATGAAAATGATAAGTTTCTCTGGATGGAATCTAGCTAGACGGTTCAATACCGTATTTTAAAGGAGAACTATATTTATATATTCTATTCATAACCCTTTCTTTTTCAGTTTCATCTAAGATAATTGGCTGAAAGTTATTGATACTATCTTCTGAAGATAATTTGCAAGGTATAATATTACTCTCAAATCTTAAGAGTTCACTATCCCTAACTGTAAAAATTCCTTGGTAAATTATCGTGTCCCTGTCTCTAGGATAAAGATTTCCGCCAAAAGAAAAATTCCCTATACTATAAATTATATATTTATCTTTATATTTTTCTATACCTTGAATAACATGAGGGTGATGTCCAACTACTAAGTCAGCTCCACAATCAACAGAGAATCTACCTAAGTCCAATTGCATTTCCTCAGGATAATAAACCCTCTGACCACCCCAATGATATGTAACAATAACAATATCGGATTTTTCCTTCATACTTTGTATGTCAGTTTTAATTTTATCTTTACTAGCTTGATCATCATACCAGCCTTTATACCCAAGAAGACCTACTTTAACCCCTTTGATATTTAGCACTCGGGGAAAATCATATCCTAAATGGCCCCCACTTGTACTCCAAACTGGGGAAATAGTATCATTTCCGTAATAAATAATTCCTGCATTATCCAAAGTTTCAATAGTATCTTTAAATCCCTTTTCTAAATAATCATGCATGTGATTGTTAGCAATATGAACAGCCTCAATACTTCCAATTTTTAAAATATTGACAAGGTCAGGATCTCCTTTATATCTATATTTCTTTCTGGTTTCGTATTCCTTAGCATTAGTAAAGGGGTTTTCCAGATTCACTATAGTTAAATCATCATTAGCAAAAACAGTTTGTACCTCTTTAAAGAAGAACTCATATCCTTTTTCTACAGCAACTTCTGGGAATGTGTTCCAATTACCTTGTCTTATATCTTGACCTAGGGTACAGTCTCCAGCAAAGGAAATAGTAATTGTTGAAAGATTGGGCTTTCTATATATATAATTTTTCTTTAAGTTAACTATATCATCAAAACAGATATCTTTTAATAATGGCTTATTAAATTCAGGAAGATTTCCAATCTCATAAGCATATTGTGGTGACCGAAATTCTAACACTTCTATAAAGTCAATATGAAATATTATAAAAGTTAAAATTAAAATAATTAATAGCGATAATATTTTATTCAACGAAAATCCCCCCTGTATATAAATAGTCAGGAGAGCTTTATTTATGACTAAATATTTTATTGTAATCTAATAAGGTATATGATAATGAAGCAATAAACTAAAAATTTGTAACAAAAGCTTTCAATACTTAATACTATAATATTAGACTTAAAGAACATAAGAGACATAAATTGAAGGGAGGCAAAACAATGGTTGATGGCAAAGGTGGAATTTTTGGCGGATTTGGAGAAGGTAGTGAATTATTATTCTTTTTCTTGCTACTAGTAGTATTATTTACTTCTGGTTTTGGTGGATTTGGAAGATAATTAAATTAAGAAATTTAGGTTTTATAGGAGGGGCTTTGAGCTCCTCTTAATTCTTTTTGAAATTATAAGTTTAGGGTGATACAATTTAATAATACTTGGCATCTGAATAATGTGATATACTGAAGAATGGAAATGAGAAAAGCAATATGACAAATGAGGATGTAACTGATTAATTTTGAGAAAAAATAATTGGGGGGATTTAAATGAAGAAAAATTATATTGTATTAGCTTCTTTAATTTCTTGTATAATTCTTTATTTTACCGAACAGGTATTAGAGACGACATATATAATAAAGACAGCTATAAAAATTATTCTATTTCTAGGGATACCACTTTATTATATTAAAAATATTGAAAATAAAACAATAAAAGAAGCTCTTAAGTTTGATAAATTGGATAAGAAACAGTTTAAAATGGGAATTTTCTTTGGGGCAGGGTCCTTTTTAATTGTTTTGATTGCTTATTTTGTATTGAGAGGATTTATTGATTTAGATAGTATAGCTGCAGAGTTGCAGAATAAATCAAAAATAACCCCATCAAATTTTTGGATTATAGGTTTATACATAACAATTGGGAACTCATTTTTAGAAGAATTTTTCTTTAGGGGATTTATATTTTTAAATCTCTACAATAGAAATTATAAGAAGTTAGCTTATGTTTTTTCATCAGCTTTATTTGGTTTATATCATATAGCTATTTTTCAGACATGGTTTAATATTGGACTAGTAATCTTAGCACTAGTAGGACTAATTGGAATAGGTCTTGTATTTAATTGGTTAGATACTAAGTCAGATAACTTTATTAATTCTTGGATAGTTCATATACTAGCCGATAGTGCTATAATAATCATTGGTCTTAAAATGTTTGGAATGATATAGAAGTAAGAGGGTGGAGAATTATGAATATGCAAATAGAAAAACTAATTACAAATTTTAAGGATAGAAATATTAGAGTATTACATTTTAATAAGTTAGAAGAAGCGAAAGAGAAAATCTTAGAAATCATTCCAATTGATTCAACCGTAGGCGTTGGAAATTCAAAAACTTTAAAACAAATGGATATAAGTAAAATCTTAAGCAATAGAGGAAACATTGTCTTTGATAAAACAAATGCAAAAAATAAAGAAGAGATAAAAGTATTAAAGAAAAAATCACTAATAACTGATTGGTATCTTACAAGTTCAAATGCAATATCTGAAGATGGACAGATAGTCAATATTGACCACAGTGGTAATAGAGTTGCTGCTATGACTTATGGACCAGATAAGGTTATAATTGTAGTTGGGAAAAATAAGATAAGGAAGACATTAGAGGAGGCAATTGATAGAGTTAGAAATCATTCTGTTCAATTAAATGCTAAAAGAGCAGGCTACAATCCACCTTGTTTGACGACAAAAAAATGTGTTGATTGCAGGTCAAAGGATAGGGTTTGTTATTATTTATCAATAATAGAAGGACAATTTGAACCTGAGAGAATGTTATTATTTATTATAGATGAAGAACTTGGATTTTAATAATTATATAGAAGATTAAAGGAGCCTATTTAGGCTCCTTTCTTGTGGTGTGCCCAGCATGGGCACAGTCTATAGGGTGAAAGTCCTGAACACCGAAGGTGATATAGG
>NZ_JAETGO010000096.1 GCF_016765695.1 Sporosalibacterium faouarense | reverse complement strand
ACATAGAATTTACAGACAGTCCACAGGGAACGTGTGGACCGTCGCAATATTCTAGAAACGTTAGGCGAAATAATAATTTATTAAGCAACTGAGAGGTGAATTAATTGAAGTTTAAGAAATTAGAAATTGGTGATGGATTAAAGAGCAAAGATAAAATATATAGATATATAAGTTTAAGTCAATTTATGTCTTTAGTTGAAAAAAACAGGACATATCTTACGAGGCTTATATCTTGGGAAGATACATGGGAAGTACCAAGTATTAATATACCAGTGAAAAAGAGTAATGGGGAAGTTGAATTTCCTATATACTCTGGAAGTTCAGAACTGTTTGGACAGTGTTGGACGCTAAAGGAAGAGTCCGATGCAATGTGGAGAATATATTCACCCTCGAAAAATGGTATTAAGATAGGTACTTCCATTGAAAAACTAGAGCATATTCAGGGATTACAACATTCGGCAATTAATAAAGTGTATTACTATAATGATTTAATGGATGGACTCAATAATAGAGAAAAATTTAAGAAGATGTCTCATATGTTTGCTGATGGATTAATAAAAAGAGATGCATTTGAGCATGAAAATGAAGTTAGGTTAATAACACGTAATGATGAAAGGTTTATTGGAGATAAAGTTAGCAAAGGGAATTATATTGAGTTTCCTATAGATGTAGTAAGATTTATTGAAGATATAGTTGTAGACCCGAGAGCTCAAGATCATTATTTTAGTACAATTCAATATTATTGTAAGAGAGCAGGACTCACAATAAAACCAACTAAGTCTGAGTTATATGACGATAGAATATATGAGAAAACTAGGATAATTCAAGAATGGAAAGCTGTAGAATAGTAAAAAGATTTTAAATACAAATGTGTTGGGGTTTACTTCGCCTAACAAAATATTTGCGTAAAGGGTTACTAGGGTAACTTTTTCGGGATTATACACCCACACCTTCTCACTGGGAACGAAGTTCCACCAAGAAGTATTCCTTTGGAGTCCAGTTCGAAGGTGTCGCAAACACGGAGACGTTATAAGACATTTGAGGGTTAGGCATTTTACTAGTTATATAGAAAATAAAATTGTTAAGTCATGGATTAGGATTGAATAAATAATCTTCATATCCCTACATAGATTTAGATCATTGATGAGTAATTCTTAGAAAGACAGAAGTTTAGCCATTTGTATTGGTATCATCACATAGTTAATTGACTTGTTTATTAGTTTGGTAATTCTTCTTGGCGCGGATTGGCTAAACTAGTTCAATAGATGTACTTGGTTAAAAGGTTATTACTCATCAATAATCAATGGTTAGTGGTTATTTAATCATTGTGATAGTCTTGGCTCGTTGATTAAACTAGTTTTGTAAATTGATATGAAGATTCTTTAGAAAATTGTAATCATATAACAATATGGGGGTATTCAGCTCTAACTCTCAATAGTGTAATTTTTAAAGGGATAGAAGGTTTTGTAATTCTCCTTGTATTGGAGAAGCTAATAGTTTCTTCAGCGGAAGTGTTGTTATATGATACCATGACTTCTTAAGATAGGTATAATTAGTAAAATAGTTCATAGATTCACCGTAGTCCAAACATCTTATAACAAGGTGTTTGCGCAAGGATACACCAGTGATTGGATTTAAAGCATTGTGTATCATACCTTCTCACTGGGAACGAAGTTCCACTTAAGGGCATTCCTTTAGGGTCCAGTTCGAAGGGATCGCAAACACCGAGACGTTATAGGAAATAGTGATTTCTGTGCTGTTCTTTGTAGTTCTTTCTATGAAAATAATCTAAAAGTAATGGCGAAAATAGGAAGTGCTTAGAAGAGTAATTCTCATGAAGTTCAGAAAAAAGGTTATTTAGTTTTATACCTTATAATCGTGACGCTATATAGTAAAGTTGATGCATCCTATTAAGATGAATAGTATATTAGTATTTTTATTGGAGCAATATTATCTGCATTTATATTATGATCAATTATTAATTTTCTTTTCAAAAGAGATAGGTTGATTACTATATGTTATTTATAGTCACAATGGTAAAATAATATAAAATAAAGGAATAAATCTACGATATGGAGGAAATAGAAAATGAGAATATGTACTCAGTGCCAAAGTGAGGTGATTGAGGGATTTGATGTGAAGGTTGAAAGCGTAGGGCACGGTATTAAAATTGCATCAGGTACGGGTGTTTTTGCCAACAGAATGGAAAAGCCTAAGGTAGCTATTTGTCCTAATTTGGTGAAATATCATTATACATTGAAAATTTAGGTAAAATTTCTAGAACTAATAACAATTGAGTATTTTATAGGATATATATAAGATGAATGATGAAATTGACCTATCATATCTATTTTTAACATTGTAATTGCAGAATTCTGGATATTATAAAAAGGTGGGATTTTTTGAAAATCTTAAATAAACTAAAATATATATTTCTTATAGTGGCATTTATAAATTTGGGCGTAAACTTATATTTATTTAAAATTAATAGCTCTAATAGTACTCTTAATTTCACATTTTGGACATTAATTTTCGCATATTTTTCTTTAGTAACTTATTGTAATTTTATGTTAAAAAATAAAGGTGAAGATTAAATATAAATAGTAGTATGAGGACTATGAGAGATAACTAATCTGACACTTGTTTTTTCATCTTCAAGTTGACTATTAGTTTTTATCTCTAAAAAAGCTATAGTATCAACACTATTCTTAAGTATAACTTATTTAGTGTATACAGGGGGATAGGTACAAATGATGTCGCTACTTCCTATAACAAGGTGTTTGCGCAAGGGCGCTCGAAGAGATGGGAATTAGTGATGGCGAGCACCACACCTTCTCACTGGGAACGAAGTTCCACCAAGAAGTATTCCTATAGGGTCCAGTTCG
>NZ_JAETGO010000053.1 GCF_016765695.1 Sporosalibacterium faouarense | reverse complement strand
CTTTGGTTGATCCTGTAGCTGTTCCCGGTGATACTGTGACATTTAATGCTGTTGCCGGTGTTGTTGCTGGTGGTGGTGATGTGGCATCTAATGTTGGGTAGTCATTTGCCACAGCAACCCATGTGTACCAGTCAGGATGTCCAGATCTATTTAAATTTAAGGTATCGACAAATGCTTGGGATTGCATATCTGCAGTGGTCATTGATGTGGTAGTTTGACTTTGAGTATCCTTCCCGATACCCTCGATACTCCCTGTTACAGTAGAATCATAATAGCCGTCAGTTATTGTACTATAATTATACCCTATTAATCCTCCTAAACAATCGGCATTTCCTGTCATGCTAACTGCAGCATAGCTATTTATTACTTTTCTAGCATTAGATCCTACAAGTCCTCCTGTACCGGTCGAACTAGCGCCACCTGCTATATCTCCTATTGCATAACTGTTGTATATCATTCCGCCATTCCACCCTACTAATCCTCCTACTCTAGAATTAGCTGTTGAAGAAACAATGCTCACCTTAACGCCTATATTTTCTATAGTCCCGTTGCTAGCTCCGAATAGTCCAACATAATAATTTGCACCATCAGGATTGCCCGCTGTTCCTATCTCAACATTACTTACCACATGACCTTGTCCGTTAAAATTCCCGCCAAATACTTTGTTGCTCCCCATAGTAGTCGCATCACCAAATATCCCTATCGGTGTCCACTGATGGGCTGCTAAGTCTATATCCTGGGTAAGTACATAATAAGCTTTGGTATACGCTGTTTCTTCATTATTTACAACACTTGCCAAAAGCGATAATTCCTCTGCGCTACTAATCTGATAAGGGTCATCTTTTGTTCCGGTACCGCCTGGAAAAAAATCTGCCATATTACCACTATCTTGCCAATTGGTCAAGGTAGTTTCCTTATACTCATATGCTCCCATATCTACAGTTCCAACTTTTCTGTCAAAGCCTGCTCCTCGAATATCATATATCTCATTGATATAATTATCACTTCCAGCATCAATGGCTTGTGAATCCACTTGAATCATATATGGATACTCTCCTGTACCCACAAATTTAGGGTCGCCTGCAAATATATTGTCACTTCCTGTAATATTGAAAGCTGCATCATTAAAACCATACAATGAATTATAAGATGTAAGAGTACCATCTTCAAAATACCCTTCTGCATCCGCTCCTGTATTACCATATACAATGGAGTTGTAAATTTCTACAGTACCTTCAAATACAACAACTCCTCCTACTCCATCATTGTCAGCTTCTCCATCATTGCCAGCTATTGTAGAATTGATTAATACCAGCTTAGTCGGTTTATTAAAGCCATCTACCGTTGCAAATCCTACCTCCTGTAAAATACCTCCAGTACCGCCATAGCCTTCCTCACCAATGCCTATTGCTTTATTGCCAATAACAAGACAATTGAGCAATGTTAAAGAACCTTCATTATTTATTCCACCAACAATATTTTCACTATCCTTACCATTTTGTATAGTCAAATTTTCTAATTTAACACTAACTCCATCTATGATATCTAAAACTCTAGTCGTGTTATTACCATCGAGTTTAATTTCTTTTCCAGCTCCATTGATGGTGATGTCTTTATCAATTTGTATAGGTGCTGATAGTAAAATGCTATTGCTACCCATCTGTTCTGTATCAAATTCAACTACATCTCCTGCTGTGGCATCCAATAAAACTTGCCTTAAACTACCACTACCGTCATTTGCTGCACTAGTAACAGTATGTGTTACAGCAGTATATCCTTCTCCACCGCTAAACTGTGAAAAGCTGCTTAATCCAGTAATTGTAAATTTCCCCCATATACCGTCTGTTTGGCGATTAACAATAGTTGCACCCATATCTTTCACTACATCTTGCCATGGTGAATTCGCATCTGCTCGTTTTAGAATCACAAATTTTTCCCATTTTGCTTGAGTTAAGCCAAGTGAAGAAAAATCTAAAATCAAAGTATAGTTTCCAGGACTGTCAGGGTTTGCCGTTACATTAAAATACATCGGACTTACTCTACGTACATTTGGTTTTACCATAAAATTGGTTGGTTCATTATTTACTTTTTCCACACTGATGGTTGTATCTTGTGCTATACCCTCCGGAAAAGTTAAACTTACTCCTGCATCTGGAAATACTGCTGAAGTAGCTTTTGTTGAAGAGTTAATAGTTTGATTATCAACTTTATTTCCACTCTTTATTATTGTTTTTCCTGATAACGGATTATTTGTCAAATAAGCAATAGATGCTCCACTACCTTTATAAGGATAAATTGTATAATAATACTCTGTATCAACTGTAGCAGAAGACTCTGTAAAAGATGTCTCTGTTCCTACTGCTACAATCTCATCTTCCCCTTGAGCTCCGGCGGTATAACTCGTACCACTCGCTGGAACAAAACTTGGTTCTGCTCCTGTCTTTCTTACAATCAAATACCCGTTCGCTGTATCTGAAGCTGTAAATGATAGGAAGATATCATTATCAGTGTTAGAAGAAAATACTAAATTTGTCGGTGGTGTTATCTCTGGTGGTTGTGATGTGGCATCTAATGTTGGGTAGTCATTTGCCACAGCAACCCATGCGTACCAACCAGCATGGCCGGATTTATTATCATTCAACTCATTTACAAATGCTTGCAATTTCATGTCTGCTGTTGTTTTTCCCGTTACAGTTTGACTATTATCGTCCATTCCGATACTTGCTGATGCTTGTTCAGAATTATAATATCCATTAATAATAGTTCCCTCAGTCGAATTAGATCCTATTAGTCCTCCTACATATGAACTAGAGCCTCCTGTAACATTCCCTGAAGCATAACTATTATTTATTGTTCCATTATACCCATTGTATCCTACTAATCCTCCTACATATGCATTGTCGCCTCCTTGTATAGTCCCGGTTACATAGCTATTATTTATTATTCCACCATTACTTGCTACTAATCCTCCTATAAATCCTCCTTTAGGATCTAACAAACTTGAAACCCTAAAAGAATATATATTTACACTAACGCCAACATTTTGTATTGTCCCACTGCTATCACCAAATAATCCAGCATAATCGTATGTATTATCGGGATTAGCCCCTGTTCCTATATTTACATTACTAATCTTATATCCTTTTCCGTCAAAATATCCGCTAAAAACTTTCCATAGAGCTCCGTTGTTTATCCCTATCGGCGTCCACTCATGGGCAGATAAGTCAATATCCTGTGTGAGTTCATAATAATCTCCATTATTAGTTGAATCATCGTCATTTACCCATGATGCCAAAAGCGCTAATTCCTCTGCGCTACTAATCTGATAGGGATCATCTATTGTTCCGGTACCCCCTGCAAAACTACCTGCTACATAATCTTGCCAATTGGTTTTAATATCACTGGCTGTTAGCTGCTTTTGATAGAAGCCTGCTACATTTCCACTTCCATCTACATCATATACTTGTAAGTAAACACCTTCTGCTACTCCGGTTGTTATATCTGCTACTGAAATATAATTATCTACAAGGTTAGTACCTGTTGTTGGTGCAGCATCGGTTGTATTTGGTGTTGCTACTTCACTATCTGTGATGTTGACTACAAATTTTGATGTTGCAGTCTCTGTGATGTCTGCTTTGGTTGATCCTGTAGCTGTTCCCGGT
>NZ_JAETGO010000012.1 GCF_016765695.1 Sporosalibacterium faouarense | reverse complement strand
ACTCCACCTGAAGAGAAATCTTCTCTCCCACTTATAGAAGTGGGAGTCTTATCAAAAGATAAACCCAAGAAAAGCAGTCTTTCCTCCATCCCCATATTTCAAGTAATGAAATTGCTCACTATTTAGTCTACCAACTTTCTCATTAATTGATAGACCATGATACTTACAAAATGAATTCACTTTTTTTTCGTGTAGCTCCATGCTTTGCTAATCCAAAAACTAACTCATCTATATTATTTGATTTATCAGAAAAAAGCTTATCTTCATCAATTTTACTTATATTACCTTTGCCTAGGCATTTCACACAATACCCTTAAGAGAATTTTTTTCGAAACATTGACATTGAAAGTGGAGTCCCATCGTTATATTTTTCACGGCGTTTTCCAAATAAGTAGTTACTCCTAGATAATAATTCATTTCATTTGATTTTCCCCATTGACCTTTTATCTTAATTATTCTATACAGACATTCAAAAGTCCTGTACATTAATTATGAACAATATTATTGACAAAATAGTACGAACGTACTATAATTAATTTAATCTTATGCTCCGAATAATGAAAGGTAGGCTGAAATGCAATGAACATCAAAGTCATGTATCACACAACAACAGGAAACACCAGGAAAATTTCTCAGGCAATCGCAAGTGCCGTTGGCGTTCAGGCGGAGTTGATTGAAAAAAACACTTCTTTCGAAATGCCCGTTGACCTTTTGTTTATTGGGGACGGTCTTTACGGTGGAAAGGCGCACAAAAGCACAATCGCTTTCATTGACCAATTAAGCCCCGCTACCGTAAAGAACGCTGCTGTTTTTGGTACATATGGCGGGCAACCGATAATCGTAAATTACATTAAAAAGCTTTTACAAGACAAAGGCATAAATGTGATTGACGGGCAATTCGGCTGTAAAGGTAAAGCTTGGTTTTTCATCAACCGCAAACATCCAGATGAAACTGATTTGAACATGGCACAAGAATTTGCCAAAAGAACAATGGAAAAACTGACTTAAAAATCAAAAAAAAAGAAAGGAGTTTTATTATGGAAACAATTAAAGCTATTGCAACAAGAAAATCAATTCGTGCTTATAAGCCGAAGCAATTATCAAAAGACACGCTTAACAAAATCCTAGCAGCTGGGTGTGCAGCCCCTGTATCAGCAGGACTATATAACACTATGCACTTAACTGCAATCCAGGATGAAAAAGCATTAGGTCAATTAACAGATATTATAGGTGCGTCTCTGCCTGAGGAAGCAAAAGAGATGATGGAAAAAATGATGGGTAAGGTAGAGCCCCTTTATGGTGCCCCCACCGTGGTGATTATATCTTCAAAAGAACCTACTGATCCCGGAGCTGACTATGTTAATGCAGGGTGTATCGCTGAAAACATGATGCTTGCTGCTGCCGATGTAGGCGTTGGCAGTGTTGTTCTTTGGTCAGCAGGTGGTACAGTTCAATCAAGTGGAGAATTAAAAGATGCTCTGTCTATACCTAATGACTGTACTGCATTATTTGGTGTAGGCTTTGGCTATGCAGCTATGGAAGATTCAAAGCAAAAGGATTTGACTATTACTATCGACGTGAGCTATGTCTAATACTAGACCGAAATAGAATTACGAAGGGACTATCGCAAAATGTGCTGTCATCCTGGTCGAAACGAAGGATATTTCCAATAACAAACAAATTAGCTTGTTTATCAAGATTCTTCGGTCGTTTCATTCCCTCACAATTACATAAATGCGGATTTTGCGACAAATCCTTTCAATATTTTTGTAGTGTTTTATAGACCGTATAAAAGGAGAAGTGTAAATGAAACCGAGCATTCGCCAAAAGATACTAGAAACCTCAAAAAAACTCTTTAACGAAAAGGGTTTTAATAACGTGTCCATTCAGGAAATTGCTAGTGCACTGGGAATTAGCAAAGGCAACCTGACCTACTACTTTCGTAAAAAAGAGGAGATTATTGAAGCAATCGTAAAAGAGTGCCCTCGATGTGACAACCCTAAAGCTCCGGACAATCTGGAAGACCTAGACCAGTATTTCCATTTTATGCACAACGTGATACAGGAAAATGCTTTTTATTTTTGGCACTACGCACAAATGTTACAACTCTCTACTACCTTAAAAGACGAACAAAGAAAAGTGTATGAGATACACCGAAAAACGCTCTCCCTCTCATTTCATCTACTCTTTGAGGCGGGACTGATTAGGGATGAGGCTTTTCCAAAAGAGTACGAGCGTCTTATTGATGCACTTTACCAATCAATAATCTACTGGCTACCCTTTTGTGAATTGCGGAAGGAACAAAACGTCAGTTTCCAAACACATGCTTGGAGCATTATGCACAACATTCTCACAAAGCAGGGGCGAGAAAGACTGGAAAATTTCACAGAGTATAGCCATTGGTAATCAAAATAGTTACACTATAAATCCTTTTTGAAGTTCAAAACAAAGGTGATATATAAATAATCTGTACTTTAATATTCTGGTTTATCCACCTCATAAACTGTCAGTTTCATGCTTTACATCTAACCTGTTGTGCTGTACCAAAAGCAAACATCCAATCTGCTCACCCCCAACCCCTTTCCATCGATATGTTCCTACTTGTCTACCGTTGACATCCATACCACCATCTCCACATGTGTTTTGGTAAAATGATGATAGGTTTTGGCGGAAACATTTTATACTTAGTGAAGCAGGTCAAACTCCTTTCGTGACAGTTCAATCTCTTTGCTTTCTAAGAATACCTTTCTATATTCAACACACATAAATATTTCATTGTATGTGATAATAGTTAGAGATTTTTCAGCTTGATGGTTCAGAAAAGTATATCGGCGGATTAAAGCTCTTCTTCTTGCCACAGCTTCCTCAACAGTGAAAGGGTAGGGAAAGTAGTATGCACCAAGCAGAATGACTTTTATTTTCTCGAAGACATTGTACTTGGATGATAAGACTAAAATTGGTATTGGTCTCATATCGCGCATAAGTTTCAGATAAGGCAGATATGCTATATTATCACCAGTAATTATGACAAAGAGAAAGTCGATCTCCGTTAGTAGCTTCAATGCTTCTGGCATGGAGTTTAGCATTTTTACGAATACATGATGTTTTAACCATTCTTTTTGTACTGCTTCAAATTCATCGTAATTATTATCTACTCCCAATATCCAATTTTCCACAAGACTTGACTCCCTTCTAAAATATAATATTACGAATTTTCTTACTCATGTCCCGTACCTTTGATCTTTCGGTCTATTCTTTTACAAAAGCCCATCATTCTTTCTCGATACTTTATTCCAAAAATACCTGAAATAGTGGTTAAAACAAAAATCAAAACGGCAGTTTTCCATTTCCCCTGCTCCATGGTAGCCCCGACAAAAGTAGAGGATATGACGGAAGGAATGCGTGCAAAAGTTGAAATAACCAGAAACTGTGTTATCTTCATAGGGCTGGTTCCAACTACATAAGTCAACATATCCTTTGGAGTTCCGGGAATTAAAAACAAGATAAGAACAATTGGTTCCAGTTTCTTAGCGTCTTTCAGAAAAGCAAATTCATCAAGTTTGCTTTTTTTGAACAGCTTGGTTACAAGGGGTTTCCCAAATTTCTTTGAAAGTATAAAAACACAGGATGAAGCTATCACGCATCCTAGCAGGCAAAGAAACAGCCCCCTACGCCAAGGGAAGTAACCCATTGTTTAAATGCTTGTGTTTGCAACTCTGATAAAATATTGATATAAGGAAGAGAAATCAGGCTCAAAGCAATCATCAGAGAAAAAAACACAGTAATTACAATGATTAATTTTTTTGTTAGTTTATCGCTCTTTTTCATATAGTCACCTTTATCCTTTAATATCCCCGTTATGTCGGTCCTGCGGCAGAAAACTAGACAGAGGCTTAACCTTTATTTGGGGCAGTTCAGATTTTGCTTATGTGTAAGCAGGATAGAGGCTTTCCCCATCTACTGGCAACGTATCGGTTTCAGTCCAACCATTGGAGTAAACTTCGACTTCCAGCCCTGTTTGTTTGGAAACTAAATCAAAAAAGTGTTTTATTACATCAGTTTCCGCAATATTACTTGCAAAAGCGATATTCAGCTTACCATCTACAGAACAGACGCCACAATTGATAGAAGCTTCTTTTTTGTGAGACGGAACCGCCTCTATCATGTCAATATATCGCTCCATAGACTTGGGCAGCTTGATACTTCCGAGATTGGTCAAAAGTGCGGTTGTTGCGCTGTCCGTCCGTTTTGATACAAAGTCGATTACCGCTTTTTTAATAAACCACGGAAGAACCCGCCCGACGAGCATTTTCTCATACCCCACAAACGTATTTATCCTGCCAGATAAATTTTCTTTTGTTATACTGGTTTTCATTTGCATAATTACTGATTCAACCAGTTCATCAAAGGTTTGCCCGGAAGTTGTCGGAAGACTTATGTTTATTTGAGAAACAAAATTTCTCAGCGTTTTTGACGGGAACATCCCTCGAAGATTTACAGGGATGCCAATCCGAATCGGATGATGCCCTTGACTCCACTGGGAATCGGATAAAGAAATCGCTTGTGCAAATACAGCCGTCAAATACCCCGTTATGGTCGTTCCGTGCTGACGAGCGTAATCATTGAGCGGCAAAGCCGAAATGACGCCGTGAATGACATTCGTCCTGCAATCCTCAAGAACTGTTCCCTGAATAGCTCGGGCTTTTCGTGTCTCAAATTTTGACTTTTTGACGCACTTTTGGTAATACCTTAAGCATCCGTCCTCCTCTTCCTCTTGCTCCGGGGTGCTTTCTGGCATCAGAATCATTCCCTCATCCTGAACTTCTTTTCCAGTTAAGAGCAAGTATTGGTACACTAACGACTTTAAAAATTCCATCGCCCCCATTCCGTCTGTAAGTGCGTGAAAACATTCCAGCGTAATCCGACGTCCAAAATACATAATTTTGAATAGATATTCATTGTTTTCTTTGACTCCCATAATCGGCGCACAAGGATGGGTTAGTTCTTTCCGCACCACCAGCGGATTGTTGTTTTCATAAAGATAGACCCAAAACAGCCCTTCCCTCAATTTAACCGCCATTGTGGGGAAGCGTTTTATAGTTATTTCAGCAGTTTGCTGAAGCACATTTGGATCAACGTTTTCGGTCAATATTGCTGAAAGACGGAAAACACAAGTATTTGTCTTCTTAGTCACTGCGGGATAAAGCTTTGCGATGTTATCAAGTCTATACGGTCTCTTCATTATAATCATCTCCTGATGTTATTTATAAAATAAAAGCAATACTTCCATCGTTACAAAACAATCATACCAACGCCGTATAAACTGAATTTAAACTCAAAAAGAAAAAGAACAATTTTACCGCGACAGGTAAAATTGTTCTCTTTATCAGCATTAGAAAACAAGACGTGCACTACACAGGCAAAGATATTGTAAACGCAGCTCCCCTCTTGGCTACATGTCTTTGTGAGAAACCATTTTCGGACATGTCAGCCATGAAAACAAATATACTATAACACTAAAGGCTGCAACTATTCCATATAAGAGAAGCCTATTTTCCTCCATATCTATAAAATGACTTAAAGGAAATCTTATCCCTGCGAATGCACCTGCCGTAACCACATAAGAAAGTATCAACCCAACAATGCTTTTTTCAGCATCAAGCAAGCAAAAAAATTTTTAATTAATAGCAATATTTTACTATTATCTTCACTAAGTTTTTGTATGCGTCGTTCGGAAATGCCCCATTTTTCAGCGGCCTCTTTTGTCTACATATATTCCACTATAAAATATCCTAACTTTATATATCATACGATTAAGCGTATAATACCAAACATGAAAAGTACATTGTTACTGTCAAGTAAAAGTTGGCAAATTTATTACTTGAAATTTAATCATCCAATATTTAATGTAATTATCAACTAATTTATAATTTTAACGCCCACAAGGGCAAAGCTATTTAGTTTATTGTGTTTACTTTAAAATATATACTTTTTCCTTGCCCAGTAGGGCATAAATACCTTATTTTTCCGTGTTCCACCCCTAATTATTATATTATACTAAAAACTCAGTTTTAGTACGCTAGCACATTTGTAACTTAACATACCTTGTATTGACCTTCTACCATTCTATAAAATTAGGATTGTTATAATAATCCGTCTGTGGCATCATGATGTTGAATATAATAAGGTCATATACCTCATTTGGGTTAAGTCACTCCTTGACAGCATACACATTATCATTCGAATAGCTACAAACTATTTGATTCAGCTTAAATCATCCTCTACAGCCTTCTGCTCTATTACTACTGCTCATCTTCTATTGCTAAATCATCCTGCTTTTTCAACTTCTTTATTCTGTAGATCATGTAGATTCCTATTAGTGTTGCTGCTGAGCCCATTATTAATCCTATCACACCATTGGCTTTGGACATATCCAGTATATTAGTTTCTTTAATCGTAAATGATAATAATGCTGTCTGAGTTAAAACAAGTGAAATTAATGAAGTTGACAGATTAGTCATCTTTATGGCATGAATTAACAATGTATGGTCATGTCTTGTTATAATTACCCCTCTAATATTTAATCCGATATCAGTAAATGTAACTGTAGCAATTCCGATTGCTACATACATATGATATGAACTTAGAATTGGGTTAAAAAATAACATTATAGAATAAATAATGTACAGTAAGCTGGAGATAATTAATACGGAAGTAGACCATAAATAGTATTTATATTGTTCTCTTTTATTTTTAGCTTTTCGTATGCCAATCAATGCAATGGTTTTTGCTCCTATCATTCCAAAGGAATAAAAAGCATTCGTACATATAAATAATGATAGAGATACAATTCCCATAATAAGCTTACCTACAGCAATTAGGCTGCTGGCTGTTGTCGCTGCTCTGGTTATTTGAAGTGAACGGCTCATTTTATATCCATACAGATTAGTAAATAAATTATTTGTGTCCTTTGCATATTGAAATGTTTTCTTTAGTTTTTTTTGAATCATTTAATACTCTCCACTATAATTAATAATATTATATCAAGAAATTTTCACACTCAATTTATTTGTATTGAGCTAATACATTTTAAATTTGTTATCTGACTATATAACAGTATTTCGTCTTTGTTAAGCCTTAATATTAAAAATATTATAACACTAATATCTATAAACCATAGATTTTTTATTTAACTGAAAAAATACTGTACCTGCTTATTCAGTTTTTCAGTAGATACCTTGTATGTTACATTTGAATTCTTTTTAATATCTGTAGCTGTGCCTCCTAGAATTATAACAGACACCTTTACATTCGTGTCAAAAAATCTGACAAAAGTCCTTCGCTAAGCAATTTTACTGCTACTTTAGAAGCACTATATACACTCTGACCAAGTACAGATAAAAAAACTCCCATACCTGATACATTTACAATGTGTGCTCTTGGACATTTTTGTAAATAAAGCAAAATGCTTTTACCATATAAAGTATCCCATAAAAGTTAATATTCTTAACTCTGTCAATGCCATCCATTTCTAATTCATTTAGATGGATAAAAAGTTGAATAATACTGGCATTATTGATAACCCCCTCAATCTTGTTATGCTCATTTATAACCCTTTCGATAAATGAATATATTGATTCTTTGTCTGAAATATCGACTTTATAGATAAACAACCTATTGGTATTTCCTTCAATTTTTACAGTCTTACTCAATGCATCCAAATTTTGATGTCAACTGCAAAAATAGTTACACCTTTTGCTAGGAGTTGTAAAAGCAGTTCCCTTCCCATACTATTGTCGCCACCAGTTACTACAATATTTTTCCTTCTTCTCTTATAATATTTCTCTTTTAAAACAATGAATTTTTTTATATTTATATAATACTCATTAATTATTTCTTCTTTGTTTGAGTTTTGTTCGAATTTTGTTAATAAAAAAAAGTCAGTCAAGATGAATATAACTCATCTAAACTGGCTTATTCTTTTACATCATTCAGTTTCTTGCTCTATTTCTGTACTATAAAGTAAAGTTATAATAGTCTTCTGACCTTCAAAAGCAGTCATTTCTTCTAATCAAAATACTAAAATTTATCATTTTTCAACCTATTGATTATATGTTCTATTATATTTCTAATAAGTAAATTTCTCAACTAATATTGGTCAATAATTCCAATAGTTTGACTCAGTACCAACAAACCTCATATCTAGAAAATGTATTTGCATAAGTAATAGTTCTTATAAGTCGTTAATCTAATTATTAATTCTTAGGAATCTTAAGTGACCTGTATTATCTACTAAGTAAATGTGTCACTCTTCTTATAATTCTGGACATTTGTATTTCTGTGTAAAAGTAAGCCCTCCCTAAAATCAAGGGGGTCTTTTCTAAATTGAGAATATGTCCAATTATATTAGTCTTTACACTAGCATTCTTAGTTAAATTTTAGAATGCATATTATATAAATGCGCATATGTACCATTTAATGCTAATAATTCTTCATGAGTTCCCTGTTCACCAATCCCTTGCTCTGTTAATACAACAATCCTTCTTGCATTTCTAATTGTTGACAAACGATGGGCTATGACAAAGGTTGTGCGATTTTTAGCCAAACTTTCTAATGAATCTTGGACAACCCTTTCACTTTCATTGTCCAATGCACTTGTGGCTTCATCAAAAATCAAAACAGGTGGATTCTTCAAGAAAACTCTTGCAATACTTAATCTTTGTTTTTGGCCTCCAGATAATTTCACACCTCGTTGTCCAATATCCGTATTATATCCCTCAGGAAGTTTCATGATAAATTCATGAGCATTTGCCTTCTTAGCAGCTTCAATAATTTCTTCTTTACTTGAATTGGGTTTTCCATAGCCAATATTATCTAAAATAGTCCCAGAAAACAAATAAACGTCTTGATGAACCACACCCACGTTCCTTCTTAAAGAACTCAATCGAATGTCTTTGATGTTTACACCATCCAGTAATATTTCCCCCTGACTTACTTCATAAAAGCGAGGTATGAGTGAGCATAGAGTTGTTTTACCAACTCCAGAAGTACCAACTAAAGCAATATATTCTCCAGCACTAACATTCATAGATAAGTTTTCCAAGATATAGTCCTGAACCTCATGATATCTGAATCTTACATTTCTAAACTCTACATTTCCTTTCACATTCTCTAATTCAAGAGCATTGGATACGTTCTTGATTTCCGGTTCAATATCCAAAATTTCTACAAATCGTCCAAAACTAGCAATTCCTTCTTGCAGCTGCATAGTCATATGAGTTAATTTTTGTACAGGTTCAATAAGATTCCCAATATAGAGTAAAAACGTAATCAAATCTGCCAAATCTAAAGAAGTTTTTACAATATTAACACCGCCAAAAACAATTACTGTTACTGTAATAAGTTGTATAAAAGCATTCATTCCATTATAAAAGTATGACTCATTTCTATAAGTATTTTTTCTGCTCTCAAGAAACTTATTGTTTTCATAAGCAAATTTTTCCTTTTCTATTTCTTCATTGGCAAAGGACTTTACCACCCGTATACCAGAAAGATTATCTTCAACCTGAGCATTAACATCACCAATACATTCCTTATTTTTTCTTAAAGCAATATGCATTCGTTTATTGAAATAAAATGCAAAAACCGCCATGATTGGTAAAAAGCAAAAAACAGCAATAGTTAATTTAACGTTGATATTTAGCAGAATTGCAAAGGCACCAATAAATTTTACCAAATATATTATGTAATCCTCTGGACCGTGATGATATAATTCTGATAAAGAAAGTAAATCATTGGTTATTCTAGACATTAACAATCCAGTTCTTTGTCCATCATAAAAACCAAAAGATAACTTTTGATAATGTTCAAATAATTCACTACGCATATCACTTTCCATCATTGCTCCCATTTCATGACCTCTATAATCATAATAATAGTTACAAGCTGTCTGTATTCCAATTAGCACAAGCATTAACGCACCTACTTTATAAATTTGATTCAGTGCGTTTGTCATATTTCCTTCTAATACAGTTTTAGTAATATATCTTGTAAGCAATGGTAATATTAGTGTAATTCCAGCTACAATAAATGCGCAAATCATGACCGAAAAAAACAAGCCTAAATAAGGTTTATAATAAGATAAAAATTTTTTAAATCTAAAATTCATATATTTCCTCCTCCATTATTTTGGAGGGTTAAATTATAGTGTCCCTCCAAACTTTTTTCATTTCTACTTTTAATGTATTTTTCATTTAGAACACCCTTTCTACTGTATTTTTATATATCGCATAAAACTGCGATAAAAGAAATAGTATATATTTTATTGATAATTTTATCATATACTAATGGTTGCAACAATGTTTCCAACTTTAGAATCTCTGAAAGCTATAATTAGAAATATCCTAATCTTACTATGTTCTTCACATAACAATATAAGAATTATTCCCATTAAATATAGCTATATTTAATGATTTTAAACGTATTTAAAATAAATCAGTACTTAAGTATTTTAAACCACTATCATTAAGTGTTAGTACAATATTTTTTCCCTTCTCTTTGCTCTTCAACAATTGAATTGCTGCACAAACATTCGCTCCTGATGAAAATCCTACAAATGTTCCCTCTAATCTAGCTAGGTCTCTTGTCATTTGGATAACCTCTTCATCTGTTACCTGTATACATCCATCAATTAGTTCTTTATTTACCTTTGATAAATTCATAGCATATCCACATCCTTGAACTTGGTGACGTCCTTCATTGATGAGCTCTTTCCCTGCATATACTGCAGCATTAGCAGGTTCAACAATATAGCAGCTTATATTTTTATTATACTCTTTAAATTTTTCTGCACATCCTTCAAATGTACCGCCACTTCCTACAATATCAACAAAGCAATCTATTTTTCCATCGCTCTGCTCTAACATTTCCACTGACGTATGAAGTAGGTGAGCTCTATAGGAACTATCCAAATTGAACTGATCTGCACGAAATGCATTTCTTTCCTTTGTTAATTTTGCAGTCATTTCTTCTACTAATTTTAAATCTTCCCCCGATACCTGTCCTTTTACTGAATTTTTAGCTTGTGGAACTATAATAACTTCTGCCCCAAGTGCACGCATCATTCTAGTGCGTTCCATAGAGTTTCCTTCTGACATAACTGCTATAAAAGGATGTCCTTTTGCTTTACAGACAATGGAAAGTCCTGTGCCTGTATTTCCACTTGTTAACTCAATAACAGTCTGACCAGGCTTTAGTTGACCACTTGCTTCAGCTTCCTCAATCATCTGCAAAGCAGGACGATCTTTTTTGCTGAACCCAGGATTAAGGTACTCTAATTTTGCAAAGATATTTCCCTCTACTCCATAGTGCTTTGTAATTCTTCTAAGTCGTAACATTGGAGTTTGTCCGATAGCTTCATAAATATTTTCTAATAATTTTTTCATCTCTCTTGCCCTCCTATAATAATTGCGTTATAATTAATTATATTTTACAATTGTAAAATATAATTAATGTTAAGTGTATTTTACAATCGTTAATTATATTTGTCAATAGTGATAAAGGAGGCCAAGTACTTATGAATATAAATTTAATTATTGCTGAAAATCTAAAAAGACTTCGTAGTGAGAGAAATTTGAGTTTAAGTCAGCTTGCTGAACTATCGGATATTAGCAAAGTTATGCTTTCTAAAATAGAAAAAGGTAAAACTAACCCAACAATAAATACCATCTGGAAAATAACTGCTGGCTTAAATATTCCGTATACATCATTGTTAGAACAACAACAACAGGATGCTTATGTTATAAAAAAGTCAGACATAGTTTCACAAAAAACTGACGATGGACAATACCGTCTTTACTGTTACTATTCCAATACACCTCATCGTAATTTTGAGCTTTTTCAAATGGAACTTGATGAAGGATGTAGATATACTTCTGTGGGACACTCTGAAAAATCTGAAGAATATTTAATGGTTTTAGAAGGGGAATTAACTCTAGAAGTAAACAATGAAACCTTTATATTGAATGCTGATGACACAATTACTTTCACTGCTTCTGCTAAACACAGTTATTTCAATAGTGGAAAAGGCATCTTAAAAACTGCCATAATAAATTTTTATTCTGTTTAGAAATTATTTAACTATTAGACACTTCTCATAAAACAAAGAAATCATGAAATTGTAAGCTATCATAGCTATATTCATGATCTCTCTCTACTTTATATTAAATTTACAAGAACGTATACCCATACCCTAGATTAGTTTTCCGTATTTTTTAGAGGCCCTGCACTGTATTAAGTTGAATTATCTGAAGAACAGGCTGAAGGCAAAAAAGAATTTTCAAGTGATACAAGTTGAAACTTGTATTACTTGAAGAAATGCTACTCTATAACTGCCTTAATTCTTCTTACTCCAGCTGAAGAACTTTGTTCTTTCATTATCTTAAAGTGACCTAATTCATCAGTATTACTTACATGTGGTCCTCCACATATTTCCTTTGAATATCCTTCAATAGAATAGACTTTCACTTCACTCTCATACTTTGAATCAAAGATTCCAATCGCACCTATAGCCTTTGCTTCATCAACACTCATCTTTTGCATTTCAACATCAATTCCCATATTGATTGCTTCATTAACAAATGATTCGACTTTTAAAAGTTCTTCTTTCGTCATCTTTCTATCAAATGAAAAATCAAATCGTAACCTTTCAGCATTAATATGACTGCCTCTCTGATAAACAGTATCACCTAAAATATGTCTTAATCCTGCATTCAAAAGATGTGTAGCTGTATGTAATCTAACACTCTTTTCATTATTTTCTGCTAGACCACCTTTAAATTTGCCTGCTGCACTGGTTCTAGATTTTTCTTGATGTTTTTTAAAACACTTGTTGAATCCTTCAATATCAACAGTTTTATTTCTTTCCTCAGTTAATTCAACTGTTAGTTCAAGAGGAAATCCATATGTATCATACAGTTTAAAAGCATCTTCTCCATTTAGTTCTTCATCCCCCGATAGTTTTCCAATTATACGATCAGCCATTTTCAGCCCACTTTTCAAGGTTCTGTTGAACTTTTCATATTCCTTTACCAACTCATTCTTTATATAAACTTCTCTTTCTTTTACCTGTGGATATGCATCTTTATAGGATTCAATTACAATAGTGGCTAAATCAGGTAGTATGTTCTCAGATATCTCTTGTTGTAATATCTTTCGTATAGCTCTTCGTATTAAGCGTCTAACAATATAGCCTTGCTCTGAATTTGAAGGCACAATTTTTGTGGGATCTGCTAATATAAAAACTGACGCTCTTATATGTTCAGCGATAATCCTAAAACTATTTTTTGTTGTTTCATCGTATTTCTTCTCTGTTAACTTCTCCAATTCATTGATTATTGGTGTAAATAAATCTGTTTCATAAACATTACTTAATCCATTAGCTAGAATAAGTAATCTCTCAAATCCCAATCCTACATCAATATTTTTTTGTTTTAATACGGTTAAGGATCCATCTTTCCCCTTATTATAGGTCATAAACACATTATTCCCTAATTCCACATATTTTCCACAACTACAAGCAGGTCCACAATTTTCATTACAGTCTGGTATATCATTGACATAAAACATTTCCGAGTCCGGTCCACAAGGTCCTGTTTCACCTGCCGGTCCCCACCAGTTCTCTTCATCTCCATAGTAAAAGATGTTTTCTTCATCTATTCCCATCTTTATCCATGTTTCGGCTGCCTCTCTATCTACAGGAACTTTTTCATTTCCTTTGTGAACAGTTACTGCCAGTTTATCCTTGGGTATTCCTAACTTTTCTGTAAGAAATATAAAACTCATTGAAATTGCTTCTTCTTTGAAATAATCTCCTAATGACCAATTTCCTAACATTTCAAATACTGTTAAGTGGTAATCATCACCTACTTCTTCTATATCTCCTGTTCGAACACACCTTTGTACATTCACCAGTCGATTACCATTTGGGTGTTTTCTCCCTAAAAGATAAGGAATCAACGGTTGCATTCCAGCAGTTGTATACAGCACACTTGCATCATCTTCAGGTACAAGTGAAGCGGCAGCGGCTATCTTATGTCTCCTTTCCACGTAAAATGATAAGTAAAGTTCTCTTAATTCATTTGCTGTCATCGTTATCTTCCTTTCTTATAATTTGTATTAAAAAAGCCCTAAGCTATTAATAGCTTAGGGCGAATAAACATCATCCGTGGTACCACCTAATTTCAGAGAAACTCTGCACTCAATATGTACGGGTCGAAACCGATACATTATCCTATGATAACGGTGGATTTCCGTTGAAGCCTACTATTGTTTCGGTTCACAGCTCTGAGACTGCTTCAATATACTCACTGTGAAGATTCGCACCAACCATCTTCTCTCTGAACAGCAAATTATATTTACTATTTCTCTTCATTGCCTTTAAATTATTGTTATAATATTACCACTCGTTATTAAAATTGTCAAACCTAATTTTTATATTTCGTATAAACTTAATCATGTTACTTACATTAATAGCATGTTTATACTTTCTATACAACTGTGCTTTAACCTTCGCATATTCACGCTAAAGTTATTGACATATGCCAGTAACTATTGTAAACTTTCTATATTAACTGAAAAAAAGACATATCTCAAATGAACTAAGATATAATTTGACTAAAACTTATCTTTGAATTATTGGTAAATATACTATAACTTATTTATTAAACATTAGGAAACATATAATTGGATTTGAATTAAGTATAAGCTATTCTAAAAATATAAATATTATTTTTAAGAAAAGAACTAATTAAAAAGAAGTGAATAAATGATATTTTTATATGTTATAACAGGTGGTTCATTGTTTATTTCTTTCATATTAAATAAAGATAAAACTATAAAGGCTCTTAAAGTAGCCTGGAAAAAAATCAAAAAAATCTTGCCATCGTTTATAAAAATGTTAATCTTGATTTCGGTTATGCTTTATCTATTACCCGATAAAACAATAGCTAAGTATTTAGGAGGTACTAATATATTTAGAGAAACAATTTTAGCTTCTGCTTTAGGATCTATAACAATTATGCCAGGATTTATAGCCTTTCCCTTAAGTGGTATCTTATTAAATAAGGGAGTCAAATATATGGTAATCTCATCTTTTTCTTCAACATTAATGATGGTAGGTATATTAACATTTCCAATTGAAAAGGAATACTTTGGTACTAAGCTGACTGTTGTTAGAAATGTTACAAGTTATTTTATCGCTTTAATTATCGCCTTAGCAATAGGTCTTCTTTATGGTGAGGTATTGCTATGAAAAAAAATAATTAATATTATTCTACCTATTATGTTTTTAATGTTTTTACTTATTTCTTTAGTGTTCAATTTTACTCCTGGTATTAAAATTGGAGGAAATTTTTATGAGTTTGTAATAAGTATGCTTAAAGTCTTACTCTTTGCATTTATCTTGATAGGTCTTTTTGAAGTATGGGTGAAAAAGGAAACGGTAGAAAGGTATTTTGGTAATGCATCTGGCTATAAAGGCTATATATGGGCAATCATCCTCTCAAGCACTACAGTTGGTGGAGCGTATGTTGCCTTTCCTGTTGCATACTCTCTATATAGCAAAGGGGCTAAGCTCAGTATAGTATTAACATATATTGGGGCTGCTGCATTAACGAGGATTCCTATGACAATTTTTGAGGCATCTTTCTTAGGTATCAAATTCTCAGTTATAAGATTACTTGTATCTATTCCTTTAGTAATACTATCTTCTATAGTAATTGGTAACTCTTTTGAACATAATGTCAATCCTAAACAAAAAAAACCTCTAGATTAAGTAAATAGTTTATATTTATAGGTACTCATGATTTTATCGAACAAATAGTGAAAATTATAAAACTTTTTATTTCTTTTTACTTCTCTGTTTCCTTCCTTTTGAACTTGTAAGTAATACTTACAAGTTCAATTCTCTTCTAGTTCATTTTCTTTATAGATATTCTTGATATGTAAGGTTATGTATTGTGTAGTTGTTTGATACAGTTCAGCTATAGATGCTTGATTCATCCACTAAACATCCTCTTTACTTCAACTTTTCCATCACTTTTCTCTACCATTTTTATTTCTATATTTAAATAATAACAGCCCTTATATCTAGGGATTACATTTACAATAAGTAGTAGTTCTTATATATCGTCAGTTTAATATTAATTCACAGTTACTTAAGTGGTTTGTAATTATCTACTAATCAAATACATTGCTATTCTTATAATTCTGACCAAAAGTTTAATCTATTTAAAAGCAATACCCCCATAAAAAAACTCCCTCAAACTTAATCTGAGGGAGCATATTATATACTATTAATTTACTGTAAATCTTTTTAAATGCTTGAAATCAACCTATTTCTTGACTATCAATCTTCGCATGTAATTCCATTTCTTGGGAACATCTGACCTGAGTCGTATATCTGCTTACTTTGTGAGGAATCATAGTGTGAGTCAAGGGCGAAAATACGGGCTCGCACTATGCTTATACTATACAAATAACAATTCCTTGTCAAACCAAGTCTCGATAGCATTACTTATATCAATGATTGAGTCATCCAGAGAAATACGGAACCCTCGGCAACCTCCATCACAACTGTCACTTATACCTCTTTTTTTTCCACAACCATATCCTTTTTCAATCATTTCTTGTAAAAATGAAGGAAATTTTTCAATAGCATCAACGTATTTATGTGTGTTTTTCGCTTTGATGTTTATTTGATAACCATTATTAAGTGATGCATTAATTCCCCATATCTCATTTCTTTTACAAGAATATTTAATCTTTATCCATAAATCTTTTATTTCTACATTGCATTTAAGCCCTTTATCCAAATAACGTTGATGTAACTGCAGTATGAAATCTTGCACATTGACGGATAAAGGTTTTATAGTATCTTTTAATATAGAAATCACATCGGTTTCATTATTTTTCAATACCCTATAATCACATCGCAATAAAATATCGGAGAAGCGACAATAGCTGATTGCTTTAAATTTGTTTGCTTTTGTACCAAATTCTCTCTCGGCTATTGCCATTACCTTCAGACCCGTCAACATAGCAGGATTATCAGGATACGAAATTTTTATTCTTTCGAATTTTGATAAATCGTGCTTTTTTTGTTTCAAATCTATACCGTCAATCAATATGCCACAATCCGTCAAAAATCTCAAGGATCTAATATTTTTTGTAACGGAGATTTTCGTGTTGAATATATTGTTGCCGACGTCAAGGGATTGAGCGTTTTCTGATAGTACGCTATTGAAACCTATACTCAATAATAAGCATTTCACATTGTGCAAGAATGGATAATATACCGAAATAGAAACACGATCATCAAATGCGTGAATAATCTTTTTATGATTGTCATAGGAATCACCTTCAGCAATCAAAATATCACAAAGCTTATATAAAAAATTTCTGAACGCAAGTACTCCTTCTCTAATATTTTCCTCGTTTGAAATATCTCTAAACATTGGGTTAATTGTGTATGTTTCAGGTATTTCTGGCGTGATAACATTTTTTAAGTGTCTTGCCATATCTTTAAGTGTTCTTCTCATTTATTTCGCTTCTTTCTTCGCAAAATCAACTTTATACTGCCATTCACCGTATTTTTTTTCGTTATCAGTTATCGTTCCTTCTGTAAGGGTGATACGCAGAACAATTGAGTCAGGGTTATCTTCGTCGCCATGTGCATCGAACCACGTGAAGATTTTTTTCATCTTCGCTCTTATTTCAGTATTTCTCTCGGCCTTCACCCAACCGAGATTTTCAGCCGTCCCTTGAGCAGCAAACAAGTCTAGCCCACAGATGGAAACCTCGTTATTTTTCCCAATTTCCAGCGTTTTATTTTTTTTCGCATCCGTAGAGACATAAAACACACCATCTTCATAATAAGCGTCAACCATACGGACAGCAGGGCGGGGATTGCCGACAGCATTTGGTGATAATGCAATAGTTGCAAGAGCAATAAGGTTGTCCTTACCGTTTCCACAGTATTCTTCCATAATCTTCATCGCGTTTTCATACTTATTCATAATAATTCCTCCATTTATTTTTTACTTCCCTATGGGTTCTGTCATACTTTACATTTCACAATTACTTAAATAATACTTAATCATAGGAGATTGCTTATATTTTTATATTCCTTCTTTCAGCTTAATGGGAAAATATCTTTGCATTTGTTTATAACCAAGCCCCTTTTCTATGTCTTTATAGGCAATATCCTTTCCATCTTCATATAAATAAGGCATATTGAACATAACATTGCGACCTTTGTCAAGCTCAAAGTTTGTATTTTCAATCCATTGGCGAACTTTATCTTCTACTTTATGTATGCTCTCGTTATCTTCGTCAATACTGACTGCCATAGCGTATAAGCCTCCCTTAAAATCGAACAGTTTAAAAGGACTCACATCAGCATTGGTAACACCATCTTTAACGGCGCATATCCATTCAGCTTTGTCATTTTTAGGTAGCAAAAAATCAAAACAGTCGAAAATAACATTTTTGTACAAATGCACATGCTGCCACAATTGATACATATATCCGTCGTTTTTGAACATATCACCCCATAATTGTTCACCCACTGTCACTGCTCTAAATCCCGGTATCCTGACAACCATTATATCAGGGATTTTTTTATCTAGTTTTTCCGTTATTTTAATCAAACGGTTTATATTGGAAGGCTTGCCGATATAGTCAATACTTATCAATTGTGTTCCAATCTCTTTAGCCTTGTTATACAGCAGTTTTATGTCAGAGTTGTCTGAAAAGTTCACTTGTTCGATTTCCTGTATAAAATCCAGCACAATTTCCTTCAGCTCATGCAATAGCGCAACCTCGTCGTCTATGCTCTGTACTTTTTTTCCCAGCACTTCTAAGACTACATCAGAACCAGAAGTGTTAAAAACACGTTGAATGTCTTTTATGCTGATATTCAACTTGCGTAAAATAAGTATTTGTTCAAGCCGCTTAACAGCGCTTTCATCGTACATTCTGTATGCGTAGTCATCACTTCGGGTACTGGACAGTAATCCCATGTCCTCATAATAACGCAGTGTACGAGCTGTAATGTCATATTTGCTTGACACATCTCTGATTTTGATTAGGTTTCTCATTTTTCCATCTCCTTTCTAAGTTATCGGGTATAAGTTTAGTATAAAGGCTTACCCAAAGGAAGAGTCAAGAGAGTAATTCTGTTTTCTGTTGAAAATATAAGCTTGCTGATATTTTAATTTCTTGCCCTTCCCTTTATTTTGGGATTATCTTTTATGCTAAAATATTCCATATAACTATTCAAAATCCCTTTTTTTTAAACAAATTGTATATTCCTCGTAAAAGTAAGACCTACATAAAAAAAACTTCCCCAAACATCCGTCTGAGGAAGCATATGTTTTACTATTAAATTCACTCAAAATTCCTTAAAACCCTTGATTTCAATATATTTCTTCTCTATCAACACGACTGTCTCAGCCGTAGCTTGCTACCAATCAAATTTCGCTACACTCGTTTTATTGGATCGATTACAATTAACTAGACAACTAAATTAAGTGCATGTAAACTAAAAATGATATATAAAAATGAGAATTGTTTATATGACTAAAATCGAAAGAAGAACCTATACAGATGAATTCAAAACACAAATGGTGAAACTTTATGAAAATGGTAAATCTAAATATGATAATGCTATAGCTAAATTACATTTAAAATATTTAAGACTGAATTTACCCAAAATTATCACTTTAATAATCTGGATAAACTAGATTTCATGCTATAAGATTATATTAATTGGTTTAATAACATTAGAATTCACTCACCACTAGGCTATTTAAGCCCTAGAGAATATAAATTACATAACCTAAAAAAACTATCTAATTTAGTGTTGACAATCCATATGTATAATATTTTAAAAATGAATTTTTATTTTTACCCGCACATTTTAGCCCACTCATACGTTAAACAATATGAAAGGAGTTTTTTTTATGTCTTTAGAGTTAAAAGAGCAATATGAAAAGGTTTATGCGTTTTGCTATTTCAAAGTACATAATGTGCTAGTTGCTGAAGATATAACGCAGGAAACATTTTTAAAATACTTTGAAACAACGCAGTATCTTGAAAAAGGCAAAAAACTCGCCTTTCTTTATACCATAGCACGAAACTGCTGTATCGACTATTTTAGAAAAAACAAGCATACAGAAATCCTTGATGACTTATCCGAGCTTACGGTTGAACAATCAGAGGATAGCATAACTGTGATTGCTGTACGAAGCGCTGTATCAAAGCTCAGTAGTAAAGAACAAGAAATCGTGCTACTGAGGTATACAAATGAACTTGGAATAGGTGAAATTGCAGAGTATTTAGACATTTCAAGATTTGCACTTTATCGAAAACTAAATGAAATCAAGAGAAAGCTAAAACAGAATTTAAGGAAGGAGGATTTTTATGGATAGGAAACTAAAACAGGAACTCAAACAGAGCCTTACGCCACCACCCACAAGACACAAAGCAGAGTTTATTAACAGTATTTCATATCCCAAAGCAAGATTTCGTGAAGTGCTGTTTTCACAAATCGGATTTATCCGAAAAAGAGTATGGCTTTTCTACGTCCTCGCTACTTGTTTCGCATATTTTTACACAACCGTTGTCAAGGTTCCGGCAAATATAGTAGCTGTGGTTTCGTCAATATTACCGCTGTTTTCTCTTTGCATTATTACAGAAATATACAGAAGCACTGCTTACAACATGGCAGAAACAGAGCTTGCTTGTAAGTACAATTTGCAAAAAATTACGCTCATGCGACTTGGGATACTGGGAACCGCTAGCTTTGTAATGCTTATACTGCTCGTGATAATTGCAGGAAAAAACGATTTAGGAGTGTTTAGAAATTCTGTCTATATAGGTGTACCTTATTTGCTGTCAAGTTATCTCAGCCTTGAGATTATATCAAGGTTTCGTTCCAAAGAAACAATTTATGTTTGTATGGCAGTTTGTTGTGCGGTAAGTGTTTTTATGATGATAGCAAATAATCTTTATCAGTTTATTTACAGTGTGCAATTTATCACTTTGTGGGTAGGCACATTCATGGTCTTGATGGCATTAACTCTTTTCAGCTTTAATCAATTTATAAAATCACAGGAGGAATTACAATGGAGCTTGTTATAGACAGAATAACAAAACAATATAAAAACAAAATTGCCGTTGACCGAGTTTCACTAAATCTCGGCATAGGGGTTTACGGTCTTTTGGGGGCAAACGGTGCCGGAAAAACAACACTCATGCGTATGATGTGTGGCATACTAAAACCTACAAACGGCGAAGTGAAATTTAACGGTATTGATGTATCCGAAGAAAGCTATCGTGACGTACTGGGGTATTTACCACAAGATTTTGGGTACTATCCCGAGTTTTCGGCACAGAATTTCATGTACTATATGGCAAGTCTGAAAGGACTGACCAAAGCACAGGCAAAGACAAAGACAAAAGAGCTTCTTGAAATGGTTTCACTGAGTGATGTTGCAAAAAAGAAAATCAAAACCTTTTCCGGTGGCATGAAACAGCGTTTGGGTATTGCTCAAGCACTACTTAACAACCCTAAAATCTTGGTGCTTGATGAGCCGACAGCAGGACTTGACCCAAAAGAGCGTGTGCGTTTTAGGAACATCATTTCTGAGCTTGGCAAGGATAGAATTGTGCTGCTCTCTACCCATATCGTTTCCGATGTGGAGCATATCTCAAACACTATTTTGGTTATGAAAGACGGTCAAATACTACACAGCGGAAGTTTGGAGCATATCATCAAAACCGTTGACGGAAAGGTGTTTGAGTGCTGTGTAGACAGCAATACGGCTGAAAGATTAACAGTAGCTTACCCTGTTATCAATATTCGTTCTGAGGGAGAAAATACTTTTTTAAGGCTTGTATGCGATAGAATGCCCCATGATACTGCAATAAATGTATCAGCAACACTTGAGGACTTGTATCTTTACTATTTCTCGGAGGTGAGCCAGCATGAATAATTTTTGGACTTTGGTAGGCTTTGAATACAAGAAAATTATAATTAGGAAAAGTGTGTGGGTCTGTGTTCTTTTGGCTGTTATTGCAACTGTTTTTTCAGTTTGTGGACTTATTATCGGCGGTAATCCCGCAACTGGCATGAGTAACTATGATGAAATGCTTATGGATAAAGCATACAAGCTGACTCTTTCCGGTAGACAGATAGATGGGGATTTGATACTGGAAGCTTCACAGGCATATCAGAAAGTTCCGTCAAATGTTTATCCATATACCGATAGCGAGGAATACCAAAAATTTGCTCGTCCCTATTTTTCCGTGTATGCATTGATTGACTCTGCCTATACCGAGCGTGGGCATGCGTTTAATATAGATGATTTTCAAACAATTTCAGAAGAAGATGCATTTAGTTATTACGATAAACGTATCAATCAATATCGACTAAATTTACAGAACAATCCTTCCTTTACACAACAAAATATTGATAGAGTGATTGAGATTGACAATGAGGTACAAAAACCCTTTATTATGGAATACACAGATGGATATGAACGTTTCTTTTCATTATCTACAACTAATGCTTTTATTATAATGTTTTTAATAGCTTTTACACTTTCGCCTATTTTCGTCAATGAATATAGTCAAAAAACAGATAGCTTAATTTTAACATCAAAAAATGGAAAGCACTCACAAATTCTCGCCAAAATCTTTACAGGGGGTTCATTTAGTATTTTACTGTCACTATTTCTTTCATTAGTGGGATATTTATTATGTATGTTTATTTATGGGTTTGAAGGCGCAAATGCTCCTATACAGCTTCACATACCATTGATAACCTACAATTTCACAATGATAGAGGCTGTTTTTCTTTTGTGCATTACAACCGTGTTTGGCAGTCTATTAATGACCGGAATATGTTTGTTTCTGTCCTCTGTGATAGATAGATCTATTGTTGTACTTACAATCAGTACAATAGTTATCCTTTTGGGAATGTTCAATGGGATATTTCCAACTGCGATTGAGAAAGTGAGGTTTTTCTTGCCATCGCCAATGGGAACATATTTTGATGTTGTGTTAAATCAATATTCATGGAATGTTTTTGGAATAAATATTTGGCTGTATCAAGCTATTTGTGGTGTAGCTTTTATAGTAGGGACATTGCTGCTTACTCTAAGCTATCACAACTTTAAAAAACATCAAATATCATAGATGATGTGTATGATAAAAGAGGAATATCTACTATGCCCAATGTGTCAAAGCAAAACAATGTTACAGATACGAGAGGATACAGAACTCAAAAACTTCCCGCTGTTCTGCCCTAAGAGTAAACAGGATATGCTAATCAGTGTCAAATACAAAATAACAACTGTTATCAAAGAGCCAGACGCAAGACGCAGAGCCGATAACCAACGAAAGTGAAATTCATGGTTGTCGGCTCTTTTTCCCTTTTGTCAAAACGTATCCACTTCTGCCAATACTAAAAATTCCTTCCCCTTTATCCCGGAAAGCAAGGAATTTCATCTCATTATTCTTCTAAAACACACCTATATTTATTTTAATTTACTAGCAAAAAAACCACTTCCTTTTATTAAGTGATGCAAGTTTACATCTAAATTCTAATCCTTTTATTCCAAGGGCTACGCCCATGTTTATTATATCAAGAAGTTTATACTTTCCTATACAAGGAAAAAACTTCACCAAACATCAGTATGAGGAAACATATATTTTTCTATTGAATTCATAATGGTTCTTTTGAGTAAAGATAAGACCCCCTAAATTTAAAGGGGGTCGATTTAATCCTTGTCACTTATTTATTTATCAAACTTGATTCTATTAATAAATTTCTTATTGCTGTAGCTGCTTCTGCATAGGTGAAGGTGTCTTTAGGATTTATTGTTTCATTTGTCTTTCCATTAAATACACCTACGCTTATGGTTTTCTTTACATCATTATATGCCCAATCTGCTATTTTGCCTTTGTCTATATAATTCTCTATTCTATTATCGTCTACTTCCTTTAATCCTACTATATCCATTGCCCTTGCATACATTACCATGGCTTGTTCTCTGCTTATCTTTGCATCAGGCTTGAATGTACCATCAGGACAGCCCTTTATAATACCATACTGTGTTGCTATTTCTATTGCATCTGCTAAGTTGTTTTTTATACTTACATCTGTAAATTTATCTTCTTTGGCTACACCTGTTCTATATAGGCCAAGTGCTTTTGTTATATACTCTGCAAATTCTCCTCTGGTGATATTTGCGTCTGGCTTAAAAGTTGTTGGATTATCAATTACTAGCCTTGATGCCATATCATTTACTGCTTCCTTTGACCAGTGGTTTTCTACTGATGCTACTTTGATTGGATTCCATATTACTGAGTAATCTGAGTTTGTTAATGAATTAAGTTTTGCATACCATTTTCCGTCCTTCTCAAATACTGATGTTGGTATATGGGAGAAGGTTCCATCGGGGTTGTATACTATTCCTGTTGTTATCTTACTTGGATCTACTCCCTCCGGTACTTCCATTACTCTTTGTATATAGTTTGAGAATTTGGATACTGTTACTTCTTTTGTTTCATTGTTTGTACTTGATTTTACTTTTGCTACTACCTTGAACTCTACTGGTGGAAATACTATATCATATCCACTAACCTTTGCTTTTTCTGTTATTTCCTTTGCTATGTTTTCATCCGTGTTCTGTATCTCTACTGATACTTCGATATTTTTAAGAGATTCTGGTGTTACTCCAAGTGTACTCGCTACCCTTTCTATTCCTACTTCCTTTGCTGGTATTATGTAGTCTATTTTGTCTGTGTTTACTGTTAGTGTGAATTCATTATCTTCCATTTTCTTTATTATATCTCCTGTTAAAATGCCCTTGATGTTTTTGGCATCCTTTGCTGTTACTGGTATTTCTATTGTGTTTTCCTTTGTATTATTATCTGCTTGCTTTTCTTTTAATGCTTCATCTATTTTTTGGCTTATTACTTTACTATCTGCTTTTACTTCTACTGTCTTTTGGCCATTTTCTTCTTTCACTGTTTCTGTTCCTGCTATTTGTTTTTTACCGTTTACTATTACTGTTGTTCCTGTTTGATTGCTTGAGGTTTTTCCTCCTCCTGAACTTTTATGTGAGTTACTATTTTTGCTATAGTTTGCTGTTACAGTTAAGTCACTTGTTATATTGCTAAAGTCTTTGTCCCATTCTTTGAAGGTATAACCACTTCTTGTTGGATTTTCTGGTGCTGTTGCACTGCTTCCGTAATTTACTGTTTCTATCTTTATTATTGTTTTATCATAGTCTGTAAAGGTTACTGTAAATGCTTTAATATTCCATTTTGCATATAGAGTTATGTCATTTGCTGGTATTGTATCACTATCAAAATCCCACATATTTTTTAACTCTGCTTCTTTGTACCAACCTCCAGAGGTATATCCTTCTTTTGTTGGTGCTGTTGGTTTACTTATTTTACTTCCGTAATCTTCTATTATTAAATTTACTTTACTTCCTCCGTTGCTTTCAAAGCTTACTTTGTATTGGTTTATCTTATACTTAGCTGTTATTATTAAGTTACTTGTTATATTACTAAAATCTTTGTCCCAGCCTGTAAATGTATAGCCTTCTCTTGTTGGAGCTGCTGGAGCTATTGCCTTATTTCCTTTTGTTACTGTTTGTTTATATAGCTCGTTTCCATTATAGTCTTTAAATGTTACTGTATACTTTTGTTTTGCAACTACGTTTACATTTGCTGATAATAAGCTTGTACTATTTACAAGTCTATCATCATTAAGTGTAATTATTCCTACACCTTCATTACTTAGATTACCATATACTGATGCTGTAACTGTAGTATCTTTATTGCTAATTTCTCCTATACTTAGATTACTAAATGCTCCTCTTAAGCTTAAATCTGATTTATATACCGTTCCTATAACTGTATCGTTATTAATATCTAAAGTGAAGATTTGATTAAAATCATTATTAACTTCTACAGTATCTGGAGTAACTTCCATGATTATATTATCCTGTGGTAATAGCCATTTTGCATATAATGTTATGTCCTCTGCTGGCATTGTGTCATTTGCAAAGTCCCACTTATTTGTTAACTCTTTATCTTTATACCAGCCTCCAAATTCATAATCAAATCCTGATCCTTCTTTTGCCGGAGGCTTAGGCTCACTTACTTTTGTTTTGTAATCTATTGTTTGACTATTTACTGCACTTCCTCCATTACTATTGAAGGTTACTGTATATTCCTTCACTGTCGTAAATTCTACATCCTCACCATAGCTGGTTCCTACTTCATTTGTAGCATATGCTCTTACACGATATGTAGTATCTGGTGTCAATCCTGTTAAATCAATACTAAATGTACCTGTTGCAGTATTCTTTGATGATACTTTTGTTGCTGTATCTATTGTTGGATTTTCAGTAGTTCCATAAACTATACCTATCTCACTTAGTGTTCCATTGCCATCACTGGTTACATTTCCGCCTACAGTAGCCGATGTTGTTTTTATATTTGTGACCGGACTTGTTGTTTCTACTGTCGACATTTTTGGTTTCGTTACTACTATATGTGTTGGATATCCTGAATTGGTACTTGCGGCTTGCTGCCAGTTAAACCAATCTGTGTTTGTACCTATGCCATTATTCAGTCTATCAACTAATGCGCCTTCAACTTCTTGTGAAGAAGCCTTCATTGTTGATTCTTGTATCCCATATGCACCACCAGTACCATAGCCAAAACCCTGTTTTGTGCTTCGTGCAATGCCGTCTACCGTCTGAGTTGCATCCGAATTATAGTAGCCACTTATTGTACTTGTACCCCAATTAACTCCTATCAGTCCTCCTACCCATGACTTAGAGCCTCCTGTAACATTTCCTGTTGCATAGCTGTTGATTATTGTTTCAGTATTAGTCCCTCCTGCTAGCCCTCCTACATATGCGCCAGAACCTCCTGTCACGTTTCCTGTGGTATAGCTGTTGCTTATTGTTCCAACACTGTTTCCTATTAACCCTCCTACATATGCATTAGAGCCTCCTGTCATATCTCCAGTTGCATGGCTATTGATTATTGTTCCATTGGTTTGGTTATATCCTACTAATCCTCCTATATTTACTCCATCACCTTCTCCTGTAACATCTCCTGTTGCATAGCAATTATTTATGGTTCCGTTGTAATTATATCCTACTAATCCACCTATATAGTTAGCAGAATTTGCTATAATATCTCCTGTTGTATAACAGTTGTTTATCGTTCCGTGATTACTTGCTACTAATCCTCCTACTTGAAAATTTGTAGAAGAATATATACTTACACTTACTCCTACGTTTTCTATTGTTGCATCACTTCCGATATTTGCAAACAATCCAACATAATTATATGTGCTATTGGGAATAGTCTCTATTCCTATCATTACATGACTTATCTCATATCCATTTCCGTCAAAATACCCATTAAAATCTTTAGAGGAATCCCCTACCGGTGTCCACTGATGACCAGATAGATCTATATCCTGTGTCAGTTCAAAATATGCTTCATCGTAAATATTATCAAAGGAATTGATCGTCTTAGCGAAAAAGGCTAATTCTTCTGCACTACTTATTTGATATGGCTTAGTTTCTGTTCCTGAACCTGTTAAGGCTGTTACAGTTCCTATATTATCTTTCCAATAGGTCAAGGTAACTTGTTTTATATCATCAGCCACTAATTGTTTTTGATAAAAGCCTGCTACTTTTCCATTTGCATCTACATCATATACTTGTAAATACTTACCTTCTGCTACGCCGTTAGTTATATCTGCTCCTGATGTATAATCGTCTATAAGATTAGTACCTGTTGCTGGTTCAGCATCAGTTGTGTTAGGTGTTGCTACTTCACTATCTGTTACATTTACCACAAATTTTGATGTTGCAGTCTCTGTGATGTCTGCTTTGGTTGATCCTGTAGCTGTTCCCGGT
>NZ_JAETGO010000047.1 GCF_016765695.1 Sporosalibacterium faouarense | reverse complement strand
CAGGTGGAGTAGAGTCTCCATCTGAAGCCCCGATGTTCTGCTTTAGCAGAACGAGTTCACTTACAGAATTATTTGAAGCACTATTAATAAAATTAAACCTGGAATTCCTAAAAAACCTACTATTACAGCATTAATGGGATTAATTCCTATAGAGAAATTTAGAAATCCCCCAATAAAGTTAACTATTATAAGGGCTATCCCACCAAGAATACCATTTATTATTAACTTTCCAATTATTTTTATTGGAACTATCAATATCCAACCTATAAAGTATAATAATATCAATCCAAAAACATATGCTAATATTACGCTTAATTCTATTCCCATTCCCATATTCCTCACCTCTATATTAAATAATATAAAGGTTCTATTAAAAATATGACTCTTTGTCTATTTTTTTATAAATCAATTTTTATATTGCTCTGCTTAGCCTGTTTTATGAGATATCTATATTTTGTTTTAGTAGCTTCAACTCTATATATTGCATAATCTATTAAATCTGGCTCAGTTGCATCTTGAAAAAAACTTTCCGCCTGTTGCCATTCATTATGAGCTTCTTTAATCATATTTACTAATTTATCCTTTTCGCTCTCTTTACTTGGAGTTACCTTTTCTTTAATACTGACTAAAAAGTTTAAAAAACCATTTTTTGATTCAAAGGATTGCTCTTGTTCCACCATTATTCTAGACATATATATACCCCCACATTTGTAATATTTTCCTATTTTTGATTATTGACAAATGTAGGGGATTTATACATAATATTTTTATTTTAAACAATCGTTGATTCTTTCTATTATTTGATTAGAAATATTATTTTTAGGTTCCTAAACTTCAAATTTAGCAATAATTTCTTGAAGATCTTGAGCCAAATTTGATAAACCCTCACTTGCGTTAGAAATTTCCACCATTGATGCAGATTGCTCTTCCATAGACGCTGAAGCCTGCTGAGTTGAAGCCGAGTTCTCCTGAGCAATAGCGGATAAGTTTTGTAGAGTATCCATTATTTCATCTTTTATTTTGTTCATTTCTCTTCCCGATACGTTTAGTTTTTTAACTGCATTTGTTGCTTCATCAATTGCCTCAGCTATGTTCATATATTTTTCTCTACTTAACTTAACACTTTCTTCTTGCTCTCTTAAAGTTAAAGATACTTTCTTCATTACTTCAACAGAAGCTTTCGAGTTCTTTTGTAACTCATTAACAACATCATCAATAGTTTTAGTAGATTCCGTAGATTGTTCTGCTAATTTTCTAATCTCTTCTGCTACCACTGCAAAGCCTTGACCTGACTCTCCTGCCCTTGCAGCCTCAATTGCAGCATTTAAGGCTAATAAATTAGTCTGCTCAGCTATGGAAGCAATGACTGTGCTGGCTTCTCCAATCTTATTAGCGCTATCATTGGTATTAATTATTCCAACATGTACCTCTTCTGTTGCCTTTTTATTTTCATCAGATATTTTTGTTAACTTTTCTATTTCCTCAAGACCTTCTTCAACAATAACAGATACCTTTTGCGATGCTTCATTTAGATTTCTCATGTGGGCTTGGTCATTTTCAACTGCTTGCCCTAGATATAAAGCTTTAGTAGATCCTTCCTCTGTACTTTTTGCTTGTTCTGACACACTAGATGCAATCTCTTCTACTGTTCTCGATACTTCTTCAATTGAAGTAGACGACTGTTGAGAAGTAGCAGTTAATTCTTCTGACGATGATGCCACTTGTTCTGATGAGTCGCTAATCCCCTTAATTATATCTCTAAAGCTATTGGTAATTGTCTGCAATGCTACAGACATCTTACCAACTTCATCTTTTTTCTTCAGAAGATTTTCTGGAACATTTTCTTTAATATTTAAATTAGCAATTTTTTCTGAATGCCTAATCATACTAATTATTGGCTTAGTTATTGAATTACCTATAAAATATGTAATAATAATACTAATTAATAGAGTAATAATGGTTAATTTTATAATATTTCTTTCTAGTACTGGTAATGCTGACAACACTTCTTTTTCATCAGCAGTAATTACTAAAAACCAATTAGTATCTTTTACCGGAGCATATCCTGCATATAAGTTTTTTCCTTGATAAGTATAATTACTAACTCCACTTTTTTCATTCAATATTTTTTTAAATAGTGTTGATGCGGTTTTTAAACTTTCATCCTTTTTTGCTTCTTCTATTGGATTGAATTGATTTAGAACCTTTTCTTTATCCTTATGGGAAATTACTGTACCACTATTATTAATCATGTATGCATAACCATTTTTTCCATAACTTATTTCATTAGTGATGCTACTCAATGCATCACCATCTTTACGCCCTACTAATACACCTACTACTCTTCCATTTTTCTTGATAGGAGCTGCATACATTACAACAGGCTCATTAGTTACTCTACTAATTAATAGTTCAGATATATTAGTAGTCCCTTCAAATGCCTTTTTTATATACTCCCTATCTCCTAAATCTGAAGTTTGCCCATCGTTATAGTAGGATTTGCCACCTGGATATACAATACCTAAAGCAAGGAAATTCGTATTTTTCAACTGTCTTTCTAATACAGGCTTCTGTAACTCCCAATCCATACTTTGTATATCTTCTATATTGGTTAACATACCTAGAGCTTGCTTCGTAGCTTCTATTTTACTTTCAATTGATTTTGTACCTTCGTTTACTAATGATTCTAGTCCTTCTTCTGCTTGTCCAACTATTGAATTATTAGCACTTATAAGTGATAAAATACTCAAAGAAAAGGATATTAACAGTATAAATATCCCAAAGTAGACAATAAGTTTTGTTTTTATACTCTTCATTTCAAATTCTCCTTCCATAAATTAGCATTGTAGATTTACATCAATTTTTTCTTTTAACTCATAGTCTTTGATTCTTAACCCTTAGGATCTATAGATAGCTAGTCTTTTATTATTTGAAATTTATATCTTTTACAAAAAATATAAAGCCCCTTATCTCTTAATCTCTAATAATAAGGGGCTCCCTAAGTATATCTGCAACCGGCTACCGTATCCTATGATGTAGGCCCTTGGCTTTGCGTCCTTACCTTTCGATAAGTTTGCCCTCTTATAAAATTCTATTACACAACTATCATAATATCTTATGTAGTGTACAGATGCAACAAATTTCTAAAATTTTTTACTTTTAACTTGTATTGAAACAGTTTTTATATGAGCCAATCCTAATAAAAGAATTTGTTTAAGGTCTAGCCCTTCGTTTACCTTTCTAATAAAAAGACTAGAAGATAGATGGGTTTCCATCTATCTTCTAGTCTCTTCTTATGCATTATTCCCTTTAAACATATTAGTTATAAAATTTAGTTTTAACTAATTATTTTGCAAATCTATTTAGCAATCCTTCTAAAATTCTTGCGTGTCTTGCTTCATCTTTAGCCGATTCATTGAAATAGTCCCTTGCTGACACTATCCCTAACTCTTCTGCCTTAATTGCTGCCTCTCTTTTTCCTTTATTGGCATTTGTTTCTCCATCTAGCATAACTCTAATATTTTCAAAAATATCCTCGGATATCATTCCATTTAACTGTGCAAACCTAGATGCATGCTCTATTTCCTCTATACCTATAGTTCTTAAAGCTTCAGCTATTTCAGGATATCCTTGTCTTTCAGCAAGCCTAGCCATGGCAAAATACATCCCCGCTTCAGCTGTTTCTCCTTTAAAGTTTTGCTTTACAATATTCTGTAATTCTGAGTCCTTAGTTTCACCTATTTTTTGTTCAATAACAAATTCTAAATTTTTCACAATAAACTCCTCCTTATATTTTATATGCTTTAACTTAACTAGTTTGATTAAAATATTCTTTAATTTTCATTCCAACCTCTGGATTTTCTTCACTTATAGCTAACAAGTACATCAGTACACTTCCCTCATACTCATGGGATTCACCTAGTATAGCTATCTCTAGTGCACTCCTAACTATATTGATGATACAATCTTCATCATGATAAGTCTTGCAGTTCCTACATTGCTTAAGTAAATTACCAATACTTTTTAATATAGTTTCTTCATCATAATTTTTTACATCATATAACGGTAATTCATCTAGTACTCCCTCTAAAAATTCTTCTCTACTCTTTAATGAATCAATTAGTTGTTTTTGAGAATATCCAATAAGACACTTTTCCCCTTGACAACTCTGACAGTAAGAATCCTTTAAGCAACAATTTGACAAGTCTTTGATTAACAAATCATAATTTATGTTACTCAGCTCCTCACCCCCTAATCTATAAAATTCTAATTTATGTCTCTTCGTAATTTGCAATGGTTTTATATTTGTTTTTATTTTATATTTGTAATGATTACAAATAATATTATAGTTTAACTTTTTCATTTTGTAAAGGGATTTTTTGGTTTTTTTTAATTAATCTTTTAGAAATAGTTAATAGAACAGCATTTAACTTGTTTTAACAGAATAAAAAAAACATGATTTTAAAGAATTAATTCTTTAAAATCATGTTTTTAGTAAAATTATATTTAGTATTTTATTATATCTTTTATATTTTAAACTTCATAATTATTGATTGTAAATCTTGTGCTAAATTTGAAAGCTCTTCACTTGCACTTGATATCTCTGTCATTGATGCATTTTGTTCTTCCATAGAAGCTGAAGTTTGCTGAGTAGATGCTGAGTTTTCTTCTGCTATAGCAGATAAGCTTTCTAATGTCACTACTATTTCTTCTTTCATCTTCTCCATTTCTTCTCCCGATATGTTTAATTTTCTAACAGTATTCTCAGTTTCATTTATTGCTTCTTCTATCAGTAAATATTTTTCTTTATTCAGATTAACGTGTTCTTCCTGAGCTCTTAATATTGTTGCTACCCTTTGCATTATTTCTACTGCTGATTTTGAATTGCTTTGAAGCTCATTAACTACTTCATCTATGGTCTGAGTCGAATTAGTAGATTGCTCTGCTAATTTTCTAATTTCATCTGCAACCACAGCAAAACCTTTTCCTGCTTCTCCTGCTCTTGCAGCTTCAATAGCTGCATTTAAAGCCAATAGATTTGTTTGTTCTGCTATTGAGGCTATAACAGTACTGGCTTGTCCAATTTTATTGGCACTATCATTTGTTCTAATGATTCCTTCTTGTACCTCACCAGTTGCTTTTCTGCTTTCAGCAGAAATTTCAATTAGTTTTTTTATTTCTTTTAGCCCTTCCTGTACAGCTGTTGATACTTTATTGGATGCTAAATTCATATCTTGTAAATAAACTTGTTCTTGTTCAATAGTTTTTCCTAACTCCACAGCCTTGAAGGATCCCTCCTCAGTACTCCTTGCTTGTTGGGTTGCGCCACTTGCTATTTCTTCAACTGTCTTAGTTACTTCTTCTATCGCTATCGCTGATTGTTGAGATGTCGCTGTTAATTGCTGAGATGAAGCTGCTACTTGCTCAGCTGACTGTATAATTTCCTTTATTATATTTCTAAAACTGCTATTAATAGTTTGTAATGCTTTTGCTAGCTTTCCAGTTTCATCTTTATATTGAATAAGTTCATTAGGAAAATCTTCTTTTAAATCTAATTCAGCCATTCTAGTTGAGTATCCTATTATACTTATAATTGGTTTTGTAATTGAATTACCTATAAAATATGCTATGACTACACCTATTATCAATACTATTATCGTCATAATAATTGTATTTCTCTGGAGTGATGGAATAGCAGATAGAACTTCTGTCTTATTATCATTAACAACTAAAATCCAATCAGTATTTTTAATTGGAGCATATCCAGCATAATATTCATCCCCTAGATATGAATATTCACTAACACCTTGTCCTTGTTCTAATATTTCTGTAAATAGCTTTGCAACAGACTCTAATTCTATATTACCCTCCGCTTCTTTAGTTGGAGTAGATTTGTTTAAAACTTTCTGTTTATCAGGATGAGCGATAACTGTCCCTTTACTATTTATGATATATGCATATCCCTTTTTACCATAAGACATTGAATTAGTAATTTCACTTAGCGCATTACCATCCCTACGTCCAATTAATACACCAACTATTTCTCCATTTCTTTTAATTGGAGTAGCAAAGATTAGAACAGGCTCATTGGTTACTCTACTGATTAATAAATCAGATATATTTGTTTTTCCCTGAAAAGCCTTTATAACATGTGCTCTATCACCTAAATCTGCAGTGGTTCCATCGTTAAAATATGTCATACCATTTGGAAAAGCAACCCCTAGTACTTGAAAACTCGTATATTCTAGTTCCCTATCTAATACTCGATCTTGAGTTTCCCAGTTCATACTTTGTATTCCTTCCATAGTCGCGATTAATTCCAAAACCTTTTCTTGAGTCTCAACTTTGCTTCCTGCCACATTAGCTCCTTCTTTAGCAAAGTTAAGAAGTCCTTTCTCTGATTCATTAATAATCGATTTACTAGCTTGTTTCAAAGATAATAACCCCAAAATGGAAGCTACTATTATTATTAATATACTAAAATATAATATCAGCTTACTCTTTACGCTTCTCATAACTACACCTCTCCTCTCATGATACTCAATTCCTTAAACTTATCTGTATAGATTGTTTTTTCTTTTTTAAATATGATATTAGTGACTCTATTATAGCTTGAATTTTATGACAGAGTTATTGATAAGAATATTAATATGATTCTATAAGTTCTGTGTATTTTGTTTTTTTAGGTCCTGTATTTTACCTTGCTAAAATTATACTTTATATTTGTAAATTTTCATCCTTCTTTTGTAAAGATTACATAAGTTTTTTTTCATATTCATTCCTAATATCTGCTAATATATCTTTTTAATAAAAAACATGCCTTAAAAACATCGTACGATGTTTTTAAGGCATGTTTTTGATAAATGTTTATATTAACTAAATTAGTTCAGCATTTTCATATATCTTTTTTACTCCTGACTCATTTGTAAGAAAGCATAAAACATGTGAAATTATGATTATCCCAGGAATATCTATAAATAATCTTGTTATGGCAAATTTTGCTCCCAAGGCCGAAAGTTCAAATAAAAACATAGGAATTTTTGTTGTAGACCATGCTCCTATAAATATTAAAATATTCCTAAATTTAACTCCTTTTTTCATAAACACTGCTGCAATAGGAAATGCGCCATACAACGGTCCTGCTGCCACAGATCCTAATAAAAAGGACAAGACAACTCCTTTTACACCTGATTTTTCTCCCATATATTTCATCATTGTTTCTTTTGGAACCCATACATCCAGTAGCCCTAAAAAAATGAAAATCGGTGGTACAATTAGAAGCATTTCCTTTAAACTATGTCCAGTAATCTTAATTGCTTTTATGCCTATCTCTTTATTGATTAAAAATATAACAACCATAGCAAAAATAGTAGTTATAGGAAATCTATATTGCTTTATTAAAGTCATATTCCACCAACCACCTTTCCAATAATATAAGCTACAATAAAACAAAATAAAAATGACAGAAAATTTCTTATAATAGTAATTCGTTTACCAAAATATTTTATTTCTACCGGTGCTGTTACAATACCTACCATCATTAAGGCAGATACAAATGCGCCTATTTGCATATACCCTGCTCCACTATTTAATAACATAGCTGATGTTGGAAATGCTACAAATCCAGGAATTAATGTAATTGCGCCGACGATAGCAGAAACTATTACACCTATCCATCCAGATTCATTACCTATTATCTTTGATATAAGTTCAGCATTAAAAACTGAAAGCAGTATTCCCACAAGTATTATTACTCCTAAAAACTGTGGCAAAATATTCTGAAATGCCTTATAAGCCTTCTTAATGACCATTCTTGTTTTGTTCTTATCTTTAAAATACGAAATTATTAATAGCATTGTAACTACTATATACATAACATAACTATTCATTTTTCAATCTCCTTAAATTTTCCGTATATTCATATATAAAAAGACATTTACTCTTTAGCAAGTGCCTCTCATTTCCTTGTAATTTCTAATTATTATCTCTCTGACAGCATTTATTTTTATTTGATTTACATGATGCTTTACATCTATCGGGTATATTTATATCTAACTTATATGCATTAATTGCTTCATCATTATTCAACTGTCCAATAAATTCTTCTATATCTAATAGTAACTTTTTTTGTAAATCATAATGGACATAATAACCGACCTTTCTTCCAATAATAATTCCTGCTTCTCTGAGAACTTTAATATGCTGTGATACTGCTGCTTCAGAAATGCTTAAGTAGTTTGCAATTCCTTTAGCACATATTCTTCTTCTAGAAAGTATTATTAATATTTTCAATCTTGTTTCATCAGCCAAGGCTTTAAACATCTGCACAATTTGATCCACAATTTACCCCTTTCTTTTAATTAAGTATTAACTTAATTAGATAATATAATACTTAATTATATTTGTCAACGCCCAGTTGTAATCCTAAAATAACGTTCTTCAAAAACATAGGATAAAATGGAGGAATAGTCATAAAAAAGAAGGAGAAATCATGGAATTAATTCCATGATTTCTCCTGACCTTTGAAAAACTTTATTTATTTTAAAAAAACTTTAGTTTTTAAAACACTCAATTGTAAAAATTATATTTCTCTTCTACCTTCAAGAGCTTTTGAAAGTGTAACCTCGTCGGCATATTCTAAATCTCCACCAACAGGTAATCCATAAGCAATTCTAGTAACCTTTATTCCCATTGGTTTTAATAACTTAGATATATACATGGCTGTAGCTTCACCTTCAATAGTAGAATTAGTTGCTAAGATAACTTCTTCTACAGTATCATGTTGTATTCTTTGGAGCAGTTCTTTTATTTTAATATCCTCAGGCCCTATGCCCTCCATAGGAGATATGCTTCCATGTAAAACATGATATAAGCCATTAAATTCCTTAGTTCTCTCCATAGCAACCATGTCTCTAGGATCTTCAATAACACAGATTACTTCCCTATTTCTTTTTTTGCTACTACAAATAATACAAGGATCTCTATCTGTTAGATTGCTACAAACACTACAATATCTTATGTTTTTCTTAGCACTTATGATCGAATTGGCTAAGCTATTTGCTTCTTCATTTTCCATATCTAAAACATGAAATGCTAGTCGTTGGGCTGTTTTCTTTCCAACTCCAGGAAGCTTAGAAAACTCTTCTATTAGCTTAGCTACTGGTATAGGAAAATATTCCATATATTCACATCCTTCACAAAAAGGAAACCTGTGAAGGTCTCCTTCTATTACAATTTAAGTAATTGCTAGAATAGTCCTGGTATGTTCATTCCTCCAGTTACTTTTTCCATTTCACCTGAAACCATTTCATCAGCTTTTCTTAAAGCTTCGTTAGTTGCAGCAAGAATAAGATCTTCTAACATTTCCACATCATCTGGGTCTACAGCTTCTGGATCAATTGTTATATCAATTACTTCTTTCTTACCATTAGCTTTAACTGTTATTACTCCTCCACCTGCACTTGCTTCTACTTCTTTTTCCTCTAATTCTTTTTGCATATCAGCCATTTTTTTCTGCATTTTTTGAACTTGCTTCATCATATTTCCCATGTTTCCCATTCCTTTAGGAAATCCACCTCTTGCCATAATATCATCCTCCTATATATTATTAGTTTTATATAAAATGTAATATTTTACTCCACTTCAACTAAATCTTCTCCAAATACTTCTTTAACCTTTTCAACTACTTTATCTGTTTTTTTTTCATCCTGTTTAATGTCTACTATATCACTATCCATTATGAACTTAACTTCTAAACCTGAATTAAAGAATTTATTCAATTTCTCTTGGACATATTCTTTATTCTGCTTTTTATCTACAGCATCTCTATGGAATCCAAACCCTTCATTAAATGATATTATAAAAGTATTACCTCTTACTTCAACAGGTTTACCCTCCATTAATAAAGCATGTATACTTATTCTTTCTTTCTTAATATCTCTCAACACCTCAGGCCACTCTTTAACTGCTTTTTCAGTAGTTATCTTGGCAGTACTTTTAAGATTGTCAGCACCTGATTCACTAATCATATTAGTCTCTTTCACATTTACATTGTTTCGTTCAATTTCAGTTTTATTATCCAAACTATTACCATTACTAGATGGTATGTTACTCTTTTTATTATAATTATTATCTTCTTTATTCTTTACACTAACTTTTCGCTTATTACTTTCATTATTACCTGTACTTATTTTTCCACTTCTTATCATTTCCTCTAACTCTTCTACCCTTGAGGATAGTTCTTCTAGCGATAAACCGGTAGCTTTGTTGCACAGCTTGATTATAGTTATCTCTAATACAATTCTTGGCTGAGATGACCATTTACTTTGATTTTCTGCTTCTGATAGTATTTTTATACACCTTAAAATACTAGCTAAGGTAGTACTAGAAGACTGCTCTTTAAGTTCCTCAATAAATTCTTTAGAACCTTCAATTATACTATCAATGTCATCTGTTGATTTTATTATCATAAGATTCCTAAAGTGAACAATCAAATCCTTAATAAATTGATTTATATCCTTTCCACTCTGCACTATATCGTCTACAATCCTAAGGGATTTATTAACATCTAAATTAATTATTCCATTAGCTATATCAAATATTATGGTATTATTTACTGTTCCTAATGTTGATATTATATCTTCATAGGTTATTTCTGATTCAGCAAAAGATATACATTGGTCTAATAAACTCAAAGCATCTCTCATAGCTCCATCTGCATTTCTTGCAATCAGATATAGACCTCTCTCATCTACTTTTATCTTTAATTGTTCACAAATATCCTGCATATGCTTAAGCATATCTTTAACACTTATTCGTCTAAAATCGTATCTTTGACACCTAGATTGAATTGTTGTAGGTAGTTTTTGTGGTTCAGTAGTTGCTAAAATAAACAACAAGTGTTTAGGGGGTTCTTCCAAAGTTTTTAATAAAGCATTAAATGCTCCTTTTGAAAGCATATGAACCTCATCTACTATATAAACCTTAAATCTACCTTTAGCTGGAGGATATTTTGCCTTTTCCCTTAGGTCTCTTATATCTTCCACACTATTGTTAGATGCTGCATCCATTTCTACTACATCCATTATACTGTCATCAAGTATACCTTTGCAAACCTCACATTCGTTGCAAGGGTTGCCATCAGTATTGTTAAGGCAGTTAACAGCCCTTGCAAATATTTTAGCAGCTGAGGTTTTTCCAGTTCCTCTAGTACCACAAAATAAATATGCATGGGCAATACTATCATTAGTAATTTGATTTTTCAATGTAGTAGTTACATGCTCTTGACCTATAAGCTCGTCAAAGTTTTTTGATCTAAATTTTCTATATAATGATTGGTATGCCATTTAATCACCTTCAAATTCATAAGTTCTCCATTTATAGCTATTTATCCATAGTACATATATTATAACAAATATAAGTGCATTCTACCAGAATTAATGCTTATATGTCCAAACTGAAAGAAACTTTGACCGATATACTGGCCTAAAAGGACCATCTATCATATATATACTTCTCTTTATATACAAAGTATTACCTAGAAAATTATTCGAATTAGAATTCTTTTGAAAACTTAATAGAAATTATCAAAACCCACAATAAAAATTGTGGGTTTTGTCATCAAGCTGTGAGCTATATATCAGCCTAACTTTTTATTTAGTATTATACGTAACTGCAACTTCCCTTATAAATTCTGCATTAACACTATATATTTTTTCCATTATACTGACGATATCAGGATGAAATTGCGTTCCACTATTACGTTCTAGTTCTTTAACAGCATCTCTAAAGCCCATTGGCTCTCTATATGACCTTCTAGATGTCATAGCATCAAAAGCATCAGCTACTCCAATTATACATGCTCCTAAAGGCAATTCATCTATATATTCATCATATGGATATCCATTTAAATCATATCTCTTATGATGATATTTTATGGAATTCATAATGAAATCTGAAAGATTTACATCCTTTAATATTTTACTTCCTATAGATGGATGCTTTGTTATTTCTTTATATTCTTCACCTGTTAAAGCTCCAGGCTTTGTTAATATATGATCCCTTACTCCAATCTTCCCAATGTCATGTAAGATTCCTGCAATTTCTATTTCATCTATTATATCTTTAGAAAACCCACCATATTCTGCAATCATAACAGCATATTTAGATACTCTTAGGGAGTGACCCTCCGTATATTTATCCTTAGCCTCTACGGCGGCAGCTAACGTTTTAATAGTCTTCATATAGCTATCCTTTAAATTTTGATATAAATAAATATTATCAATCTTCATAGTTATCTGACTAGATAGAGAAGATAATATATTTTGCTCACTTTCATCAAGAGTACTTATTGATGATACTATTAATACACCGAGCACCTTATCTCTGGCCTTTAATGGGAAAATAGTTGAATAATTTGCCTCCTTAGACTCTAATACTTTTTTATTAAAATGATTAATATGTTCTTCATCTGACACAGAAATACTAAAAACTTTTCCAGTTCTAACCGATTGTCCAATTATATCTTCATCAATATTGATATATTCTTCTGTAATCAGATGACATAACTCTCCTGCACACGCCGTTAGTTTTAGTTGTTTTTCATCTTTAATTAGCCTTATTGTGCACAAAGGAACATCCAACATTTTAGTAATACTTTCAACTATATCTTTTCCTAGTAAATCTATATCCATAACTAAGTTTAGTATACTGCCTATGTTATTTATAGTTGAAAGCTCTTTGTTTCTCTTTAATATTTCTTTTTCCATCAGCATACGTTTAGTAACATCTCTTGTTACTCCTTGAATCGCAACTACTTTACCATCTTCAAAAATCCTATTTGTGTTTAACTCCGCAATTATATTTTCATTATATTTAGATTTGAGAGTTATTATCTTATTTCTTAAGTCTACTCTTTGTATTCTTTCAACTTCTCTAGAGCTTAATATACCATCTTCATTGATATCTAACCGCCTTATATCCTTACCGATAACTTCTTTTGGTTTGTATTTTAACATTTTGTGAACATGATCATTAACATATAATAATCTATAGTCTAAATCTATAACCCAAACAAGGTCATGCATATTTTCAATAAGTGTTCTATGCTTTGCCTCAGATTCATTTAATTGAATTGTAGTTGCTTGAAGCTGTTCATACGAGGCCTCAAGCTCTGTATTCATTTCTTGAAGTTGATTGTTGTTTGTGGCAAGCTCTTCAGTTGTATTAATTAGCTTTCTATATGTTTCCTTAAAGTTTGCAGCCATAATATTAAAGGCATTAGATAGTTTACCAAACTCATCATTTCTATCAATTTTAATCCTATAGTCATAGTTTCCTTTTTGAATTTCTTGAGTCCCAAGCTGTAATTTTTCTAAAGATTTTGACAAGAGCTTGGAAAAAAATATCGATAGTAAAATTATTAAAATTACTGAAATAAGAATAGTTATTATTACAAAGGTTTTTAGATTTGTTAAACCGGAAAATAGTATATTTTTATCTACCAGTGAAACCAATTTCAAATCTAAAGAATTAATCTTACTATATACCCCAAAATATTCATTTTTTAATTTAACTGTTGTGTTTCCAACTTTATCACTTGACATAGTGTTTAAAAGCTTTTTTGCTTCTTCACTATTACTATAATAAAATTCACCTTCATCATTATCTATATCAAAAATATCTGTTCCATCTATAATTAATATTTCATTTCTAGAGTTAACTATGTATGTAGTAGCCTCAGGATGAATCTTAGTTATCTTAAATTTATCCATCAGATACTTAAATTTTATGTCAGCTCCTATTATGCCATCAATACTTCCTTCTTTATCCTTTACCGGCATGGAAACACTAACAACTCTTTCACCTGTTAATAAATCATTATATGGCTGAGTCCAAGCTATATCATCTGTTAAATATGCATTTATAAACCAATCTCTTAGCCTAGTATCCTCCGGTATGTCTGCTAACTTAGAATTGTATTGAGTTCCATCTATCATAGTAATATAAATATTAATAAATCCATCTTCTGAATTAATATGAGATTTAAGATAACTGCTAACCTGAGTAAACGCATCAGGTTGATTCATCATATCCTGCAATAGGGGATAATTTCTAGAAATAGATTTTAAAATTTGCTCCTTATCTCTAAACCAAAGTTCAATATTTTCCATTTCATAGTTCATTCCATCCATCTTCACTTGGACGCTTTCATTAGCTACTTGATTTCTAATTCTGTAATTAACACTAATACCAATAATTACGATGGGTATCATTGCAATTAAAATAAAACCGATAATCAACTTAATCCGATATGAATTAAAGAATCTCCCCACCTCCTCACCTTATGTCACATAGCTTATTTTGTCTTTTTAATTAATATTGAAATTGCTATAGGCTTACTGCAATAACTGTAACAATATGCCAATTAGCTAATCCTAATTGGCATATTCCCTTATTTTATATGTAGTTTATATAATTCTATAAAGTTTACTAAACTCCTTCTTTTTTGTACGACTATACAAGTTCATTGTAAATATTTGTCTTTTTATGTCTTTTTTTGAATTATTTTTATGCACTAAAAAAAGCCACCGTAACTTTTTTAAGCTACTGTGACTTTTTTTAGTCGTGCACCTAGAATCGACATACAAATACCAGCGTTACCCAAGCAGTTAACTCAGATCAGGCACCCCTGCGGCACACGAGAGTGTCCACTTACCGCTGCTTCCTTCCGGACCTGACGGAGTTCATGGATTCCCGTTGCGCAGGACCCAGTCTTCAACGCCACTTACCTAGGGCAGACCTAACATTGGCAGGCCTCAACCAGGACTTCAACCCTGCTATAGCGGATTGCAGGTTACAGGGCACCGCTACCTCCCCATCTAGCACGACAAACTTTTTGATGGCGGAGAGAGGGGGATTTGAACCCCCGAGACGGTTATAGCCGTCTACCCGCTTTCCAGGCGAGCGCCTTCAGCCAGACTCAGCCATCTCTCCAAACTTGTTTTTTAAAAAGATATTTTATTGCTAACAGATTTATATTATAACTAAATATAGATAATATGTCAACTATATACTACTTGTAATTTATGTAATTCATGCCAAAATTATAAGGAAACTGTGAACTAATACTCCATTGACCCCGTATAAGTGGGGTCTTGGAGTAGATATCTATATAATAAAAATTAATGATATCATATCATTTTCTTTATGTTTCTTTATATTTATATTGATCCATGAATTGATTTTTTTATATGATACCAATTTACTTAGATTTACTAAAAATATTTGAAATTACTTTTATTATTTCTCCAGCTGCCTTTATGTATGAACTGATATTTTTACTACCTTCATTAATAGTAACCACTGTATCATTAACACCTTTGCTCACCGTGCTAACTGTACCTTCTACCATGTCTATGCTTTCTCTGATATCGTCACTTATTTCAGTAACATTATCAAGTATTATAGGTAATGAATCCCCTACTTCCTTTACTTTCTCGTCCACATTTTTTGATATGCTTTCAACATTATTTGTTATATTAGGTAATGTTGATATAGAGCGTTGAAGAGCATCTTCATTTTTTTCAATTACCCTATTTATATTTTTCATAGTTGTAATTAAGTTCTTTAGAGCAATGATTAAGTATATTCCAAAAACCCCTAAAATAGAAAACAGGACAAAAATTCCTATTTCTTGAAGTGTAAAAGTATTTGCCATAATCCTTATCCCCCTTAATTTGTTTTTTTGTAAAAAGCATATATTTAAATTTCAAATATGTTTTTGATACTTTTCAATATGTAACTTCCTAACTTAAGAATTTCCTATTCTTCTTCCGAATCATTTTTTTCTGACTTTAGTTTATCCTTAACTTTATTAATGGTATGAGTCAAATCTATTTCCATACCTTCCTGATTGTTTCTAAAGCCTTCAGTAGATTCTTTTACATTCCCTTTAATCTTATTAGCAGATTCTTTTATTGTATTAATTGAACCTTTTGTGGTTTCTTTTAAGTCATTTCTAATTTCTTTTCCTGATTTAGGTGCTAATAATACTCCTGCTATAGCTCCAATAAAAGCGCCAATAGTAAGACCTGTAGCTACCTTTTTTCCAGTATTTCTTCTCTTCTTTTTCTCAATTATTTCCTTCTTCTCTTTTAACATATTCTTAATAGCCATTAAAAACCCTCCTCTATCATCTATTCAACTAATTAATCTTCCTTATTGTGTAAATACCCTTTTCTTCATGATTTTATTCTTTTTTTTACTTAACTCCATTTTTTCTATACTATATACAAAAATTGGATATTACTTTTGCAAATCCTCTTTTTATTTTTCTTTTAATTTAAATCCTTTTTGAATTTCCTTAACTACTATCTCATCGGCAGTATTATAGTTTTCTGTTTCCTTGAAAGTACGCATAAAGAAGTCATATAAATTATCGATAAGTTTTAATTCTTCTTCTGATAAATTGTCTTGTTCTTTTATTTCACTCTTGGCTTCCTTATATGCTTCATTATATATATGAAATGGAATAGTTCCAATCTCTATAGGCATAAACATAAATCTGTAATTACAATTTAACCTAAATTTTTTCATAAAATTAAATAAAATCTCCCTCTCTGTCATAAAAAACTCCTCCTATATAATTTATATATTATTATTAGCATAGTCAATAATAATAATAATTTTAATCATATATTTTCCATTTTTATTTTCAAAAAAGTAAAAGAGAGTAGGATTTATGGGGGGACCTACTCTCTTTAATAATAAAGTTTTGCTTGGGGAGTTTTAGTATAATTCAATATACTCTTGTTAAGGGGCTGAAATCTTAATGCTCCTAAACTTACAAGAATATATTATCATATTTTGTCGTATTTTGTCTAGTGGTTTTTTTATATATCTACTTTTTCCTTAGCTTCAAATGGAACTTTTTACAGAAAATGTAATAAAAATGCTTTCCCTGTAGCAACCAATTTTACCGTTTGCTACAGGGAAAGCATGCCATATTTAGTCTTTCTAATCAGTTATATTTTATTATTTCTCCATCCCATTTATATTCCTTATGATTTACTAATTTGTTTTACTTTCTTTAGCCTAAAGAAATCTTCCCTTTCCTTTTCTTCTAAAGTTTCTTCAATAAATTTTATTTGTTCACCATATTTTGGTATTTGGATTTTCTCTAGAGCATTAGCTCTTTTTTGAGTTTTCTTAATTTCCATGGCGAGCTTAAAGACTGATGTTTCAACTTCTGCTAATTCATATACTAAATGTTTAACTTCCTTAAATTTAGACACTGCAATGTCTAGAACTGGATTGCTTCTAAAAAAACCATATTGTGTATTTATTCCATTTTTCGAGTATTTAACATTAGGAATTTCTACACCCATAATACTATTTAACAATATATCATGCTCTTCTTCCTTCATTATAGATAGGGCGATTTCCTCCACGCTATTTATACCCATAGTCATATTTACTAGTTGCAGGGCCTCATAAGCATCTTCAAATATATTTGTAATTTTCTTTTGAATTTCCTTTGCTTTGTCTATAAGCTGCATCATTTCCCTAATTAAAACTGTCCTTTTTTTGTCTAACAAATCAAATCCTTTTTTTGAAAATTCCAAAGAGTTTTTTGCCTTTATTAAATTTGCTTTTGTTGGAGCTACCTTTAAGCCCATAAAAAACTTCCTTTCATTTCTCTCAATTAGATTGATTCCTTTATATTTTATAAAATTTAAATATGAATCTCTATTTATTGATTAATTTACTTTAATTTTTTAAGATACTTATCTATAAGTTTTGGATCAATCCTATCCAATTCTTCAACAGGTAGTACTTTCAGAATATCCCATGCAAGGTCAAGAGTTTCTTCGATGCTTCTATTCTCATTGAAGCCCTGACCTATAAATCTATCTTCAAAGTCTCTGCCAAAATCCATATATTTTCTATCTGTTTCCGATAAATCATCCTCACCAATTATCTGAGATAAAGCCCTAACTTCTTGCACCTTTGAATATGATGAGAATAATTGATTAGATACATCAGGATGATCCTCCCTTGTATAGTCCCCGCCTATGCCATCTTTCATTAACCTAGATAAAGAAGGTAATATGTTTACTGGTGGAACAATATGCTTTTGGTTAAGTTCTCTTCCTAATACTATTTGTCCCTCTGTTATATATCCAGTTAAATCAGGAACAGGGTGAGTTATATCATCATTAGGCATAGTAAGTATAGGCAATAATGTGATTGACCCCTTCCTATTTTTAAGCATTCCTGCCCTTTCATATAGAGAAGCTAAATCCGAGTACAGATATCCTGGATATCCTTTTCTACTAGGAACCTCCTCCCTAGCAGATGAAACTTCTCTTAATGCTTCACAATAGCTAGTTATGTCAGTCATTATAACAAGAATATGCATATCTTCTTCAAAAGCTAAATATTCGGCTGCCGTTAGAGCACATCTAGGTGTTGTTAATCTTTCAGCAATAGGATCATCAGCATAATTGATATACATTACAACTCTATTAATGGCGTCGGACTCCTCAAAGCTTTTTCTAAAATAATCTGCGTCATCATGCTTTACACCAATAGCTGCAAAAACTACTGCAAACTCTTCATTTGAATCGGCACTAATCTTTGCTTGTTTTACTATTTGTGCAGCTAATTCATTATGAGGTAACCCATTACCTGAGAAAATAGGTAACTTTTGTCCTCTTATTAATGTAGTAAGACCATCAATAGATGAAACCCCCGTTTGTATGTAGTTTCTTGGATACTTTCTAGCTACAGGATTGATAGGTCGCCCATTAATATTAAAAATTTTACTGCTGAATATCTCTCCTCCACCATCTATAGGCTCACCAATTCCATTAAAAGACCTTCCTAATATTTCCTTAGATAAATGAAGCTCAAAAGGCTTTCCTGTAAAGCTTACAGAACTATTATTAACAGATATCCCCGAGGTGCTTTCAAATACTTGAACAACAACTCTATCATTATCTATTTTAATTACCTTTCCCTTTTTTCTTTTATCTTCTCCCTTTACTTTTATATCTATAACTTCTCCATAGGATACATTCTCAATATCTGATAATTCAATTAAAGGACCTTCTATTCTATCGAGTTTTAAATATTCTTTTTTCATCTTATCACTTCCCTAATCATCTGAATACTTTCTTTCAAGTCCATTATAGAACTCATCTATTCTACTATTTAGATTTTCTAATCCTTGAAGGTCATCGTTCGGTATGTTATATTTCATCTTAATAATATCATTAAATAATTCTTCATCTTTAATCTGTGATATTGGTATACCTTTTTTTACAGCACTATAGCTCCTATCATATAAATGCTCTATAGTCTTTAACATTTGGAACTGCTTTTCAATTGGAACATAAGTGTCCTCTTTATGAAATGCATTTTGCTGTAAAAATCCTATTTTCATAACTTTTGCAATTTCAAGAATCAGTCTCTGGTCATCAGGAAGTACGTCCTCCCCAACTAACATAACAATTTCTTGAAGCTTATTTTCTTCATAAAGGATCTCTAGCATCTTTGCCCTTACATCTGGTACATTTTCAGAAACACTTTCTTTATACCAATTATCTAAGACCTTTACATATCCACTATAACTATTAAGCCAATTAATTGCAGGATAGTGTCTAGCATAGGCCAACTCTCTGTCTAGAGCTAAAAATACATTTACAAACCTCTTGGTATTCTCTGTCACAGGCTCTGAAAAATCTCCGCCTGGGGGAGAAACTGCTCCTATTATAGTAACAGACCCATCATTATCATTTAAAGTCTTTACATAACCTGCTCTTTCATAGAATTCGGCAAGTCTTGATGGCAAATATGCTGGATACCCTTCCTCAGCTGGCATCTCTTCTAATCTACCAGAGATTTCTCTTAAAGCTTCTGCCCATCTTGATGTAGAGTCTGCCATTATTGCAACATGATATCCCATATCTCTAAAGTACTCTGCCATCGTTATTCCAGTATAAATACTGGCTTCCCTTGCTGCAACAGGCATATTGGACGTATTAGCGATAAGAATAGTTCTTTCCATTATAGGTTTATCGGTTTTTGGATCTATCAGTTCGGGAAAGTCTTCTAGAACCTCTGTCATTTCATTTCCTCTTTCTCCGCAACCAACATATACTATAATATCAGCGTCTGACCATTTAGCCAGCTGATGCTGTGTCATGGTTTTCCCAGTACCAAATCCACCAGGAATTGCTGCTGTCCCACCCTTAGCTATTGGAAAAAATATATCTAATACCCTTTGTCCTGTAGCTAATAACTTACTTATAGGCATTCGTTCATCTACTGGTCTAGGTTCTCTTACTGGCCATTCTTGATACATTTTTAATTCATACTTTTCTCCATTTTTATCTTGTACAATAACTAAACTCTCTTCAACAGTATAATTTCCATTCTCTTTTACTTCAATTATTTCACCTTCCACATTTGCAGGAACCATAAGCTTGTGCACAATCAAAGAAGTTTCTTGAACTTCTCCAAAGATTAAGCCTGGTGTTACTCTATCTCCTCTTTTTACAAATATATCTACTTCCCATTCTTTTTCTGTATCAATTGATATCAATCCTATACCTTCTGCAATAAAATTTTCTGACATAGAATTCATTCTTTTAAGAGGTCGCTCTATTCCATCAAACATATTTCCTATCATTCCAGGACCAAGCTTTAAAGACAAGGGCTTACCTGTAGAAACAATTTCTTCTCCAATCTTAAGTCCTTCTGTCTCTTCGTAGACTTGAACAGTTCCTATATCTCCCTCAATAGAAATAACCTCACCTATAAGTCTTTTATTGCCTACTGTTACCATTTCTCTCATTTTATAGTCAGACATATTACTGCCTTGAATAACTGGTCCATTTATCATTGTAATTATACCTTGAGAATTATTCATTTTCATCACCTGATTCTTCTAAAGATTCATAGAGCATCTGTCCAATTAATTCTTTATTATCTTCTATTCTCGTTTTAATGGTATGATCTATGCGTATGTCCTTATCATGGTCTATAATTATAAATCCTCCTATGATATCTTCCTCAATTGGAATTATATCTATTTCATTGGAGCTTAAATCTCTTTTTTCTATCAATTTATATATTTTGTCTCTAAATCTATTAACATCTTTCTCAGTAACATATATGGAAAGATGTGTATCCTTTTTCATATTAGAAAATATATCTGATAATCCATATATTAAAAAGGCTTCATATTCATTATTTTCAATAAACCTTCTTCCTCTGTTTTTAATTTCACAAACAAGATCCGCTAGCATTCTTTTTTTCTCATTTAGAATTTTGTTTCTTGCTTCTAAACTGGCTTTAGATGTCATTTCATTTTTTTTAGTTTTAGCTTCTTTAACTTTTTTCTCTATTAATAAATTACACTTTTTAGATATTTCCTTTTTATGATTTTCAATTATTCTTTGATTTTCTTCTCTCATATTTTTTAGCTTCTCGTCAGCTTCCTTTTGTTCTTTCTCAAAAATCATCTTAGAAAAAGTATTGAGTTTTTCTTCTATAGTAATCATTATCTAACACCTCAAATCTTAATTCCTACAGACTCACTAATATATTTTGTAATCGAAAGCCCTTCTTCCCCAAATCCGTGGCGATCAGGGATTACTACGATTAATGGAAATGTTCGTTTTAACTTAATCTCCATAATCTCATCATGGGCCTTTGACATAATATTTTTTGTTATGATAATTATTCCAATTTCTTTATTTTTTAAGGCTTCATTTAATTCAGCTAGAATATCTTTCCTCTCATGGACTACAACACCTGTAATACCTGCTAGCCTCATACCAACTTGAGTATCTCTATTATCGCTAATTAAAAATGACTTCATAATATCACTACAATCTACTGATTATTAATATTGAAACTATTAAACCATAGATAGCAATACCTTCGGCTAGACCAACAAATATTAAGGTTTTACCTAATATTTTAGGATCTTCAGAAACTGCCCCTAATGCTGATGCTCCCACTGCTCCTACGGCATAACCAGCTCCTATAGTTGCCAAACCAGTTGATAATGCAGCTGCAATATAACCAAGTCCACTTCCATCTGTAGGTGCCATTCCATTAGAAACGGCAAAGGTGATTTTAGGAGCTAATAACACTAAAGCTCCTATAAGTAGCGGAATAAATGTAAACAAATTATATTTTAAAACTTTTTTAAGCCTGCTTTTAGTAGTTTTATATTCCTTATACATTAGAAACATACCTGATGAAATTGTCATTAATACCATAATGCTTGTTGTTATCATAATTAATGTCATGTTATACCTCCTTAAAAATTGAAACTTAAAGTTAATAATTTAATTTGATACTATCTTTCTATTTTTTTTAATCATTTAATTTTATAGGACTAAACTCTACACCTTCTCCCTTATAATATTTGCTGAAAAGCTCATAATATTCTAGTCTTAAGCCTTGAATAAACACTATTAAGCCTTCTAATCCTATAACTATTATATTTGCTATGATATAAGTAATTAAACTACCAGTAAAACTTCCCAATAGATGAGCTATTATTTCAAATGCTACAAATAACCCCACATGGGTTAATGTAAAAGCTCCAACTCTTATAAATGAAACTGTACTACTCAACATATTAAGCAATGTCTCTAAAATATCAAAGCCACTTTCAATATAATAGCTAGAAATAGTTTCGTGATAAAGGGGCTTCTTTCCTAATATTAAGTTTGACAGAGGCTCTCTTACCACCATTAGTCCAATTAGTACAATAAGTACAGAAACTATGACTATAGTAGGTATAATCTCAGCATTATTGACTTTACCGCCAACTAGTATAAGTAGGAGAATATAAAACACTAACCCAACTACACCATTTCTTCCAAAAAGACCTTCTTTTAAATCTTTTCGCTTTATAGCGTTTATAATACTATAAACATAACTTATAAGTAATAGTACAACTCCTATTACAACTGCACTTATCAAAATAATATTTATACTATCAAAATCCTCAAACGAAGGACTTATTAGCACAGGATTAATAATGTGCTCAAACCCAAATACACTTCCATACAATAACCCAAATACCATAGAGCTAATACCTAATCTACTAAGTATATTCCCAAATAATTCTGACTTTGTCCTTGAAAGTAATCCTCCAATAAAAAGTATTAATCCCTGACCAACATCTCCAAACATTGCTCCAAACAAGAACATATATGTTATACTTAAAAATACCGTCGGATCTATTTCATTGTAAGATGGAATTCCATACATCTTTACAAGATATTCAAATGGACTAAATAGTTTATTATTTCTAAGCTTAGTAGGTGGACTAAATCCCTCTTCAAATTCTTCCTCACCTTTAAACACTATAATTAAATTTCCGAACTGATCTAGTCTTTCCATTATTTCTTTTTCATTCTTCTTAGGAATCCATCCAGATAAATAGAAAAAATTATTACTTGAAACCATTTGATTTTTAACTTCTTTTATTTTAGATTGAAGGGCCAATTTGCTATAACATTCTTCTACTAATGCTTTACATTGACTCTTTAATTGATTAAATTTATTATTTAATTCAGATAATTTTTCGTCTATTTCTTGGTTTCTTGATTCTAATTTTTTCACTATTTCCATAGGAGTACCTGTGAAATTCATTTTCATTTCTATCTTATTAAAATTTAACGATCTCAATATTCGATTAGTTTCTAATTCCATTTCCTTAGGCGAAATAACTAGATACACCTCACCTGATTTACTAGTTCCAGTATGCAATACAATTGCTGTAATATTCTCATAATTCCGCTTAAGCTTTTTAACATTTTCTTTAGATAATATTCCAAAAGTATAAGTGAAATAATTTAAATTCTTAAATGTCTCTACCTCTACATCTAAATCCTTTATGTACATGAAGTTCCTATAAAATTCTTCTATCTTCTTCTTTTCTTCCTTCAATTCCATTATTTTCTCATAGGGTGCTATTAGTTTGTCGTATAAACTATCAACATTATCTGAACATAGCTTATAATCAAAGGATTCATCTAAATAGTTTTTATTAACTTTAAAATTCTCCTCATAGACATTACTCAAATCATCAATTTTCTTAAATGTATCTTCATAGCTAACATCATCTGACATCGGCTTTATTAGTGACATATCAACAATTTCTTCAACATTTTCTTCTTCAATAGTTAAGGTAAAATGACTTTCATTTATCTCATTTAAAGCATTGATAATATCGACGTTTTCCATCAGTACTATTTCTCTTGCCACATTATCGACAGAGTCTTTTAACCCCACCACATTCATTACTACCATCTGTTCTATAGCCATCTATAAATCACTTCCTTCTATTTTCCGAACTAGATAGCTCTTTACTTGACTTTTATCTAAGTCATATCTTATAGCTTCAGTTATAGAAATAATATCCCGAATTTCATATTCTAATAAATGAATATACGCAATTGATTGAGTTATATTCATTCTTTCCTTTCTATAATACCCTAAAAATTGAAAATAAAGATATCTCTCAATTCTTCTTTCCATAAATAAGTCGAGAGTGTCTTCATTATCAAATAAAAATCCATATTGTGAATTAATCATTCTTTCTATTAGTTCCTTTTCATCCTTAGAGTAACAAAGATTTTTTATATCATTAAAGCTTAATGAATACCCACCATTCAGAGTATAGTTAATTAATTCTTCAGGTGATAACTTATAAAATTTTATCCCTCTATATATCCATTCTAAATTTAATAAATCAATATTTTTCCCCAAAAGCTCCTTAAGGATTTTTTCATTCTTCTTATCTAAACTACCTGCTTGTTCATACAATTTAGTAAAGTATAATATATCTAGATTCATTTCTAAATAGAAAGTCAATTTACTTCCCTGTTCATCTTGATAACCCTTTAGTCCATCATAATAAATAGTACCCTTAAGATTTCTAACAAATTCGCTTATACTTTTAGAAGTTATTAATAAATCATGGTCTATAGAACTGTAAATCCCTGAATATAAGACCAGTTTTTTTACTTCTTCTAAACTTTCTCCCCTAGATAATGCCCTTATATATAATTTTAAATCTTCTATCTCATATCTCATAAATAAAATTTTAAAAAGCTTTCTATACTCACCTGTAAAGTGATGAAGTATCTTTTCAAATTGTATTATAATATGTTTTTTAAATAATAGCTCCAACCTATTTCTATGAATATTTTTTATATCTTCGTCCTTTAAAACGTCAGTGTAATATGTATTGTTCTTTAAATATTCAGCTATTTCAGGTACGGATTTTTTTGATATAAGCTTTAAATAATCCTTTTCATCAAGCATCTTACCTTTTAAAGCTCTTATTTTAGTGTTTATGGCTGCAAAATCTTTCACACTTCCCATTCCCATTTTATCCACTCCCTAGAGTATATAGAATGATTATAACCCATTAATGGTTATTGCTTTCTTTAAAGATTTTATCAAATATCATATTCTGTAATTTAGGCTTTTTTCTTTCATACATATCTTCAATTTTTTTATATTTTTCGTTCCCCTGTGTAGTTATATCCTCAGAATTTCTCTCTCCTTTAGATATTATTTCTGCATACTTGCTTTCCGCTTCATCCTTTGCATTTTTAACCATTTCTTCTTGTATTTTATCCAATTCCTTTTTAAGATTTTTTTTATTATTCTGAATAATTTTATCGGTCTTTTTCTTAATACTTAAGGCTTGTTCATCAATGGCTACTATTTTTTTTATTATCTTATCCATCTAAACACCTCTTTTAATATATTATGTAATATATTTAATTATATTTAATTTATGTTCCAATAAATATCATACCCATATTTTACTCTTTCAAATATGGGTAAATGTAAAAATTTAAAAGACCTAGGCAAGCCTAAATCTTCTTTAATAATTATATCATATTTTTTGTATTTGTTGTAATTTTTGCCATGGGTTTCCTTAAAATGTATACTATTGAGCTTCTGCTTCTCTTAACCTTACATTCATGGGTAATTCTATAGTAAATACTGTTCCTACATTTTCAAAACTCTCCACGTAAATTATTCCCTTATTTTTCTCCACTATACTTTTTACGATACCTAATCCATATCCATGCCCACTACCCGCTCCTTTTGTAGAAAAACCTCTATCAAAAACTTTTTTATATAAATCGGGAGATAGTACTGGATATGAATTTCCTATACTTATCCTATATTTATCATCTACTTCATTAATATCTAATGTCAAAACTCTTACTTCATCTCTACAGTTATCAAGTTCATATATAGCATTATCAATCAAATTAAAAAGTATTTTACATATATCTATTGGAGCAATTTTAATGTATTCTAAATTTGAATCTATATAAAGGTCTACTTCTATTCCTTTGCTCTCTGCAATTGCACATTTTCTATATAAAGTAGCGGCAATCTCCACATTTTTAATTTTAGATATAGAAAATACCTCTTCTACCTTTCCTGATATCTTAAAAATATATTCTAAAGCTTGCTTATCTTTTCCTATTTGTAAAAGTCCAGCCACAACATTAAGATGATTATTAAAATCATGTTTTTGTCCTTGAAGAGCATCAATTATACCCTTTGAATCATTTAATTTTAGTATAAAATCCTTTTCTTTTTTTAGAAATTTTATTATATAATGTACGGATATAACTCCAATAAAACCTAATATATTTATAAATATTGCTACAAATAGAGGATATCTATATGCATCTATGGTTTGGTCTAAAAAGCTAACAAAGGTCTTGTTAGCTAATAATAATACTACAACATTTTGAGCCAATATTGCTATAACTAATATATATGCTTTAGAATCAAGTTTCATTGATACACCTACATTCTTTTGGCTTCTTTAAAATAGTTTAAATCGATTATAGTAATTTTAAAAATGTAACATAGAATAAAAGCTATTATTAAAGGTATTTCAGACATAAGTCCTAATCCTATGGTCATTCCAGGCTTCCCTAAAACTACTGCAAGATTTATATGTAATAAATCTATCAATGGAAAGAGAAATACTCCTTCTCCTAGTACTATTAGTCCTAGACTAAATAATACAGCAATAGTGCTATCCAATGCCTTTTTCTTTCCTATAAGTATTAACATTATAACTAAACTAATACATAATATTATTGTATGAGTCCCGAGTGGTATTCCGCGCATTTTATAAAATGTTCTTATTCCATAAGTAAGTAATGAATAAATCGCTGATATTGATGCCATTTTTCCTTTGCTAATTCCATTTCCAGTTACACCAAGCCCAGCTCCTATCATTAAAAAAGGTTCTATGAAAAATATTATAAGTTTCTCTATAATTACCAACATAGTTTCACATCCTTTTATATAAACTTGTGATCATAGTAAAAGACTCAAAGAGTCTTTTACTATCTACTCGATGTCTTTTAATTCTTCTGGCAATTCTGGTTGATAGGCAATTACGCTTGTGGCAGCTGCCACGTTAGCAAAGGCGATTAGTGTAAAAAAAACCACTGATAGTTGTAGCATTTTTTTAAGCATACATATCCCCCTTTATAAAGAATATTTTATTTAATGCCATATCCCAGATATGACAAAACTTATATCCAATTGGAGTAAGGGTAAATGATTGCCAGATTATTCCTATTGCTGAAATATAAATAATCTGATGCATCTCCTTAAAGATAAAATGCCAAGCTATAGTACTCCCATACCAGATACATATTATTAAAAAAGACCTTTTTCTCAACTTAACTTTTTTTACCTTAGATTCTATAGGTTTACCGGGTGTATCAGCAGGAGCATATTTATTTATTGTCCAAATTGCAAATAAAAATGCTAGAAAGCAAAGTACTAAAATAATACCTTGATTAGGTAAGATCGTTTTAGAGACTAATAATCCCAATAGGTTTATTATAATCATACCATATACTGCACAATTTATCATGCTACTGCAATGGGCACCTCCTGAAAAGGATCTATATATAGATATAGTAATCATAATTGTTAGAACATAACTAAAAGTACCTAAAAAGTATGCACATACTAGTGCCAACAAATAGCCAATAATTGTGCTAATTACCAGTCGTAAGGAATATTTTACTATTGATATTTGACTTTTATCAATATCTAAATGCTTTTCATATAAACTAATAATCTTCGTAATTAAAGTTTCTATTTTATTTGAGATATAATCCATTTATTTTCTCCCTTTCAATAGTCATATTTGAGCTATATATTACTAGAAAATATTTTATAAAGCACTTTAAATGACAAATATTCTTATAAAATCATATTTCAAGATTAATCTGCATAATCCTTCAAATTTTTATCTTTTTTTTATTTTTTTATAAATTTTTTCATTAACTTTAAATATTCTTACTTATTTTTATCTATTGTATCAAATATTCTTTTTGCTTCTATCATTCTCTGAAAAGCTGTTATAGTCACAAGAATAGTAAATATGATGGTGCTCCAAACTATCAAATTATTAAATAAAATCATGATACTAAGTAATATAAATCCTTCTGTCCTTTCAGCCACTCCTGCTTGATAATAAAATGATTTTTCTCCTTTTTTTTCTGTTAATGCCCCTACTGTGAGAAAGATCGTCATTGAAAATATTATGGCAGATGTTAACATTAAAAGCTCTATTCTTATATTAGTATATTTAAAAGCTAGTCCAATAATAACAGCTAATTCTACTATTCTATCAAAAGTTATATCCATAAGGGTTCCCCAAGCTGTTATATTTTTTTTCATTCTAGCCACTGCTCCATCTACTGCGTCTAATAATCCAGAAATCCATAAAAAAATACATGCTAAAATAGGGAAATCAAAATAAATAAGAGGACCTGTTAAAACACCTATTAAAAAAGCTAATATTGTAATTTGATTAGCACTGATATTGTATTTCAAAAATGCCTTTGCAATTATTCTTATGACTGGACTTACATATCTTCTTGCATGTGTATCTAGCATACTTTACCCCCTAACCTTCTTTTCAATAAAATGTATTTTTTCAGGCATATATTCTACTAAAATATTTTGTCCTATTTTCAAATCTTCGCTAAATTTATTTTTTTGAGTAATAAATATTTCTTCTGAATTATATTTTATCTTTAAATAGAGTAAGCCTTGATTGTAATTAACCTCCTCTAAAATACCAAGAAAAGCATAATAATCCTTACTTTCTATTTGATGCATTTTTTTTATGTTTTGATTGTTTTTTTCTACAAGATTAACCTCTAGACTTTCCGAAGGGATTACTATATATCCATAGATTGACTTATTTTTTAAATAATTTTGATTAGGTAACTTAAATTTCACATTTTTTCCTACAAATTCATTTACATTTATATGACCTTGAAAAATATTCTTGTATCCCATAAATCCTGCAATATACTTAGTCAAAGGATTTTCATAAATTTCTTTAGGCGACCCTATTTGAAGTATTTCTCCACCTCTCATTATTGCCATGCGATCAAAAAGAGTAAATGCATCCTCCCTATCATGGGTAACAAAGATCGTAGTCATTTTATATTTACTGTGAAGCTTTAGAATTAAATTTCTCATATCTTCTCTCAAGGCAGGGTCTAAAGAACTAAAAGGTTCATCCATTAGTAATACTTCTGGCTTATATGCTATAGCTCTTGCTATGGCAACTCTTTGCTTTTGACCTCCACTTAATTCCGATGGATATCTATATAGATATCCATTTAAACCAACACTTTCTAATATTTGTTTTGCTCTTTTCTTCCTTTCAGTTTTATCTATCTTTTTCATCTTCAATCCAAATGTAACATTTTCTTCTACTGTCATATGTGGAAATAACAGTGGCTGTTGGAAAACCATACTAATGTTTCTATTTTCAGCAGAAATTTTAGTAATGTTATTACCATCAATTATTACTTCTCCTTTATTAATTTCTTGTAATCCAGCTACTATTTTTAAAAGCGTTGTTTTGCCACATCCCGAAGGCCCCACTATTCCAAAAAATTCTCCTTCATTAATTAATAATTCGTCAATCTGTATTCTAAAATCATCTTCACTTTTATTCTTAGAGCTATTATTCTTTATATATGACTTTTCGATTCCTTCTAAACATAATTTTGTCATCAATATTATTCCTTTCTTAATCAAAGGTTTTCATAATTCAGGTTTGTCTTTTAATATTAATTAATTTTCCTATCATTATAATATCTTTTAAGTAATAAGTCCATAGCAATTAATGCTATAACAGCTATTAAAGCAAATAAAATAGAGTAAGCTGCCCCTATCCCCTGATTCCCTCCATTTATAAAGGGAAACATAATCATAGGCAAAGTAACTACTTGACCACCACCCATTAGAACTGTAATAATGTATTGACTCAATGATATCACTATAGATAAACTCGATCCCGCCACAATTCCAGGAATTAAGAAAGGAAAAACTATGTTAAAAAAACGATCTATTTTTCCAGCTCCAAGCATTTTACCTTGCTCTTCCCATTTAAAGCCTAGTTGATTATAGCTTATTGTTACTGCCCTAATCATATAAGGTAGTGTCGGAACTATATGACATAAAATAACTCCTAGAGTAGATTCTGTAAGATTAAATACTATAAAGGTTTTATGCATCCCCATCATTATTATAATCGGCGGGATTATTATTGGCATTAGTAAAATAGCTTCTATTATTTTCTTTCCTTTAAATTTATATCTACCAAGGGCATCCCCTGCAGGTATAGCTAATACTAGATTAATAATAGTTACTACAATAGCCACCTTCAAACTGGTGAAAATGGCATTTATAGTGCCAGAGGTAGGCGCAAATACATATTTCCATGCTCCAAGACTTAGAGAATTCGGTAATATTTTAGGCCATGCCCATCCTTGAGAAAAGCTCAATATAGATAGAAAAACAAAGGGTAATATGCTTATTAAAGCAATAAATATAATTCCTATTAATATAACTCCATTTGTAGTCTTATCCTTCATTACCTTCTCCTTTCTTTAGTAAATAAAATATCAGTCCTATTACTATAACACAAAAAGTAGAAGCTATATTTATAGCCATTGCCTTGGGCCGTTCCGATAGATTACCAGTTGTATATGTTAGATATGAATATACCGATAGAGTTTTTGGATAAGTGACTCCCAATATATACGGTACTTCGAAGGCAAGAAATGAATAGGAAAATACTATAAATGCAGATAATTTTAAAGGACTAATTAAGAGAGGAAAAACAACTTCCTTGAAAGCTGTAAATTTATTAGCTCCAAAGACCTTAGCTGCATCTATTAGTGATAATGGGACCTTTAATAAGACAGGATAAAGCATAAGTACTACAAAAGGACTTGTCTTCCATACATATGCGATTATAATTCCCCATCCAAATCTATCATTTATCATAATAGGAAAATTATCCATTGAATCAATAATACCTAAGCCATATAAAATTCTCGAACACCATCCAGTAGATGAAAAAATAATATATACTATATAAGAAAAAACTAAATATGGAAAAAGCATAGGAACTTGAAATAATCTTTGGGCTAATATAGCTGATTGATTTTTTTTATTAACCTTCATTATATATAAAAAATAAATGATTAATACTCCCAAAATAACTGAAAATATTGTCGATAGAGATGCAATACGTATTGTAGTAAAAAAGGCTTGCCAAAAATCATCACTATTAAAAATCTCTAGATAATACTTAAGAGTGACCTGTTTTTCACCTACAAGAGGCGAAAAACCGATACTCTCAAAAATTCCATATAATATTCCTCCAATAAATAAGAAAACTGTAGCTAATAAAGAAGGTAATATTAGTAAATATGGTTTTCTATTTTGCAACATTCTCTAGCCAATCCTTTTCAATTGTATCTACATACTTTGAAGGCATTTCAGGTATTCTATGAATCTGCAATTCTTGTGGAGATAAGGTTGCATCACCTCTATCAATTGATTCTAACCCTGCCTTATCTTCTTCATTTAACTTTTCTGTAGATATTACTAGGCCATCTCCCCAATTATTAGGATTAAATTTAGCTATCTGAGCTTCTGGTGATAGCATGAAATTAATAGCAACTAACGCTCCTGCTCTATTTACACTATTATAAGGAATGCTTAAATAATGTGTATTAGATAAGGTCCCTTCTTCAAGTACAAAAGTTTTAGTAGACTGTGGAAATTGTCCTTCTTTTATTCTATTAGCTGCGTGAACAGGATTATATGACATAGTCATCCAAACTTCTCCATTACTATACATTTGATCTAATTTCCCTGAGCTTTCAGGATATGTTTTGCCTTCTCTCCATAGATATGGTTTTATTTCATTTAAATATTCCCAAAATGGACTTATTTTGCTTAAAAGAGACTCTTGGTCCATATCTTCCATATATGATTCATATCCACTAGTGACTTCTATAATACCATTACGTATAAAAGCGCTTCCAGTGAAGTCTGGTGGTGCAGGATATGTGAACTTTCCTGGATTATTTTTAACCCATTTCTTTAATTCATCCATAGTTGTAGGTGGATTTTTAATTTTCTCAGAATCATATATAAAAACAAATTGAGATTTTCCCCATGGAGCTTCCATGCCCTCTGTAGCTTGTCCAAAATCATAATTTAAATCATCAGCTTCATTATCAATATACATATTATAATTTGGTAGTTTTTTAACAAATGACCCCAATAATAAGTCATTGTCTTTTGCATTTTTAAAATTTTCACCATTAATCCAAAAAATATCTATGCTGCCTTCTTCTTTTTCTACCTGTTTTTCTGTTAATAATTTATTTATCATATCTTTTGCATCATTTATAGGTACACGATTCAATACTATGTTAAACTGAGATTTCAATTTAGGTGATACCCATTGGTCTATATATTTATTAACAGCTTCATCTCCACCCCACATATGCATATTAACAGTTTGGCCATTTGCTTTTTCAATAATTGTATTCCAATCTTCATCTAGTAAGTTTACAGTGTCCACTTGTTTATTGTCTTGCGAGCAACTAACAAAGGTTAAAGCAACTAGCATTGTAGCTAATATAACTGCAATTTTTTTCTTCACAACTATTCATCTCCTCTGCAATTTATCATCAACTAGATAATTTTTAAGTCTATTATTAAATAACCTTTATGAAATTTCAGTTTATGATTTTCTAAAGTTTATCCATAAATACCATTTTTCTAATCTCTTAAGATTCAATATTATCTAATTTTCTTCGTACTTTATCAATACTTATATATTTTTTAAGTACCATCGATATTAAAAGTAATGCCAATAATAGAAAAACTGAAATATAGAAGTCCATTGAACCAAATTGAGTAGATTTGTCTCCTAAATTTGTATAAACTAAGATTCCTGGTATAGTGCCAATAATGGTAGCAGAAATAAAATCTCTATATTTAATATCTGAAAGACCTGCACTATAGCTTATTACATCAAAAGGAAATAAAGGGACTAATCTTAATATTAGTATAATAAAAAAACCTTTCTGTTTTAACTGCTCTCCTATAAACGATATATCTTTTTTAATAATCCGCTTTATAAAGTCTTTTCCTAAGAGTCTTGTTATATAGAAGGATAATGTGCCTCCAAGTAAAGCTCCTATCATTGTTAATATACTTCCTTTAATTAAGCCAAACCCCATACCACCAGCTATTGCAAGTATCGAGTCTGGAAAAAGAGTTAAAGGAATAAATGTAAACATAACGATATAAACTATTGGAGCTAGTAATCCAAAGGAATCTAGATAAGCTTTAATATCTTCTGGGCTTAAACCTTTAAATACATTCATCTTATTTAACACATAAACTATTCCAACAAATAAAACTATTAGTAAAACCTTTATACTAGTTTTTGTGATTTTTTTATTCATAATCTATCCTTCGCCCCCTTTTTATACTAATAAAAAATTAATTTAAACAATTCTTATCTGAAAATATAATCTAACACAAAATTATATTACTCTGTTTTTATATTTATTTAATTTTATTTATTTTCTGCTTGCTCTTATATCTATTTATCCATTTTTTTATGGTACCTTGGTCTTTTTGAGTAAAAGTAGAATAAATATGAGTGTTAAAAAGTAAGTCTAATATATGAAAAGATTGCTTTCCTCCTCTTTTCATTGACTCCACACACTCTTCACAATAGCTTAATATATGGTCTGTATCTGCTTGATTAGCCCTTTTTTTCATCTGACTTTGTGCTAAAGAATTATTAGTCACATTTAACATACCACCAGACCCACAACATAGAGTTTTTTCTCTTGAAAACTCCATTTCTTTAATTTTCAATCCCAACTGATTAGTTATATCTCTTATAGAGTCATGAATAATCCTTTCATATCTAGTGGGACAAGGATCATGTATTGCAAATGATAAATCTATCCCTTTGCCAATACCTCTCACCTCATTTGGTATTCCATAATTCGATATTATCTCCCATAAAGATGTAACCTTAACATTACTACTTACCTCAAATGTTTTAAAGCAGTTTTGGCAGGCTACAATTATTTCATCTATATTATTATCTGAAAATTCCTTTTCTAGTTTTTTGCTATATTCTTTAAACTGCTCCATATCTCCCATGGAATATGTTGGCTTTCCACAACAATTCTGCATTATTCCTACTTCAGGCAACTTCTCTTTTAGATAATCATAAGTTCTCAAAACTATGTCTGGACTATAAGAAGACAAACTGCAACCAGGAAAGAATACACTTCTTTTCCTATGAACCTTTTCATCTTCAAATCCTTTAATACTAGTGCTGAAAATTTTGGAGAAGCTGTTCTTTTGATGATTTTTCACAGTATTGTATCCTAACTCTTTTATTTTCGATTTTTCTCTTGAAAATAAATCCTTTCGCATATCTAAAAATGCATTTTTTAGACTAACATCATTAGGACATACTACATTGCAATAATTACATAAAGTACATGAATATGGAATTGATGGGTCAACTTCTTCTCCTTTAACAATATTCTTAAGTAATTCCTTAGGAGAACTACAAAACTTATTTAACATAGGACAATGTTCCATACACAATTTACATCCTATACAATTTTTTTCAGTATCTTTTACTGTTTCTATAGCACTATTAGATAGCTTGGACTTTTCCATTTTATCCCACCACTTTATTTGACTATTTTTAATTTATCTGTTTAGCTTTTTTCTCATTCCACACTTTTTTTATAAGGAAAATCAATATACTCAATGAGAATAATAATAATAATCCAAATACAAATTTCTTAACACCACCAACTAACATACCTCCAACATATGAATAAATTAATGTTGCAGGAAGCTGACCTAATCCAGTAGCCCAGAAAAAGGACCAAAAGCTCATAGATGTCAACCCAGCAGCATAGCTTACTATATCAAATGACATAAATGGAAGAAGTCTTGCAATTAATATAGCATAATTCCCATATCTGTCAAAAAAACTATCAACATTATCTAACGCAAATTTACCAGTCAATTTTTCAACGGTCTTTCTTCCATAAAGCTTAGCAATATAAAAGCATAAAGTAGCTCCTGCCATTGCACTAGCCCATGATAATATAGCACCCTTTATCCATCCAAATAGGCCTGCATTTGCAAATGTGATCAGAAAAGCTGGTAACGGTGCTGCTACAGATTGAAAAACCATAAGAAAAAAAGATATTACAGGTGCCCATATACCAAAGCCTAGTATATATTCCTTTATTGCATTTACATCCATTTTACTAAATAAGGCGAATAATTGTTTTACTGTACTATTAACAGGTTCAACAAAGAAATATACAAGAATTATGGCAGCTAAAACTCCAATTTTTATCCATGTTGACTTTTTAATTTTATTCATTAGCAACACCCTCCATGTCTATGAAAAATAAGCCCTTTCCACATAAGAAAGGGCAATTATTGACTATTTAGCTAAAAGATCTTCATATGGCCATCCAGCTTGACCATCTTCAAGTATGAATAAACGATCTTCATTAATTCCTTTTTCTAATAAGTACTTATATGTTCTTTCTGCACCACCTGCACCACGTGGGCATACTATTACTATCGGGTTTTCTTTCCCTTCAAGCTGAGAATAGATAGCATCAATCTTAGCTTTATCTGTATCCTCTTTTACAGGATAAGCATTAGTTTCAATTGCTCCAGCAATATGGTGCTCATCGTATTCCTCTTGCACTTGTATATCCACTAAATCAAATTCTTCATCATTTTCAATACTTTCTTTTACCTTCTCTGCACTGTAATACTTAAACTCCACATCCTGTGATGTTTCTTCACCTTGACTACAAGCTGTCATCATTACTGGTATTAGTAATAATCCAACAAGTAATAAACTAATAATTTTTTTCATTCCATATACCCCCTGTTAACTTCATTTATTGTCGTTTTCATAGTTGTTCGTGTAAAGTATATCATGGGGAAAAAACTTAGTTAAATAGAAATTTGTTATACTTTGTCCAAACTCTATAGATATATCTTATAACTCAATTTATAAGTTTAATTATGTAATTTCTTCTCATAATAAAATAGCGCTATGAAATATATTCATAACGCCTAAACTCTATCTATACTTTTATATTTAAAGAAATTACATAGTTCATATGAAGTAAAATTATTTTTTATACCATATTAATTCTAAAGAACCTTACGTACATCATATAAGGAGCTTAAAACTAACCAATTTTGTGGGAAGAACCTATTTATAGTCCAATAGCTTACTCCACCGAGGTCATATTCGTCTACAAGAAGTAATTTTGCTTCAATACTCCTAGCATCTTCAAACCATACCTCATGTTGTACTCCATTCTCATCATAATATCTAAAATAAGGTGATTTAGATTCTGAATCAAATTGTATAGCTGCTCCTACCCTTGCAGCTAACTCTACAGCTGCCGTATTAGAGATTGAGCTTGCAGCTGTTCCAGGAGTATATGGTAAGGTCCAGTTATATCCATAATTAGGAATACCCATAAGAATCTTCTCACTAGGAATAGCTGTTACTGCATAATCTAGTATTGTTCTAACTTGATTAATTGGCGCTACAGCCATAGGAGCACTATAAGTGTATCCCCATTCATATGTCATTAAAATAACGTGATCTACAAGAGCTCCATGTACAGGATAATCATGTGCCTCATATAGTAATCCCTGTTGATCAGCAGATACCTTAGGTGCTAAGGCAGTACTAACAGTATAGCCTAAGTCATTAAGACGTGCTGTTATCTTTCTTAAGAAATTATTATAATCTTCTCTGTTTTCAGAGTAAATAAACTCAAAATCAATATCCAATCCATAGTAGTTCTTTTCTTCTAGTGTAGTAATAATATTTTCTATTAGTGTATTTTGTACTTCTTCATTAGTTAAAATTGTCTGAGCCAAATCACTACTGAAGCCCCCTTCTTCTTCATCTATATTTGTAATTACCATTAAAGGACCTACATTAGCATTTCTAGCTGCTTCTATCAGTGACTCATCTTCTATACCACTCAAACTGCCATCTGAATTAACATGATAACTAAATATACTCAAGTAAGTTAAATAAGGAAGCGTTTTACTAAGAACCTCCATATCTATATTTGGCAAAGCATATCCATTAACATCAATAGTTCCTAATTTTCTTGTTCTAGGCGGTATGTTAATAATCTGACCTACATATAATTGCCTTGGATCTGTTATCTGTGGATTTACTTCAAGTATATCTTCAACAGTTACTCCATATAATCTTGCTATTGTATACAAAGATTGTCCTTGAACCACCCTATGTCTTCTAGTTCCTTCTAATATCACTAAGGATTGACCTGGTGTTAACAAATTAGGCGATTCTAGTTCATTATCACTAGCTATTTTTGATGGCGATACCCCATATAGCTGTCCAATAGTATATATACTTTCACCTGGCTGCACTACATGAATAATCAATATAAACCCCCCTTTCTCGCTAATTTAATATATGCTAAAAAGGCTAAAAAGGTACGAATATTCAGGCATTTATATTAAATTTTAATGTATCTAAATCAGATATTTTTTCTTAACTCTATGGCTATACATCATCGTGATGTTTTATTATAATTATACATATAACTAAACAATTTTATGGATCTAAATACTTTGTATCATACATATAACAAATCTTTTTCCAAAGGAGGTTTTTATGCTTCAAAAATTCGAGAAAAACCAACGCAGTTATTTTCGCATATATTTTAATAATCCTTTATGTGCAACTATGACTATAGCTCTAGTTAATAAAAAGCCAGTAAATACAGGTAGAACAAGAGTATGTATAGAAGATATAAGTGCCAGTGGCCTGAGATTTATATCTAATATGAAAATGCCAATATCTGAAGGTATTATTTTAGACTTTCAAACAGATATATTGGACCAATCAAAGCAATTTTCAGGATTTATTGTAAGACGACAAGCGCTCAAGGAAGATATTTGGGAATATGGAGTTCAGTTTATAGCAGTTGATAAAACTAGCAGTCAATATTTAGAAACTTTCAACAAACTATCAATTAAAATTAGAAAAAACTATAATATTCAAGACTGTAGCTTTTGTGAAAGTGATAATCAAGAAGAATGCCTTAAATTTAGAATAAGGAATATAAATAAATAAAATCACATCTGCAATACCACTAAACAGATGCGATTTTTTTATTTATTGTTCTATTAAAGTTATATTAGTTTTCTTTTACATATGTTGCTACAATTTCACCATAATATAATACATGGTAATCATTATTGGTATAATACTTTTCTTTTATTTCATCACTTAATGTGCCTGGTTCCATTGCTTGCTTATATACAACCTTGCATTCATAATGCAACTCACATTCTCCGACTATAGGAGTAGATAGAACTTTTCCTTGCTCAGGTGTAAGCTCGCATTCTGTAAATTTATCTATATCTCTTCCTGATTTTGTACCACATATTCCTAGCTCTTCTTTTAAGTCTTTATTTAATGGAATACTTACAGTAAATTCTTTGGAGTTCTCAAGTAGTTCATATGTGTATCGACTATATCTTACTTCAACAGTAAATATGGGCTTACCCCATACTACACCAATGTTTCCCCAACCTATAGTCATCGTATTCACTTTATCTCCATCTTTTACAGTTAAAAAAGCACCTTTTTTTAGTTGTTCAAGCATCTCAGTTGAATACTCATTAAAATTTATATCTTTTTTCATGAAACCCCTCCTCGAAGCTTTGTTTAATCATAATACTAAAATTTATCCAATTATGTTCTTAATAAATAGTCTTATGACATCAGCTCCACCTATAGCTGTACCTAAAACACTACCAAGATTAGTTAATGCTACAACTAGAAGTATTCTAGTAACTTTATTTCTCCAAAAGCCTTTTATTGTAAATACGTCATCAGATAAATTTTGAAAATCTTCTACCTTTGGTTTTCTAATAAAAGCCTCAACTATACCCGAAAACCAACCTGCCGCTAGAGCTGGATTTAGAGAACTTATTGGTGAAACTACAAAAGCTGTAAGAATTGATAATGGATGTCCCAAGGCAATTAAAGCACCTAATGAAGAAAGTGATCCATTCCATAATACCCAACTAATTGTTTGATCTATTCCAGTATTTCTATTCGTATAAAATGTATATCCAATGATACTGAGAATTATGATAGGAATCATCCAACCTATAATCTTTCCAACTTTTGATTTCGGTGGAACCTTTGTTAAATCTCCTAAATTCTGATCTTTAAGTATTTCCTCCTTAATTCCAGGCACGTGTCCTGCACCTAAAACTGCAACTATTTTTTTTCCTGGAGCAGTTTTTATTTTATGGGATAGGTACTTATCTCTCTCATCAATTAATGCATTTTTAAGCTTTGGAAATGAGTCCCCCAATTCACTGAGCATTGATGTTAGCATATCTTCTGTTTTTAATTTTTCTAATTCTTCTTCTGTAATCTCTTCGTCACTAAAGATACTGAAAAACAACTCAAAAAAAAGCTTTATTTTTCCCCAAAAATTAATTCCTCGCCACACTCTAGTAAAGGTAATATTTATATCTCTATCTGCTAAAACTAGATTCGCATCTATATCTTCAGCTGACTGAATACCTTGAATCATCTCTTGTCCTGGATTTATACCAAACTGTTTTGCCATTCTTTTTTGAAAGGATGACATTACTAAATTGACTAATAATAGTAACGCTTTATTTTCCTTTACTACTTTAAATATATCCATGTCTTTCCATTTCTGACCTTCTCGTATTGACTTATATCTCTGTTTATCTAATTCAATACAAACTGAATCAGGCTGTTCTTCTTCTATTACTTGTTTTACTTGTTCCGCACTTTTCTTTGATACATGGGCAGTTCCTATCAAAATTATTTCTTTATCCTCAATATGTACTCTATGTATATTTTGATCTTCCATACAATTCCCTCTTTTCTGTAATAAAAATAAAAACTAAAGTCAATATAAAGTATATCACAATATTATTTTTCTATCTATTTTATTTAAAGATGTAAAAACCTTAAAAATAAAATATATCATATTTAATATTTCACTATAAAATTTACTTATTTAACTGCTTCTTCTAGCTGTTCATATAACTGATTTACACCCCACCACCATCTTTTATCTTCAGCATATTTTCTATTAATCCATTTAAATGAGTTAACGTCATTAGGTTTATTCTTAAGCAAGTTACATATAGTCCTAGCTGCTATCTCTGATGAGTCTTTTATATTTGTATTATATTTAACCCAACTCCCAAATACATTAAAAGGATTATTAGCTATCTCTTCAGCATGTTCATGGTCAATAGGAACAAAAGACTGTTCTTGACCTGTTATGGCAAATAATACATTTGGATTTAAACCGAATTCCTCTGCAGTATCAATTAAACTAGAAAAATAAGGCTCTTGATATAGTATAGAATTTCTTGACTTAAGATATTTCTTTAGTTTCTCCCTATCTATTACCTTGTATCTCAGTTCATCTGGAATATGTAGGTAGTAAGAGTCTTCACTTAAATGGAAATCACTAGGTTTATATTCAATAATTTCTGGTTTCATAATATTTCTATTCTGATAAGATAAATCTATATAATCACTCTTATTATTTCCAAATAATCGTAACTTAAAAAATGAATCAGTATTTAAATGTTTACTAAATATCATTAAAGTAAACACTAGGGATATACTAGCAGCTATTATTATTTTTTTATCTTTATTTTCAACTAATGATGTTAACGAATAACAGATTTTTTCTTTTAAATAATTATAGTACTTTTTAAATACACTAATGATATCATTGCTATAAGTTGTATCTACTGCACATGCAATATATTCACTTATATCTTCTTTTCTAACAAAATTCTGTATATTGCTGTTAATCCAAGATGTAAGACTTTCCAGAAACTCTTCTGTATTATCTTGAAGCTCAGAACAAATAAATAAGACATCTGATTTATCTATTATCCCCTTATCTTGATAAATAAATATCTCCACTAGCTTTTTCTTGATTGCTTCTTTATGCTCTTTACTAAATCCATTTAAATTATTGTCTATAGATTTATATATATAACGAGATAACAAAGAAGCCCGTTTACCAATATCAGTATTAGGATATTCTTGTTCAATATGTTCTCTTAGTTTAGAAATATCATCCTGACTAAGAATCTTTTTTTCCTTAAGTTCATTAACTAAAGATTCCATACGTTATCACCCTATATAGATTTAGATTAGTCATTATTTGATAATTCTACATAGGTTAGTGAATTCCTTTAAATTGACAAAAACATCCATGGATTTATCCACGGATGTAAGTTTAAAAGACCTTATATTAATATTAACTTTAGATTAAAATATTAGTTTTCAACTATCTGTATTTTTATTTCTTATTACGACTAAAACCAATAATAACCAATCCAAGTATAATTATTGATATAATAACCATATTTATTCTTGAGAAACTAACTTTTGTCATTCCAAGAAGCTCTCTAATAATAGCTGCTGGAAGAATTTTAGTTCTTTCTATTCCAATAATAATTATAGTAAAAACTATCATTAGAATAGTATTAATAAAAGCAAATTTAAAGCTTAATATTTCGTCTATATTAAATCTATTGATTTTCTCAAATAAAATAAATACTATAAAAGCAATTATAATGGTTATCGGAATAATGATTCCTATATTTATCCTCATTTCTAACCATTTATTTTGAAATGCTAACACAGAAAATATAATTCCCCATAAAAAACTATTGTATAAGATATTAAAGTATTTCATGTTAACCCTCCATATAACTACTAATAAGGTACGGCATTATTCGCCGTACCTTATCATTAATTTTTATTCAGCTAACTTAAACGTTACTGTTACTTTAGTTCCATCTTCAGGTAAAACTTCTTTATTTCCATAAAACTTAACTGTGTCAGATTCTCCACTGCCATAACTATTATCACTTGTAATACCTACAGCACAACTATCAAGGCATAAAACACATCCGGTATTTTTAGACTTTGCCCTCTCAAGATTTCCACCGAATCTAATATCCATTGGTCTAGGATCACTAGAAGTGATTATATCACTAAAAGGAATTTCCTTACCTAATCCTTCCCAAGTTACAGTTACATCTAATTTATCTCCTTCAACCTTCTCTCCACTTCCTACGTCCTCTAAAGTAATGTTATTACCTGCTTGTGCTCCAATATCTATTAAAGCTTGATAAAATTCCTTTTCATCAGCTAATCCTCTTAAAACTGATTTTTCACCATTTGAACCACCTTCAAATACTATTCCATGTCTTGTTGGCTCCGTAAAATATTTAGCATTAACCTCTGTTACTATTTCCACTTCTTTTGATTCTTTGTTAACTTTTAGCATTTCAGCTGAATTATTATTGCCAGTATCTTTATCAGAAGAACAAGCAATTAATGTTGCTGCTACTATCACTAATGATATAAGTAAGATTGCTGTTTTTTTCATTATATTCCTCCTAAAGCTCGTTATTTTATACTTTATACCTACCACCTAATAATTATATTATTGTTTTGAGTATTAATCTAATAAGTTTTATTTATATCAAAGTATATAAGTATTAATTTTTTCTATGATAATTTTTTTAAAAGTTTAGCTTAATTTAATTTGGTACTTTAGTACCTTGTTTTAGATTTTTTTATGTTATAAAATATATTGTATAGTAAAAAATTGGAATATGTTGTGGAGGTGCTAAAGTGAGTACTCGAAAGGCAAAAATAACACATTTGTTTCACAGTAGCTTTTTAGTTGAAACTGAAAATCATACTTTAATCTTTGACTATTTCGATTACACCTGTCATCACATTATAAACTCTAGTAAAATTTTAACCTCGGATTTCTTCAATAATAGAAAAAACGTTTATGTATTTGTGAGTCATAGTCATAAGGATCATTTTGATCCAGAAATATTTCAGTGGAAGGAATCAAATCCTGACATTAGATATATATTAAGTAATGACGTAGAATTAAATGAACAAATATCTGATACTTACTTTGTAAGTAAAAATGAGGAAACCAAAATAGATAGCTTGAAAATTAATACATATGGTTCAACTGATTTGGGCGTATCTTTTTTAATAGAAGTTGATGGGTTGATAATATTTCATAGTGGAGATTTAAATTGGTGGCATTGGCAAAATGATAGTAAAGAAACGCAATCAAAAGAGGAAAAAGATTTTAAATCAGAAGTTGACAAACTAATAGGTAAAAAAATAGATATGGCATTTGTTCCAGCTGATCCTAGACTCCAAGAATTTTATTATCTTGCATGTAAATATTTTATTGAAACCATAAAACCAAAAGTACTATTTCCTATGCATTTCAGTGATAAATTTAATATACCAAAAAAGCTATCTAAGAAGCTTCAGCATTTAGACACTAATATTGCAGTAATAACTGAAAAGAATAAAGAGTTTTTATATAAAAAATAAAAAACCGTGTAGATATTTTTTATCTATCACGGTTTCTTTTCACTATGAAAAATTTATATTCCAAATAAACTTAAGTATTCTACTTGTTTAATATCAAGTTAACTCGTTATACCTTATCAATTTTTATGATTAGTCATTTTCTTGTTAAATGTTTAATAGCTTAATTCTTAGCCTTTGATTGGGAAAACTTCCTTTTTACTTCTAATACCTTTCCACAGGACAACCTTCCTTCCTTACATTTACCATTAACACATGAAGGAAGAGCCTTCTCATATAATGTATCCGACAATGTTCTTAAAATCATTAGCTTCTTTGTTGATAAATCTCTAATTTCCCATTGAGCATTTAGACATATTCTCTCCGAAAGCATATTTATATCCATTCTAGCATTTGATGAAATGATTATTTTAATTTGATCTGCATTTAATAGGAAATATAGCGCTTTATCAAATCCATATTTTTCATAAATATATATCCTAAAATCCTTTATCTTATCAATTAAATTTAAGTACTCATTATTAAATTTAGATTCTCTTATGGTTGGTGGACTTACAGCTAGACGTTCTTTGTCTTTAATCAAGTTTACAAGTGGTTCTCTATGATTGTTTGTAAGTCTATGCCTCACCTGCTGATGGTATGTTACTAGACTACACATCATTCCAAATGTCGTTCTTGCTTGTTCTGCAATACTATCGTGTCCATAACCTAGTACCCTCTTAGCAACATTCTTTGCCTTTGTCTTAGCTTCATCTTTCCATATTTCAATGGTCTCAGATGGGGTTCTTTTTTGAGTACTTGTTAAGGCTCCCAATCCTACTTTTAAATCTAAGTCTTCAAATGAATTAACTAATATCATATTGTTATCTTCATCTATTTTATTAAAATCATCAATATAGAATGATTCTGAAATATTAATTATTTCTGAATTAGTATTTTTTTGATTATGTAAAACACTTAATATGTTGGAAGGTATATATTTTTCTAATTCCTTGGAAAAGTCATAAAATATTGATGAGTATGCTTCATCTTGTATAAGAGAATATAAATCTATTAATTTATCTCCCGTCATAGCACAAAATAGATTTGTTTTTGTTGATATAGGTAAAATATATCTGGCATCCTCAATGGGTATACCGTATTTATAATTTTCATTTTTAGGTCTCCCTTTAAAGTCACCGTCTTTTAATTGTGACATATCAGAATATAGTCTAAAAAGCTTATCTACTAACTCCTTTGCCTTATTAGTATCCTCTTCTTCTAATTCAGGTAAGTCATAGGCATTTTCACCCATGGTTACGTATCTTTGACTCTGTTGAACATATGAATCCTTTAATTCACAAAGAAGCATACTTTGTATCCTATTTACTTTTTCAGCTACAAAGGATATATTAACAGTCTTTAAAACTTCACTTAACACGTTATCATCTAAATTAAGATGTCTATTTTTTTCTATCCATTGTTCAACTCTATCTAAGCCTGTATTATCAAAGTTAGTTATTCTCACTATTTATCCCCCTTATAGATTTGTTTATAATATAATTATAACATGACATATATTTTCACCAGATAAACAAAATATACATCTCTCACTATATATAAGCTTCATACGATACCATCAAAATCGTATCATACATACTTTTTACAAAAGTATTGTTTTTCTTATAAAGTATATCATACTTTGAAATTAGTAAAATGAAAAATATCAAAAATATATATTTATAAAAATCCATCAGAAAAAGGCTATCGATTATATTTTCCAATAGCCTTAATATGTTTATTTAGAATATTTTCTATAAAAGAATTCTTCATTCGAAGAAATTAAATATGAAAATTTTATTTGAAAATATATTTAAGTTGTAACTATGAAATTTACTCATTCAAAAAAGCATAAAATAATTTATTTCCGTTTTTTACGTAGTTTTCTGAAAAAATCTGTCATTATAGAAGAGCATTCCTCTTCTAACACTCCCCATTGTACTTGAGCTTGATGATTAAATTTTTCATTTTGTGTTATATCAATTATAGAGCCACAACTTCCCATTTTAGGGTCTTTTGCACCTACTACCACTCTATCTATCCTTGAGTTAATAATAGCTCCTGCACACATAGGACATGGCTCTATGGTTACATATAATGTACATCCTATTAAACGCCATCCTCCTATATTTTTACTAGCTTCCCTTATTGCTATCATCTCAGCATGGGTAGTTGGATCTTTAGAGCTTTCTCGAATATTAAATCCTGAACCAATAATTTTATTTTCTTTAACTATAACAGCCCCTATTGGAACCTCATCTATATCATAAGCTTTATAAGCTTCATTAAGGGCCATTTTCATAAAATATTCATCCATATCGAATACCAACCTTCATAGTATTTTAAAAGTGTTTAAAATTCTTTCTAAACTTAATTAAGTAATATTAATTCAATACTAGTTTTATAAAATTGCTTTTGATTAGAAGTAATAGTTTTATATTAAATTTCTTATGAATTATATATTTATTTTTAATAAAAACTAATATATTTATTCCATAAATTACCAAATGTTAATGGAGTAAATCTTCATTAAAACTATAATATATTTTTTCTTTAGTTAATAAAAAATCTTCCTTATAAGGAAGATTTAAATAATGGTGCACCCGGGAGGATTCGAACCCCCGGCACATGCCTTAGGAGGGCACTGCTCTATCCTACTGAGCTACGGGTGCAAATATAATATTCACTAGATATATATTTTAATTTATTTTATCATAATTGTCAAATATTCTGTTACTTATTATTTACTATCACCTAGAAATTCTATTCTTAAAAACATATTTAGTCTATTTCACTTTCCAAATTAGTTTAACCATATCTATATCAAATTAATCAATAAGTATTAAAAAGCTATGATTTTATAGTTATAGAAATCATAGCTTTTCTGCTATCATTATTCAAATTTTTCTATTCTAAGAAATTGTATATTCATAAATCAAATATAGTCTTACAAGATATGATTTTAGACAAAAATCACCTATTTAGCCACTTTTTTATTCTTAATAATATTTGAATCATACAGGTATCATCTTATACAGAGTTTTAATTATACAATTTCCTCATTTATTCTATTTTCCATATAAGAATTCATCAACTAAAGGTTCAAAGTCTTGACCAGTTATTTCTTCACATACTTCTACAAAATCATCAGTAGTAGCATTTAAAAACTTATATTTATTATAATATTCATTCAGAATCCTATACAATGTCTCTTCACCATATCTCTCTTCTATTTCATGAATAAACATTGCACCTCTATTATATGCTAATGCTCCATAGTCGTCCCAATTTGTAAATTCACTCAATTTTTTTAAAACCACTTTATCCGTTAAACTGTTGGCGATGGAATTATAGCTATTTTCCGTACTACTCTTATAATAGGTTTCAGCAGTATCATCACCATATTTCTCATCTGCATATATAACTTCAGAGTAAGATGTTATTGACTCATCTAGCCAAGCTTCATCTACCTCATCATTACCAACTAAGCTATACCACCATTGATGCCCAGTTTCATGCACTATAACAGTTTCTAAGTATCCTTTATATGTGTTATTATAATATTTTTCTCCTATGAACACTATTCCTGGATACTCCATTCCACTTGGAAAACTAGTGGCTACAACAGAATATTGTCCATATGGATATTTACCAAATACGCGATTGAAAATCTCAATTGAATTGAAAGCTGCCTCTGCAGCATAATTATTAATGCTTTCATTATCTTTTAATACATATACCTGAACAAGTGTACCATCAACATCCTTTTCAATAACTTTAAAATCTTTACTTGCTACCCAAGCAAAGTCCCTCATCAACTTTGCTTCTATATTCCAAATTTTACTATCACCTTGAACTTTTTCTGAAGTGATATTGCCTGATGATGCAATTTTTATATCTTTAGGAGCCTTTATTGTAACATTATAATTACTTGTATCACTGTAGAAAGGATCTCCTATACTGTAGTATGGATCTAGATTCCATCCTTCATCATCATATACTGCAGCAATTGGATACCAGTTACCAAAATTAAAGGTATTTTGTCCATATCCAAATCTATCTTGTGCAGAAGGCAACTTGACTGTATATTTCATGCTGATTTCTACACTCTTTTTTGGCTCTAGATTTGATATTAAAGGTATCTTTAATATTGTTTCACCAGTTCCACTCGTCTCAAAGTTTGTTATTGATTCTTGATTAATTGACACTTCACTTATATCAATATACCCTGAATCAAACCCATTTGGAAATGCTGATTCAAAACTATCAAATAAAAATGGAGCTGTCTCTTTTTTTCTAAAGGTATTCGGATATAAGTGAAAATATATCTCTTCTAGTGACACATCTTCATTATTTATATATCTTATCTTTTGTTCAGCAGTATAAGTTTTTGAATCTGGATTAAATTCTAAACTTATATCATAATTATTTAATTCATCCATTTTTAATCCATTATAATCGTCTATTAATAGAGTGGAGTAAATTTTGCCGCTTTCATTATTTAATGTACTCTCATCATCATTATTAAGATTTTCATCACCATTTAACTGGTTTTCTGTTGTACAACCAGAGATTGATAAGATAATAATTAATGATAGGACTATCATTAGAATCTTCTTTCTAATAAACATTTATTTCACCTCCTGAAATCATAGCAATACCTTTTATTATTTACATTTAGATTATTAAAATTCTTGTTAATTTATTACTTAATTCTTTCTATTCCACCAAAATATGGTCTTAAAACTTCAGGAATCAATACAGAACCATCTTCTTGTTGATAATTTTCTAGTATTGCGGCTGTAGTTCTTCCTACAGCTAATGCTGATCCATTTAATGTATGAACAAACTCAGGCTTTCCTGTATCTTCACTTCTATATCTAATATTTGCTCTTCTAGCTTGGTAATCTTCAAAATTACTACATGATGATATTTCAACATATCTATTGTAGCTAGGCATCCATACTTCTATATCGTATGTCTTGGCTGATGAAAAACCTAAATCTCCAGTACAAAGTTCAACCACTCTATATGGTATTTCTAAAAGCTGTAATATTTTTTCTGCATTTTCTGTAAGCTTTTCTAATTCAGTATAAGATTCTTCTGGTTTCACTAGCTTTACTAATTCAACTTTATCAAATTGGTGATTTCTTATTAATCCTCTTGTATCTCTACCTGCTGAACCTGCCTCTTGTCTAAAGCAAGGAGTGTAAGCTGTAAAATACTTAGGTAGGTCTTCCTCTGATAATATTTCATCTCTATGTATATTAGTTACTGGCACTTCAGCTGTTGGTACCAAGAAGAAGTCTTTACTTGGAATATTAAATGCATCCTCTTCAAACTTTGGTAATTGTCCTGTTCCAGTCATGCTATCCCTATTAACCATAAATGGAGGCGATACTTCAGTGTATTTATGATCCATGGTGTGAGTATTTAACATGAAATTTATTAAGGCCCTTTCTAGTGTTGCACCAAGTCCTTTAAACAAAGTAAATCTAGCACCGGCCAACTTTGTAGCCCTTTCAAAATCTAGTATATCAAGATCCACACCTATATCCCAATGAGCTTTAGTTTCAAATTCAAATTCTCTAATATCTCCCCATTTTCTTATTTCTACATTATCTTCATCACTGTCTCCAACATTAACCTCTGGATTTGGAGTATTAGGTATAGTTAACAACATATTATTTAACTCTTCTTCTATTTCTTTTAACTTAGGATCCATATCCTTAATTGATTGAGATAACTCCTTCATCTCTTTTAAAATATTAGATATGTCTTTACCTTCTTTTTTCAATTTAGGTATTTCTTTAGATACTGAGTTCTGCTTTGCTTTCATTTCTTCTACTTCCATTATTAATTGTCTTCTTTTTTCATCTAGTCCAACTATAGTATCAATATTAAAGTCTCCACCTCTTTTTGCTAGTAGTTCCTTAACTTCTTCTGGATTCTGTCTAATTTTTTTAATATCTAGCATTTTTAATCCTCCTTAATCTTTTATATCATTATTATTTATTGCTTAGTTTTATAAATACAAAAAACCCTCGTACCTAAATAATTAGGGACGAGAGATACCCGCGTTGCCACCCTAGTTAATCACAATGTGATTCACTTATTGTAATATATCCCTTACAAGGTTTACCTATTCGGTAAAAAGCTCAAGGACAGATTCAATAAACTATTTACACTAGTTTTCACCAAACACTAGCTCTCTGAAGAAATTAGCTTATCTACTATTTCCCTTCATTGCATTTCTAATATTTATTTTGAAAGAATTATAGCATATTAGTTACTTTTTTACAAGTATTCTAAATTTATTTAACTGACAAAGTTACATATTTAGTACTTAAATATGTTTTTGGAAAATTAATTCTCAGATTAAAACAACTTATAAAGTCATTTTTTCCTTTAATTAAATAGTAAACCGGAGTCACGAGAATATAATCTTGCATAAAATTTTAATATGCAATTTCATCAAATAATAGAGTCTTGATGATATAATCTTACATTAGATATTGATATATACTTTCCTAGACTAAAAACTTATTTTTTAGTTTCTATATATAATGTAAACAGTATACATCTTAATAATAATTATTATATTTAGTCAATTATTATATACCTAATAATTAAATTTTTCTGTATATCTTACATTTATATGTTAATAATATAAATATTAACATATTTAAGGGGGATTTGATGTGAATGAACTAGAAATATTAGCCAAGTTAGGTGATATGAAGGAAGTAGATTATAGAAATACCTTAGCATTAGCAAGTATTATAGAAGTTCTCGTAGACAAGGGAGTAATAAATAGAAGAGATATAGCTACTAAAGCCAAGGAACTTGATTCAATGTCCATAGAAGATATAAGATTAAGAAGGATGAGATAATCCTATGTATATGCATAGGATTTTTTTATATCAATAATTATTGTCCTAGTATATAAATTAAATTAGTTACATGTCTACCATCAAACATAATTTAGCATAAGAATTCATTATATATTTCCTTAATTAAGTAAAATTTAAAGGAGTAGTCCACCAAGACTACTCCTTTTTATATTATTTTATTCGTCAATATTATCATCAGAGTAATAATTATCTAACTGTCCTAATATTTCTTCAAGCTGATTGATATACTCGCCATATTCTGACCAATTACCTTCTCTTGAAGCCTCTTTAGCTTGATTAAATAATTGATTAGCTTTTTGAATAATACTTTTTACATTTTCATCTTCTACATCTGTATCAATATCATCTATTACCCCACTGTCGTCTTTCTCTTGGTCTACTTGACCAAATATTTGAGAAAGCGCCCTATCTAAGGTCTCCTCCATCACTATTCTATCTTCATATGCTACTATAACTCGTTTAACCTCAGGTAAACTATTCTCATTGTCAGCCTTCAAGTATATTGGCTCAACATATAATAGAGAATCTTCTACAGGTATTGTTATTAGATTTCCCCTTAATACGGTTGAACCCTTTTGATCCCATAATGAAAGCTGTGGTGAAATATTTGAATCCTGATCTATTCTTGATTCTACCTGCATTGGACCTCTAATATTCTTACTTTTTGGAAACTTATACAATATTAGTTGTCCATAATTTGCACCATCATTCCTACCTACAAATAGGGCAGTCATATTATCCTTATTATTTGGTGTATATGGTACAGTTAATAAGAATTCTGCTTTTTCTTCTTCTGGAAGCTTGACCATAACATAATTTGATTCGACATTTAGAATATCTTCCATATATTTTTCTTGTGCAATAGCCCAATAATCTTCCCTTGCAAAGAATACTTCAGGATTATTCATATGATATGCTCTATATATATTTGATTGAATATCAAATAAATGATGAGAATATCTTAAATGCTCTTCAATACCTACTGGCATATCTTCCTTACTTGAAAATAAATCTGGAAAAATATTTTTATAGGTCATAATTACTGGGTCATTTTCATCCATTACATAATATTTAGCATCTCCATTATAGGCGTCAATAACTATTTTAACCGAATTTCTAATATAATTTATTCCTTTGCTATTATATGGTTGAGAATAAGGATATCTTTGACTAGCAGTATAACCCTCTATTATCCAATATAGTTTTCCATCTTCCTGATTTACAACTAAATATGGATCATCGTCATATTGTATAAACGGAGCTATTTTCCTTACTCTGTCAGCAATATTCCTATTTAATACGATTCTACTATCCGATGTTATATTTCCTGATATTAAAAGCTTTAAGTCTCTTTGCTTTATTGAGAATAATAATTTGTTTAATCCATTTAGCTTTATACCTGCAGTTCCTTTATAGGTAGTATATGCATTACTTGAGCCTTGTGGATAATCGAATTCTTCTTCATCAGTATTTAAGATAACATAATTATTGGTCATTTCACCAAAATATATTTCTGGACGATTTATAACTAAATTAGTATCAGTTTTAGGTGGTATATCCTTAACCAAAAGCTCTGGTTGACCTTCAGATGTCACAGAATTAACTGGTGATAATGTAAATCCATATCCATGTGTATACTTTAAATGCAAGTTAATCCAGTTTTGAGCTTGCGAATCTAACTCTTTTTGATCTAATTCTCTTGCAGATAAAAATACTTGAGTATACTCATCATTTATAGTATATCTTCCAACATCAATATCATTAAATTTATAATATGGTCTTATTCCTTGAAGTTGAAAATATACTTGTTTTATTGGTCTGTAATCGTTTATTCTAATATTTTTTATAGTTTCTTGATTTTCTAATAAATCTTCTTTTGTTAAGTTTTGTTCTACTGGAAAATCCTTCTCTACAACATCTTCTAATCCATAGGCCTTTTGAGTATATTCAATATTATGAGCTAGATATGGTAATTCCTTAGATATTTGATCTGGCTCAACTATATATTTTTCTACTGCAACACCAGCTAAACCGCCAATAATTGATACGACTATCATAATTACTGGACCTGTTAAAGCTAGCTTTATATTTTTCTTCAATACTCCTATTAAGAATCCTATTCCTGAAACTAATGCACCTATTGCCATTATTCTATACAACCATAGAGAAACATGTACATCTGTATAGCTTGCACCAAATACTTCTCCTCGCGTTGAGTAAAGTAAATCATAGGCTCTTAAATAATAGTTTATAGCAATTATTATAAATATCATTAACCCTGATATTCCTATTTGAAACCATGCTCTTTTAAAAAGCTTCTTGTTAAAAATTTTATTAATATTTACTTTTCCATTATTAGCAAATTCATTAAAATCAAAAACATTTTCTGCTTCATTTTTAGGTCTCCTCAATGTAATTAAGACTAAATAAAATACTACTGTTGATATTATGAAAAGGAATATTATTAATAATAATATATTCATAATATCCTTTATTAAAGGAAGTTTAAATATGTAGAAAGATAAATCTTTATTAAAGATTGGATCATTCGTATTAAACTTAGTTGAGTTTATAAATTGTAAAATGCTAAACCATAAATTCCCAGAAATTATGGAAGATACAAAAAACGATAGAAGGGCTGATATTAATCCAAGAAAAACATTAAGCTTCCTCTCTCCTTTTTTATCAGGCATAATTCCAACATCTTTATAGTACCTCTTCTTAATAAATAGTAGATACCCTATCATTAGTCCAAATAGTATAAGAAAAGCTGGGATACCTATCTTGAACTGTGTAACTAACTTTGTTAAAAAAGTTTTAGTATATCCTAATTCATTAAACCACTTATAATCAGTAACAAATTCAATAATACTAGAAAATGAACTGATTATAAATATAACAATTATTATTCCAACTGCAGTAATATATTTAGTTTTTCTATTCAAATAAACATCTCCTCTCTATTTACAAAAATTGGTTAGCTTTATGTTTATTACATTATATTATACTACCCAATTATACTTTTTTCAAACTTTGTTGAGCTTCTAGTATACTAATAAAGAGGCTACCCTACAATTAAAATAAATAATACTTTTTTTCAGCAATGTGTTAAAAATTTTATACTACAAAAAACTACTAACTATCAAAATGAAAAAATGATAGGTAGTAGCCTTTATTTTTTTATCTATTTATTTTTATTTATTATTTCTCTAATTAAATTATTTTCTAAAATATAGTTTGAGTAATCTGTTTTCTTAATAGCTTTTTCATAGCCTTCACGACAGTTCTCTATATCTATTGGCTCCTTTGTTATTAAGTTCCATGCCCTACTATTTTTAAAAATACCATCCTTTGACATAATAAATATTTTTTTATCATCTATAAATGACCCTTTAGGTACAAAATATTGTAAAGCTACAAACCCTTCTTTAGCATTATTTAAATCTTGACCAAACATTATCCCTTTATTATTTTTTAAACCTAGTAAGTTAATAATAGTAGGAAATAAATCAACATGACTTCCAACTATTGATTTATTTTCATTAATTCCAGTACCAGGTACATGAATAATTAATGGAACATTCATTGACTCATCAAAATCATAATTAACTCCAAGAAATTCTGTCATAATTTCTTTGTTGTCTTCTCTATTAGGAAAAAGGCCTGAATGATCACCATATATCATTATTAAAGAATTATCATATAATCCATTTTCTTTTAGTTCTACTATAAATTCACCTAAAGCTTCATCTGCATAATTTACTGACTGGATATAGTTTCCAAATAATGTATCTTCATGTTCTTCAGATAATTTTATTTTTTGTTTTTCTTCTGGTATTTCATAAGGATTATGACTAGATAATGTTATCATAAGTGAATAAAATGGTTTATTTATTTCACTAAGTTTTTTTATTGATTGATTATAAAATGATTTATCACCTATTCCTAATCCTATTGTGTTATCATCATTTAAATCTTCTATACTAATAAAATCATCAATTCCTTGATTAGGATACATAATATTTCTATTCCAAAATTCTTCTTTATATCCATGTAAAGCTATCGTTGAATATCCATTTTCCTTTAATAAATGAGGTAATGTATAGAAATTATTTTCCGTATATTTTTTATATACACTATATTTATATATTGGATACATAGAATTGTTTACAGTAAATTCAGCATCTGATGTATTCCCTGGCCCTACCTGTTGATAATAATTATTAAAATAAATACTATCATTATTTAATAATTTATTTAAATTTGGTGTTAATTCTTGACCTCTATACTTCCTATTAATTACAAAGTCCTGTAATGATTCAAATTGAATTATTATAACATTTCTATTTTTAGCAATACCGTGATATCTCCTTTTATCTGAGAGATATTCTTTATTATTTACTTCTTCTATGATTGTATCTAAATCATAGATATTAGTACTGGTTTCCTCAGTACTATCGGATATTATGTTAACTATATCATAAACATGGTAGCTATATACACCATGATCACTATAAGCATACATACTTTCTCCATTTATAAATGTTATATTAACTATAAAAGCTATAAGCATTATTATAACTACATATCTATTAATACGTTTAGATCTCCTGCTGTATGTGATGTTCCTTTTCTTCTTGCTTTTAAAGTATATTATTAGTGGTATTATATCTATTAGCATAATTAAATACATAGGATGTATCATAAAAGCTACACTGTTAGCAACAGATGGTACTAATTTAAGCAAAGGTATTAACCTAACTGAAGGTAAAAAACCAAAATGTTGATAATACATTAAATCAGCAAATAATATAAATGATATTATAGTATGTCCTATAATTATATATAAATTCCTCTTCTTGCCTTTAATCAGATTTAATAATCCATAGACAATCAATAGTGGAGGAATTACAGCTATAATAATTTCAAAATAATGTTGTGATTCTAGATATACATGTAAAATCATAGTCTTTACTAAAGAAATGCAAAATAAAATAAATATTTCTATCAGATCTATACGATTTCTACTCTCCATTATATTCCTCCTAACTTTAAAGCTTTACTTAATCATAGATACTATATATAGTAAACTTGTTCTGCTAAAGCAGAACATCAGACTTCAGATGGAGACTCTACTCCACTTTTTTATTTCAAGATTTTTTACTTCATGATAATCATATTTCTGCAGTATTATATTTTTTAAATATTTTCTAGTCTTCATACTAATTATGGTTTATTTTACATTATTTGTAAGGTTAAGGTCAAAAAAATAAAACAATCCAGCGACGACCTACTCTCCCAGGCAGTTACCCACCAAGTACCAT
>NZ_JAETGO010000040.1 GCF_016765695.1 Sporosalibacterium faouarense | reverse complement strand
TCCACCTGAAGAGAAGTCTTCTCTCCCACTTATAGAAGTGGGAGTCTTATCAAAAGATAAATTCAAATAAAAAGACTATAGACAAATTCTATCTGTCTCATAGTCTTTTCATTTACCTTAATGATATTCTAAGCATCTTGCCTCGTAACTTTTTTAATAATTTCTTGTGCTTCTGTATTCCTTTTAGTTCCCAAAACAACTATCTTACGATTTAATTTCTTAATAACTATTCCATCATATCCACCAAACAAAAATATACTTCCTCTTAATCCATAATTTACTGTGAACCCATAGTAACGAAATGGAACTTTTAATTTAACTATCCTTATGTCTTGCATATCTTCAAAGAGTATGATTTTAGTCCTTACATGAAAAGGTCTGCACTTATATCTGATGCCTTCTTCGTTAATCATTACAGTTAATTTTAATATATGGGATAAAATTAAAAAGAATAACATAATAGATGATAATATTATTGTAAATAGCTGTATAGTGTAGTTTTCTAAGATTAAATAGTTGATAATCATGGTCAATGAAGAAATCATAAATACCAATAAAAATATTTGTATTACTGTTTTGGATGGTTTTTGAACTTCCATAAAGTCATATTTATTCTCCATTATAGCTCTCACTTCCTATTCCTATATTTATATACTGGTTTATTTCACTTCATTATACTTAACATTAAAGCTACCTTTAGTTTTATTTCCATCTACTATAATTTTATATCTTCCCGATTCATCAAATTTGAATTGTTTTTTACCTTTTTTATCTTCATTAGCTTTTACTGTCCATATCTCATTACCGTCACTATCAATTAATTTTAAAACTAAATTACCTTTTTCCACTTCAATGTCATAATCGACCTCAATTGTTACATCTTTTTTTATATAAAAGCTAACCTTATATTCTCCATTTAAATATCCATAGGTATATTTCATACTATTTGAGGTGGAATTCCCATAGGATTTTATTTTGAATCCGCTAAAGGATGAACATCCTGCAAATATCATACTAAATATTATAATCAGTATTAATAAAAATATCTTTCTATTATTAAAATTCCTCATTTTAATACCTCCTAATTTTCCTTCAAATTAGTAGAACAATAGGGACAAATTTTCCAATCTTCTCCCACCTCTTTGTGACAATTTGGACACCTAAGAGTTCTATCATGTAGACAATGGGGACACACTTTAAAATCCTTCTCAACTTCTTTACCGCATTTAACACACTTTTCCTTGCCCTTATTACTTCTGACAATCAGATATACAATTAATCCCATAAAATTTGGAACTAGTAAAGCAACAATAGTCCAAAGCTTTCTATCCATGCCATTCTTCGGAGCATCCCTATAAACAAATACTCCTACTCCTGTCAATATTCCAAAAACTATTAATAATATTCCTATTGTGAAAATGTAACTTAAGTTAATCATTTTTTATCACTCCTCTTTTCATTCACAAAATATTCCTTACTTGTTAATCCTTGATTGAGAAAATTGCATATTTACAAGAGGATATAATCTTGCAAAAAATTTTAATATGCAATTTCCTCGTTTATATATCAAGTTAAACTTGGTGATATTGTCACTACTATTAAGTATCTAAGCTGAAAAATCTCCAAAATATATCCCTATGGTAGTAAACAACTATAGTAAGGAACATAAAAACCCCACTAAAGAGATAATGTAATATGCTTAAGGTTATTATATTTAAGCTATATTTATTTAATAAAAAATAGCCCTGTAAAATGAATAATAATCCACTAAAAATCATTAATAGAATTACCTTTAATTTAATATTTCTTTTTCTTTTATAATATAGCTTTTTTACATGCCCTTGAGTTTCTTCCACAAGTCTAGGAGATGGCTCCATTTCTTCAGAAAAATAGTCCTTTAATATATCATCAATTTTCTCATCCTTCATGATTCTCCACCTCTTTCAACAATTCTTTTAATATTTTCCTTCCTGTGTTCAATCGAGATTTCAAAGTACCAATTGGTATGTTCAATATTTCTGAGATTTCATTATAGCTAAATTCTTTAAAATAATAGAGAATTATAGGAATCCTATATTTATCATCCAAACTATCAACTTTTTCTTTTATAGTATCACTATTTTCTTTTTCAATAATATGATCTTCTGGCAACTCATCAGTAGATTCTATACGCTTCCACTCAATATCCTTTTCATCATCTGAAAAGTAATCTTTTACTAGGTTTAACCACCTTTTCTTTTTGTTGTATTTATCTTTATATGTGTTTATACATATGGTGTACATCCAATTTTCGAAGGAACTTTTAGTATCATATTTATTTAAGTTTTTAAATATTTTAAGCCAAGTATCTTGAAAAAGATCATCTGCATCACTTATATTCTTTGTTAATTTGTTGCATAGCCTGTACAGAAGGGATTTATATTTTTCAATTAGTATATCAGACGCATACAACGTACCGTCATTGAACAATTGTATAAGTTCTTTATCTGACAATCTTACCTCCTCCCTTCATATAATGTTTACGGATGATTTTTAGAAAAGTTCGATTATTTTAGATATTTCTTTCTTTTTTTATTTATACCTTTAAAAGGCATAAAAAAAAGAATACATAAAAGGCATAATTCCTTTTAGTATCCTCTAATATAGCTCTTTCATGCTAGTTATAATATATTTGTCAATGTTAAAGATTCATTCTCCTTTACAATTCCAAATAACTTCTTTAGAGTTTCTATTTCTCCTAAAGACAATACGTCACTTTTCGATTTGACATATTGATTTGCTTTTGACATAGATAGATCAATATTATCTATCTCATGGTGATCTAATAAAACACTCCAGTTATCCCTAATTTCATTCCACTTTTTTTCTATCTTTTGAAATTGATTATTAGCTGATTCCCAGTTATTATTATTAATGTCTTCACTTAATTTTTCCAAGCTATCAATGAAAAAATCAGTGCTTTCAGTTACTGAATCTAGGACCAATAGCCAGCCAATCCCTATTAGCAATATTAATATTATTGAAATAATCAATGCCCTCATATCTTTTTACTCCTTTGTTTACTATCCTTTTTATGAGTGAACAATTCCTTCTTGTCGTCAACAAAAGAAAAAAGTACTTCTTTAGGAGAGCTTAACCCTTGTGCTTTTAATTGGCTCATTAGCCACTTTTCACTCAATCCTAATTCATCTAGATTGTCATATAGTACATTGCCATCAATAATAAGGGATGTAGGTAATCCGTCATATGATGGTGCTATCTGTAAATCTTCAATTGTCACTGTTTTTTTATTAGCTTTAGGTATTATACTTAAATCTCCATTAGTTTCTAATATGGCAAATTCAACATCTTGGACTGATGGATAATTTTTTGATCTTAATTGCTCAACTAAATCATTAATGCTAATTCTTAAACGCTTCAACTCTTTTTCATCAATTTTTCCTTTATTAATTATTATACTAGGCTTTCCACATACTATTTTTCTTATAGTTTGACTTTTCAAGTTTAAATATGAAACTAAAACTTGTAATATCAATAAGGTTCCAATAGCTACAAAACCCTCCAATAGCGGTGTTCCTAGATCTTCCATTGGCAGAGCAGCAAGCTCTGCTATCATAAGAATTATAACTAGTTCAAAGGGTTGCATTTCTGCCAGTTCTCCTTTTCCCATTATCCGAATTGTAATTAAAACAAAAATATATAGTAGTATAGCCCTTATAAAAACAATAATCATTTATCAATATCCTTTCCATTAAGAATATTTTTCTCTTACTATTTAATTTTGGGCTAAAAGCCATCTTTTTATTCCTTAAGCTATTCTAATATAACTTCTACATAACTAGTTCATTTATGGAATTAGTTCATTAGCTGCATATATGCAGCTAATAAGCTGAATAATGCAATACATATTCCTATGCCACGAAAAATCTTTTCTGTCTTATTTGAATAATTGATTTCTACGTCAAATAACTTCATATATATTTTCTTTTGTAAATTTAATATTATTTTTGGCTTTGCAATAATAAAAACCATAAAGATTGTGAATAGTGGAATGATGATAATTAATGCAATCATATCCTGTGTCATGATATCCCTCACCCTCTTCCTTAAAAGATATTATTCTCAGATAATTCCTTCTGTGATTTAATAATAGCATACTATTTATTGTTTATCAATAATTTTTTATTCTTTTTTATTAAATTATTTATGTTTTTCACGAATAATATATTGTTTATTATTATATTGTATGCTATTATTATATTAAGAAATAAGAATCGAAGGGAGATATATAATGAAAGTAATAGGAGAAAAATCTATATCATCTAAGCTAAACTCCATTCTAATGATAATTTTTATTTTAATAACTATAATATTAGCAGTTGCACTTTTTTACTTTCTGGCTATGACTACAAAAATTGTTGATTTCAAGCCTCATCTTAGCTTGGAATTTGGTTCAATGGTATTTCGATTTGATAAAAATATAATGCCAGGAACAGCTTTAATATTTTCTGTATTTTCCTATGATTTAATTTTACTTTTTATTATCTATAATCTAAGAAGGCTATTTAAAAGCTTTTCAGAAAATGATGTTTTTATTACTAAAAATGTTAGCAGAATTAGGAGCATAGGAGTTTCAGTTATACTAATGTCTTTTGTGTGGTCAATCTATAGTTATAGTGCCGCTAAAAAAGTCGTAGATGTTGTTAGTCTTTCTAATCATAATATAACTCTAGATATAGTTTTCAAATTAAACACTACAATGATATTTTGTGGTATCATAATATTGGTTTTCGGAGAGATTTTCAAAATTGCTACTAAAATTGCAGAAGAAAATGAACTAACTATTTAGGAGGAAAAAACAATGGCTATTATTGTTAATTTAGATGTCATGATGGCAAAACGGAAAATTTCCCTCAATGACCTTTCTGAGCAAGTAGGAGTAACTAATGCCAACTTATCTATTCTTAAGAATAATAAAGCAAGGGCTGTTCGCTTTACCACTTTAAATGCAATATGTAAAGCTCTAGATTGTCAACCAGGGGATATATTAGAATATATAGATGATGATGAAATTTAAAAAAAGTAGGATGACATTGTCATCCTACTTTTTTTATATATAGTTATTTTTTAATTTAAATCACCCTTACCCACCCTCACTAGTGAACCTCCACCACTTTCACCTATCGGCTTAGAAGCGATGGCTTCTTAGTCTTATCTAAGAATTTTTCCTGCTTCATAGATCTGTGCCTTCTATGTTAGCAAGGTCTTATTTGACTCTCCACAGGCTCATCCCGTAGTCCCTAC
>NZ_JAETGO010000080.1 GCF_016765695.1 Sporosalibacterium faouarense | reverse complement strand
AACGGTACGTACGGTGGTGTGAGAGGTCGGTAGATAAAATAATTATCTACCTCCTACTCGATTGTCAGAATTTTTTTTAGAAAATACTAGATTGAAAAAAATTAGAAAAAAATATACATGTAGTAATTTTCACACAGTCACTTTACTATATAAACATTTTTTTTGATGGAAAACTCAAATTATGATAAAAAAATATCAAACAAAAATTTCATTAGGGTAAAAAAATAAACATGTCAATTGGCTATTTTATGAAGTTTTATATAAAAGATTGAAAAAAAATATTTTTTTTATATTCAAATGGCATAGTAATTGCAAATTATATTTATCAAAGAGGCTTTATTTTAACCATTGACCTAACTTTTAGGCATAGGATCTAAATAGAGTCTCTTATACAATACAGTTTTAGCGATAATTGCTTATTAAATTTAAGGGGGTAATATCAAAATGGGAAAAACAATGAATGAAATTAGAATTGGTGACAAAGCATCATTTCAAAAGACTATTTCTGAAACAGATGTTTATTTGTATGCGGGAGTGACTGGAGATATAAATCCTGCCCATATAAATCATGAAGCGTCAAAAAACACAATGTTCAAGGGAAGAATTGCCCATGGTATGTTAACTGCTGGACTAATATCTGCAGTATTAGGGGTTCATCTACCTGGGCCAGGAACAATATATCTCGGTCAAGATTTAAAATTTACAGCGCCAGTAAAATTTGGAGATACAATTAAAGCTGAGGTAGAGGTTATTGAGAAAATCCAAGAGAAAAATAGAGTTAAGTTAAATACTATATGTACAAATCAAGATGGAGAGGTGGTATTAAAGGGTATCGCTACTGTAATGCCTCCTAAAGTTGAAGAAGAAGTTGCAATTAGTAATGTAGTTCGTTAGTTAATTAACTAACGAAATTAAAATAAGTATAAAATATTTTTATTACAAGGAGGAGCTTACTATGGATTTTAGATTGCCAAATGAACACAAGATGTTAAGGCAAATGTTTACTGAATTTACAGAAAAAGAAGTTAAGCCTTTAGCAGAAGAAGTTGATGAAAAGGAAATGTTCCCAGTAGAGACTGTCAAAAAGCTTGCCAAATATGGATTTATGGGGATTCCTTTCCCAAAAGAGTATGGTGGACAAGGAGGAGACAATTTAGCCTATGCTATGGCTGTTGAAGAATTATCAAAATCTTGTGCAACAACAGGAGTAATTGTATCTGCCCATACATCTTTATGCGCTACGCCAATATATGAGTTTGGTACAGAGGAACAAAAACAAAAATATTTGATTCCATTAGCTAAAGGAGATAATTTAGGAGCATTTGGTTTAACAGAGCCAAATGCAGGAACAGATGCGGCGGGTCAGCAGACTAAGGCAGAATTAGTTGGAGATTACTATATACTAAATGGTTCTAAGATATTTATTACTAACGCAGGATATGCAGATGTTTATATAATTATGGCTATGACTGATAAGTCTAAAGGTGTTAAAGGAATATCAGCATTTATAGTTGAAAAGGATTTTGAAGGTTTTAGTGTTGGGAAAAAGGAAGCAAAAATGGGGATTAAAGGTTCTGCAACTTGTGAGTTAATATTTGAGAATTGTAAGGTACCTAAGGAAAATCTATTAGGTAAAATAGGTCAAGGTTTTAAGATTGCAATGAAAACCTTAGATGGTGGACGTATAGGAATAGCAGCTCAAGCATTAGGAATATCTCAAGGTGCTATAGATGAGACAGTAAGTTATGTAAAGGAAAGAAAACAGTTTGGTAGGGCAATATCTAAGTTCCAGAATACTCAATTTGAGCTTGCAGATATGCAAACCAAAACCGAGGCTGCAAGACTTTTAGTTTATAGTGCGGCAAGAGCTAAGGATAACAAAGAAAGATATAGTGATAAAGCTGCTATGGCGAAATTATTCACAGCAGAAACTGCTATGGAGGTTACGACAAAGGCGGTACAATTACACGGTGGATATGGGTACACAAGAGAGTATCCAGTTGAACGTATGATGAGAGATGCTAAAATAACTGAGATATATGAAGGAACATCAGAAGTACAGAAAATGGTAATAGCAGGAAGTTTATTAAGATAAGGAGGCATTAATATGAATATAGTAGTATGTATAAAGCAAGTTCCAGATACAACAGAAGTTAGACTTGATCCTAAAACTGGTACTCTAATTAGGGAAGGGGTTCCAAGTATAATAAATCCTGATGACAAAAGTGGTTTAGAGGCTGCATTAATGTTAAAGGATGAGACAGACGCACATGTTACAGTTTTAACTATGGGACCACCTCAAGCTGAAAAAGCATTGTTGGAAGCTCTTTCTATGGGAGCTGATGAAGGGATTCTTCTTACTGATAGGGCATTTGCTGGGGCAGATACTTGGGCAACTTCTAGTACTTTAGCAGCAGCTATTAAGAATCTTGATTATGACTTAATTATAGCAGGAAGACAAGCAATTGATGGTGATACAGCTCAGGTTGGACCTCAAATTGCTGAACATCTAAAAATCCCACAGGTTAGTTATGTAGCAAATTTAGAAAAAGACGGAAATAGTTTAATTCTTAAAAGAGTTTTTGAAGATGGTTATCATAAGGTAAAGGTTAAAATGCCATGTTTAATAACTACGCTAAGTGAAATGAATAGTCCAAGATATATGTCAGTCAAAGGGATATTTGATGCTAATAGAGAAAAGGAAATAAAGAAATGGACCCTTGAAGATATAGATGTAAATAGAGAACATATAGGACTAAAGGGTTCTCCAACAAAAGTTAAAAAGTCCTTTACAAAGGGCGCTAAAGCTGCTGGAGAAAAATTTGAAGTTGAACCAAGTGAAGCAGCTCAAATAATTGTTAATAAGCTTAAAGAAAAACATGTAATATAGTATAGATAGGAGGGAATAAGTTGAATATTTCAGAATATAAAGGTGTGTATGTATTTGTTGAACAAAGAGAAGGTGAGATTCAAAAGGTATCATTAGAACTATTGGGAAAAGCAAGGGAGCTTGCCGATGATATTAATGAAAAGGTAATAGCAGTAGTATTAGGGCATGATATTAAAAATAAATTAAATGAATTAATATATTTTGGAGCAGATGAAATATTATATACTGATAGTGATGTTCTAAATGTATATACAACAGAGCCATATACAAAAGTGATTTCAAATATAATAAATGAATATAAGCCAGAAATATTTCTATTTGGAGCAACATCAATCGGTAGGGATTTAGCACCGAGAATATCGGCAAGGATATATACTGGACTAACAGCTGACTGTACTTCATTAGAAATTGATAAAGAAAATAATAATAACTTGCTGATGACTAGACCTGCCTTTGGTGGAAATATTATGGCTACGATTGTTTGTCCAGATCATAGACCACAAATGTCTACAGTGAGACCAGGTGTTATGAAAATATGTGAAAGAGATGAAAATAGATTAGGAAAAATTAATGAATATAAAATAGACATATCTCAGGATAGCTTGAATATTGAGGTATTAGAAATAGTTAAAGAAAAGAAAGAAAAAATCAATATAGAAGAAGCTAATGTACTAGTTTCAGGCGGGAGAGGTATTGGAAAACCAGAGAATTTTAAGACTCTAAAGGGATTAGCAAATTTACTAGAAGGACAAATATCAGCTTCTCGTGCAGTGGTTGATGCAGGCTGGCTTGAAAGAGACCATCAAGTAGGACAAACAGGAAAGACTGTTAGACCAAATATTTATATAGCTTGTGGGATTTCAGGAGCTATACAGCATATAGCAGGTATGGAAGAATCAGATTATATAATTGCTATTAACAAAGATAGTACAGCTCCTATATTTGAAACAGCTGATTTAGGAATAGTTGGAGATATAAATAAGATTATACCAATGGTAATAGATGAAGTAGCTGCTACTAAAGAAGACAAGTAATAAAATATTGAGGGTTAAGTGAAAGAAAAGAGCTATCTTAAGTTTTGTAACTTAGATAGCTCTTTTTTTTTAACACCTAATTAAATCTTGCAAAAGTACATTTAATTTGTAAATATGCAATTTCCTTAATCGATTATGAAATACATGATATAATTTAGGTAGAATACAATTTGTTTAAATAGAGGTGATTCAATGAAACCCTTGGATATATACACATATCATATTCTTGATTTAGTAAAAGAAGCTTTATTAGGAATAGATAAGAATAATAAAATAATATTAGTCAATAAACATGCTGAGGAATTGCTAAATATAAAAAAAGAAATTAGTGTAGGAAAAAAAGTATCAGAGATTATTGACGACATTGAACTAATAGAATTCATAAAGAATAAAGACTTTAATTTAGATAAAGAGCTTGAAATAAATAATAATCATCTATCTGTAAATAAGGTTCCAATTAAAAAAGAAAATTCTATTTATGGTATGTTGATTCTTTTTAATGATATAACCGACTATAATAAGATAAGTAAAAGACTCAATGAAGATGAGAATTATATTGAAATTTTAAACACAATATTAGATACAGCTAACGAATGGGTAGTTGTGGTTGATGAGACTGGAATTATCAAGATGATGAGTAAAGCATATAAAGAGTTTTTAGGGGAGCATAATGCTGAAGGTAAGCATGTAACAGACGTAATAGAAAATACAAGAATGCATATAGTAGTAAGAACAGGTGTAAAGGAAATCGGAGATATACAAGAAAATGCAGGAAATAAAATGATTTCTATGAGGGTGCCCATAGTTAAAAAGGGAAAAATAGTTGGTGCAGTTGGGAAGGTGATGTTCAAGGACATTGGAGACTTCGTATCATTAAGAAAAAAAATTGATAGACTAGAAGAAGAGCTTGAGTACTATAAATCAGAGCTTAAAAAAGAAAGAACTGCTAAATATTCTTTTGAGGATTGTATTGGAAATAGTCCTAAAATGAAATTTGTAATAGATATAGCTAAAAGAGTGGCAAAGACAAATTCGAATGTATTAATATTAGGAGAAAGTGGCACCGGAAAGGAACTTCTTGCCCATGCAATACACAATGCAAGTGACAGAAAATATGCACCATTTATAAAATTAAATTGTGCTGCAATCCCTGCCGATCTTTTGGAATCAGAGCTTTTTGGCTATGAAGAAGGTGCATTTTCAGGGGCAAAAAAAGGTGGGAAAGAAGGTAAATTTGAACTTGCAAATGGAGGAACTATTTTATTGGACGAGATAGGAGATATGCCATTGGAAATGCAGGCAAAGCTCTTAAGAGTTCTTCAAGAAAAAGAATTTGAACATGTAGGCGGAAATATTATAAAAAAATCAGATGTCAGGATAATTGCATCTACCAATAAGAATCTAGAAAGACTTGTTAGTGAGGGTGAATTTAGAGAAGATTTATATTATAGACTTAATGTAGTTAATATTACTATACCACCTTTAAGAGAGAGAAGAGAAGATATAAAGGATATAGCTATAGCATTAAAAAATAAAATAGCTAAGAATATAGGTATATATGCAGAGGGAATTTCAAAGGAAGTTTTTCAGTATTTTGAGAGTTATTATTGGCCAGGGAATATAAGAGAATTGGAGAATGTAATTGAAAGAGCAATAAATTTATTAGATTCAAATCTTGTCATTAGGCCCGAACATTTACCAAATAAAATAACTAAAAGAAAGTCTAAAAATTATATGATTGATGAAAGGAAGCTAAAAACTATTTTAGAAGAAACTGAAAGAAAGGTTATAACGGAGGTTCTTAACAAGAATGAAGGGAATAAAAGAAAAACCGCCGATTTGCTAGGCATAACTAGAGCTAGTCTATATAAAAAGCTTGATAAATATGGAATATCATAATGGATTTGTTTATAAATTTTAAAATTTTCACTTAGAGTACTATTATTAATATATTTTATGGCCTATAAGGAATAATAATATAAAATAGTGCAAAGGAGAGCGATATAGTGAGTGAAAAGAAAGATAGGATAGCTTTAACATCCGCTGAAATATCTGGTATGTGGGCATCATATATCAAAAATAACATGGAGCTCAGGTTTTTTGAGTACTTTGTAGATATCGTTGAGAGTGATAGGATAAAAGAAATACTAATTAGTAAAATTAACAGAGCAAAGCAAAGTATGTTTATGATAGAGAATATTTTTAAGGAAGAGTTTATCCCGTTACCTAATGGATTTATAAGTGAAGATGTCAAGGCTGATGCTCCAAGAGTTATCTCAGATGAGTTTATTGCAGCCTTTTGTTATGACTTTATTTTATTAACTATACATACCTATACTAGTGCCTTATTAGATTCTACGAGAAAAGATATTAGAGAGTACTTTCAAGATAACATAAGTTATAATATTTCAATGCAGGATGATGTAATTGAATATATGATAGAAAAAGGAATATATCCAAAGCATCCAAATATTGCTATTGAAAAAGATATAATTTTAGTAGATAACAAAAAATACCTTGGGAGGTTAATAGGTGATAATAGACCATTAAATATATCAGAAATATCTGCTTTAGCAAGAATTATATTTAGAGCGCAATTTTCTAAAATGGTCTTTGTTGTATTTTCCAAGACAGCGAAGTCTAAAGAATTAAAAGAGCATTTCAATGATGGAGTGAAAGAAATACAAAAAGTAGTTGATTCACTACAACCAGTTTTGTCAAAGGAAAATATTAATATATCATCAACTGGAGAGTATAAAATATTTGATACCGATGAGTCACCTTTTTCAGAAAAAATAATGCTATATTTTATAAATACATGTATAGGCATGTACTGCTTTAACATGATAGGTCAATCTCTAACAGCTAGCTTAAGAAATGATATTAACGGTAAAAGTCTGATAATAATGAAAGACATGCTTGAATATTATAATAAAGGCATTAAGATTATGGTAAAGAATGGGTGGTTAGAGGCTCCACCTCAGCCAATTGATATGAGTATCTAAGCTATAGACCCTCATCTAATTTAAAGATGGGGTCTTTCATTTTACTAACACAATTTTTAAGTTGAAGTAATAAGATAAATATATGTTTTCTTTTTCAAGGTATGATAAGATATAAAAAGTAACTTATCAATTTTTAAATTACATAGAACATTTTTAATTAAGATTAATAAATTCAACAAAAAGGATGATAGTAATGAACATTATTTCAGCTGATAATATATCAAAAAGTTATGGTGAAAAAACATTATTTGATAACATTTCTATTAATATAGAATCTAGTGACAAGATTGGTCTTATTGGGATAAATGGTACAGGTAAGTCAACTTTATTAAAAATAATTGCTGGGATTGAGACAATGGATTCTGGAGTTATAAATTCTCCAAAGGACACCAAAATAGAGTACTTATCTCAAGATCCAGAGTTTAACGAAGATTTGACTGTTCTAGAAAATATCTTTAAAGGAGATTCACCAGCAGTTAGTGTTGTTAGGGAATATGAGAAAATTCTTTTAGCTATTTCAAAGGATTCAGAAAATGTAGAACTTCAGAATAAACTAACTTCATTATCGGCTAAGATGGATTCTTTAAATGCTTGGGAGTTGGAAAGTCAAGCTAAAACAATTCTCACTAAGCTTGGAATTAGTAATTTTGATGATAAAGTGAATACTCTATCGGGAGGACAGAAGAAAAGAGTTGCACTGGCTGCTTCTCTTATAACTCCATGTAATTTGCTAATCCTTGATGAACCAACAAATCATATGGATAACAGAACTATTGATTGGCTTGAGAATTATCTGGAAAATCGAAAAGGAGCCTTAATTATGATAACTCATGATAGATACTTCTTAGATAGGGTTGTGAATAGGACTATAGAATTAGATCATGGTAGACTATATACTTATTCAGGAAATTATAGTGAGTTTATAGAAAAGAAAATTGAGAGAAAAGCATTAGAAGCAACTTTAGAAAAAAAGCGTCAAAACTTGTATAAAAAAGAGCTTGAATGGATTAGAAAAGGAGCAAAGGCAAGAACTACAAAGCAAAAAGCTAGAATAAAAAGGTTTGAAGATCTTGAAGAATCAAAAATAGATACAGATGAACCAAATATGGAGATATCTGTTGGCTCAACAAGGCTTGGAAAAAAGATAATTGAAATAAGTAACTTATCAAAAAGCTTTGGTGAGAAAAAAATAATTGGAGATCTTAATTATATACTACTTAGAGAAGATATTATTGGGATAATTGGAGACAATGGAGTAGGGAAGTCTACTCTTCTAAATTTATTATATGGAAGACTGTCACCAGATAAAGGCAACATAGATATTGGAGCAACAGTAAAAATTGGTTATTTCTCACAAGAAAGTGAAGACATGAATGAAGATTTAAGGGCTATAGAATACATCAGAGAGGGTGGAGAATTCATCTCTGATGAGAATGGAAACAAGATAAGTGCTTCTCAAATGATGGAAAGGTTCTTATTTACTCCAGATATGCAATGGACTTATATCAAAAAACTTTCAGGGGGAGAAAGGAGAAGGTTATACCTATTGAGGATTCTTATGGAAGCTCCAAATGTATTATTGTTAGATGAACCTACAAATGACCTTGATATAGAAACCTTAAATATTTTAGAATCATATATTGATGAATTCAATGGTGTAGTTGTTACTGTATCCCATGATAGATATTTTTTAGATAGAGTATGTTCTAAAATTTTTTCATTTGAAGGGGATGGAGAAATAGTTATACATACTGGGAATTATTCTGATTTTATTAAATATAAAAATGAATTTCTTCAATCAACATCTGAAGTTGATAATGAGAACATAAAAAATGAAGAAAAGAAAAAGAAAAGAGAAAATAAAAATCATGATTTAAAGTTCTCATATAAAGAAAAACTTGAGTTCGAGAAAATCGATTCTGATATAGAAACATTAGAAAATAGAATAACTGATATTGAAACGGAAATGAACAAGTATTCCAGTGATTTTGTCAAATTACAGGAGCTTGTTACTGAAAAGGAAAATGTAGAAGAGGAATTGTTATATAAACTTGAAAGATGGGAGTATCTAAATGATATTAATGACCAGATACAAAACCAAGAAAGCTAGTTAACTCAAGAATTCTTAGTAGAACTATACTTACGACAAAATAATATCCCCACTGCTTAAATGTAGTGGGGGAGTAAGTATTTTGAGAAGAATTATTTTGTAGGCTCATATGGATCTTCTTCATAATCAAATTCGCTAGTATTATGGGTGGCTTTCTTAGTAAAACCCTTAATTTTATTCTTGCTTTTTCTTGTCTTCTTTAATCGATCATAATTATCTTCCTCATAATTATAATTTGATTTAAAAAAGTCAAAGTTATTCTTGCTAATGATAATCAACTCCTTTAAACTACTAGTAATAAAATAGAATATAGCTTTGTAAGCATTACTCTTTTTCTGTATTCTATCATATTTTGAGCTTAAATGTCTAAAAAATTATATTGAGTACAAACTAAATATAAATAACTATACCCTAAAATATTTTAATAATAAACAATTATGAAAATATAGGTTTTAGAATAAAAATTATAGTACAATAGAAGATTATTTACTACAAAAGAAGAGGTGATAAAATGACAAAATTAAATTTTGATAAATATGAATTAAGTGATGAAATATTAAAAGCAATTAGTTTGCTAAACTTCCACAAGCCAACAAAAGTACAAAAACAGGTGATACCTGCAGTTTTAAAACATAAGGATATAGTAGTAAAATCTCAGACAGGAAGTGGAAAAACTGCTGCCTTTGCAATTCCAATATGCGAAAAAGTTCTCTGGGACGAAAATATGCCTCAAGCATTGGTTGTTACGCCAACAAGGGAACTAGCAACTCAAGTTAAAGAAGATATTTTTAATATAGGTAGATTTAAAAGGATTAAAGTGTTAGCTGTTTATGGTAAATCATCTTTCCAAAGACAAGAAAAAGCACTTAAGCAAAAGACTCATGTTGTAGTTGGTACACCGGGGCGTATAATTGACCACTTACAAAAGGGAACACTTGATGTTTCAAAGATAGGATATTTAGTAATAGATGAAGCCGATAAAATGCTTAATATGGGTTTTGTTGAGCAATTGGAGGAAATAATAACTAGATTACCAGAGGAAAGGGTAAATTTATTATTATCTGCCACATTACCTAAAGATATAGAAGCATTATGTTACAAATATATGAATGACCCTATTCAAATTAATATTGAAGATGAAAATTCTTCGATGGATAGAATATCTCAAGAAAGATTTAATGTAAAGCAAGAAGATAAGATGAAATTATTAGGTGATATAACTATACTAGAGAATCCAGATAGCTGTATAATATTCTGCAATACAAAGCAAAAAGTAGATGAGGTTAGTACCAAGCTAAAAGATCTAAATTATAGTTGTGATAAAATTCATGGAGATATGGAACAGAAGCATAGATTAAGAGTAATGAATGATTTTAAAAGAGGATACTTTAGATACCTTATAGCAACAGATGTAGCTGCTAGAGGAATAGATGTAAATAATATTAATCTTGTTATTAATTATGATATACCATTTGATAGTGAAAGTTACGTCCACAGGATAGGAAGGACTGGTAGAAAAAATAACGAAGGTAGGGCAATTACTTTTGTTACTCCAGATGAAAATAAATATTTAGATGATATACAAGAATATATTAATAGAGATATCGCATTAAAAGAAAAACCAGATAAAGAAACTATTGGTGAAGCAAAACCTGATTTCCTAAAAAAAATTAATACAAAGCCTAAAATTAAAGAGGATAAAGGAGCACAATTGAATAAAGAAATCATGAAATTACATATCAACGCTGGTAAAAAAACAAAAATGAGACCAGTAGATATTGTTGGAACCCTTTGTAATATAGAAGGAGTGACAGCTGAAGATATAGGAATTATCAATATAATAGATGTATCTACATTTGTAGAAGTGCTGAATAATAAAGGGGAAATAGTTCTTGAGGCATTGCAAACGAAGCCTATTAAAGGCAGAATTCGTAAGGTAAGTAAAGCTAATAGATAAAAGTCTAAATTACAAATTAATATGTAAATGTTAATCATTATTATCCTTTAAAGGGGAGGATATTATCTATGAATAAAGTAAAATTCATATTCAATGTGTTAAAAACAATGAATGATAAAAAAGATTTTAGAGGAACTATTCAAGCAAAGATGAATAAATCACAAGGGCAAGTGTTTAGCTTTACAAATGAGTTTAATAACAAAGGGAATCCTCTAAGCTTTTTTCCCTTATTTGGAGGAAATAAGATTAATGGACATAGTAGTCTCTCCACGGCATTAGAAATATTAAATAAACTAGAGATTGAAAATCAAGAAGATGAGACATATCTGGTAAATTTAAATAGTAGTGAATTTTCAAAAGATATGGTTAATAGGCTAATAGATAATATAAATAGAGAACGAATGAAATATGAACATATGATAACTGAAGCTGAAAATCTTGGCTCAGGATTTATTGATGATATTATTTCCATAAAAGAACCAAATATAAGTTTGAAGGTGTGGGTAAGTAAATCAAATGAAATCCAAAGAGCTAAATTGGTAATAAGGGGTAAAGAAGATACGAACTCAACAGAAGGAAGTAATATTGAATTAAAGACTAGTATAGTGTTATTTAAATAACACTATACTAGTCTTTAAAATGAAGAAATTTTATATGTAAGACTGCATGTGTGTAGAATGATTTACTCTATTGGAATATATGTGTAATACCAGAAATGGTAATAGCACTATAGATTAATAATAACCCCATAACGATATTAAATTGTTTTTGGTAGCTTGATAGGAACCGATTAAAGAGAGACCCAAATAATGCCCAAACTGAAGTTGATAAAATAGCTACTAATGCAAGGGATAATGAAGTAAGTAATAAAGCAATATTTGACTTATAATAAGGTATAATAAAATTTGATATTACAGTAATAGAGTAAAGTATTCCTTTGGGATTGACAAACTGCATTGTTAAGCCAGTGAAGAAAGAATACAGGTTATTCCCATTTTCTTTAGGATTTTGGGATTGGTCAGTAGTTATATCTACCTCAATATCAGAATCATCAAGTGTTTCTTGTGATTCTTCTTCAGATTTCATTAACTTAATAGCTAAGTAAACCATATATACTGATCCTATTAATCCCATAATAAATTTAATTTTAGGAATGAGATTAAAAAGCAATAGGTTAAAGTAACTACTAAGAAGCATAACAATAAAAAAGCCAGTAAAAACTCCAAAAATAAACTTTAATGTCTTTTTGTATCCATACTTGCTTGCATTTGCCATGGACATAATATTATTTGGTCCTGGAGTAAAGCTTACAACGAAAACATAGGAAAAGAAAGCCCATATATTAAACATAAAGTATCCCCCTTTAAGTACTGCTATTTTATTTAAAATTATTTTTTAAAAATATCTAAATGATAATTGATTAACTCGTCACTTCAACCTTTAAAACCCTTAAATCAACCCGTCCATCCCTTTATATTATTTATTGAAATACTACATATATAATACCATATATTTTTATTTAGTGAGAACAAAAATATAAGAGAGTATTTATTCAAAGAAAATATCATCTTATTTTAACTCCGATATTTAATCACTTTATTACTTAATTTAGAGAAAAAACAATTGAATAAGCCGTAGTTTAGATGAAATTATGAAAAAACATATTCAAGTGTAAATAAGAAATTTTATCATTTAGAAAATTGATTAAATGTGAAGGGATTAACACATTAATATAGAATTATTTAATAGCTAATGTAAATATAAAGTTTTGCCAAGTATAGTTAAAATTCTATAGCATCTATCTTAAGGTGCTTTGATTATACAAGAACACAGGATGAGAAGGGGGAAGAACATTGAATAAGAAAATCTATATTCTAATAATTAGTGTTTTACTTGTAGTAACAAGTGGCTGTAATATAAGCAAAAATCAGGATAATACTGATGAAAGTATGGATTTACAAGCTCAAGGGGAAAAGCTAAGTACTAGTATAGAAAAATTAATTTCCCAAGAAATATTTGATTTAAAAATCAAACAAACAAGTGATAATTATTATCCTGCCACTGAAGAGTTTACAATGCGATTAATAGAGGAAATAGAGGATTATGAAATTGCCAAGCCACCAACAGATAAGAAAAAACCCCTTGAAGTAGTCTTAAAATTTAAAGGCTTTGAAAAAATCTATTTAGATACACAAAACGGATACTTTTGGTTTGATAATTCAGAAAAGATATATATAGTGAAAAATTGGAATAGTACTTTATGGGATAGATACGTTTTAAAAGAGAATAATGACCAAGTAATGTATGATACATTTGAGAAAGATATCTTGCTACGTAACAATACAAGCACAACTAAGAGAGCTAAAGAAGATGAAGTTTTATTATATTATGATGGAGACATCAGGTTGAAGTATAAAGGGCAAGAGGTTGAGGTTATTCCAAATGTTTCTGAAGATTGTATTGAAAGTACAATAGCAAGTAATCAGATGGTAAACCAATTACTTATAAAAGAAAATTCAGAAGAAAATGGATATTTCTTTCTGGTAGGTTCTACTTACTCTTTCACTAGTAAATATGGATCAACAGCTTGGTTATCTTGCTATGAATATAAAGATGATATGTTAAAGAAAACATGGGATATGAATGATTTCTTTAGTAGTACGATTAAAGTCAAAGATTATGATGAAGAATTTTTGACTTTATCAATTGTAGGACAAAATATAGAAATGAAAATGAAGCTTACAAAAGATGAAACCAATATAATAAATGATTATAGAAAATTTTTAGATGAAATGGGAGAGCAGTATATTGGTAGGGAGAATTATATGTTCTTTTCAAATTTCACCAAATATGAATTTGCTGACTATAATAATGATGGTAAAGAAGATTTGATTGCAGAAACATATATGAGAGGTGGAGCTTCTGGTATAACAGAAATAATATATTTTGTATATGACTTTAATGAAGATGGAATACAATTAATGGATGGATTTACTAAAAGAGAAAACTCAGAAGTGAATTTGCTAAATTAAATATTTGAGAGGTTAGTGAACTAAATCCCTTCTACTTGTAAGCAAGAGGGATTTAGTATGTAAACTCAATTTATATAAACAATTACTATGATAGTTATTTAAATTAGAATTGAATGTTTTATAGTCATATATTCACAACTCAAGAACCTATTATAAAGTGATTATGATTAAAAGTTTCTCAAAACTGTGATAAATCCACCTAATATTTGATGACTAACCTTGAAGCCTTTACCTTGATAAAATCTCAACGCGTCCTCGTTTCCATTAGATACAAAAATGAATATATCATCTATTGATTCTGCTGAATTTAGCCAATCTAAAGACCTGTTGAATAAAATTGTTCCTATACCTGTTTTTCGATAATCCTCCTTTATAAAGAACTGAGAAAGGCAGCCAACATCATCACCTTTAACAGAATTAAAATCAAAAAAATCAACAGGTTCAAGAGTAGCGAATCCATCAGAATAAGTTGTTTTTGAACAAATATTGCTATATGCGTAGCCAATAATTTCATCTTTATCTTTTGCTGTTATTATAAAGTTAGACTTGGAACCATCGATAGCTGGAATCATCCTACTCTCGAAGCACATATTATCAAACCATTCTGGGTGAATATGTGCCTTAGTTTTTTGATATACCATTAGTTCATTACATAAATTCTTAATACAGTTAATATTATCAGCAGAAATAACTTTATATTTAATACTCATTAGATTTTCCTCCTTTAAAGAAAATAATACGCATTTGACTAATCGATTAGCTTTGATATGATTATATCAAGTAGAAATATTATGACAAGTATGCAGTATTTTCTGATTAAGTAAGGAAAAGCTGAGTATTGGAGGATTAACATGAATGATAAAAAACTATATAAAAGTCCTTTAGATGATTGTCCATTAACCTATGCATTGAACATAATCGGGAATAAATGGAGATTGCCTATTATCTGGGCACTAAGTAAAAATGGAATTATGAGATACAATGAGTTGAAGAGAAATATTGATGGGATTACTAATATGATGCTAAGTCAAACTTTAAAAGAGCTAGAATCTTACGAAATTATAAATAGAAAACAATTTATGGAAGTACCACCTAGAGTTGAGTATTCACTATCTGAAAATGGAGAGAATTTAATTCCAGCATTAAAGAAGCTAGCTGACTGGGGAAAAGAAATGCAGAAAATAGAATATTAATAAATAAAATATAACTCTTCTCAGTATCGTGTACAAATAGGGAAGAGTTATATTTTCTCACTTATAAAGATTCAATTAGGACTTTCATTTTACCACCACAAACCATACCTTCTTCCTCGGCCATGTCTGCAGTCATGTCAACGTCCTCTATAGAATAACTTTTATTTAGCATTACATCTCTAGCGGTAGCTATTACACTGGCTTCGCTACATCCGCCACCGATACTCCCGATAGTTCTTCCATCAAACCAAACTAACATTTTTGCACCAGCCTTTCTAGGGACAGAACCTTTTGAAGAAATTATTGTAACCAGTGCTTTAGGAATTTCTTCTTTTACTAATAAATTTTCAATTATTTCAGGATCAAACTCTGGCCAATTTACTTTCTTGGTAATCTTGCTAGTAGCAGGATTTTTACTTATTCTACGGTAGCTTATAATCTCTGCAATTATAGCAATTGCGATTTCCTCTGGAGTTACTGCACCAATATCTAAACCAATAGGAGCATTGATTTCCTCTATTCTACTTGCAGTGTAACCATCGCTAAGTAATTTATCCTTTACACCCTTTACTCTACGTTTAGATCCGATCATTCCTATGTAAGCTGGATTACACCTTAATGCATTCCGTAAGCAAGTCTCATCATGTTTATGCCCTCTTGTTACGATTACTATAAAATCAGACTCTCCAATATTCAGCTTACTAAAACTATTTTTAAAACTATCACAAATAATCTCAGATGCTTTGGAAAAGCGATTTGAATTAGCAAAAGAAGGGCGGTCATCAATCACAGTAGCTGAGAATCCAACCTTAGTACCGAAAGCAACTAAGGGAATTGCAATATGTCCACCTCCAAAAATAATTAAACGAGGCTTCGGAAAGTAAGGTTCAATTAAAATTTGATCATTATTTTTCATATTAAGTATTTCAATATTACCTGTATGGAGTGCATGATTGAGTTTTTCATTAAGTTCTTTTGAAACAGTTGTCTGCTGGTTAGTGGAATCTATATCTTCTCTTGTAATAAGCTCTTTCTTTATAATATTCCCACTTTTATTATCCACAGTTTTCAGATAAGTCATGAGAACTGATTTTTGTCCATTAGTTAAGTTTTCCAATAAAGCATTATATACTTTTATGTTCAAGATCAGTCACCATCCAATTTGTATTTAATACTTAAGTTAATTACATATATTATATACCTTTTATTATATTAAAAGCATTATGACTTTACAAATAAATAAGGTAGGGAATCGGAGAATCAATTTCAGTAATTTCATCCCAAATTTAATTTTAAGCCTTAACTTATGAGCTATCAATTGCTGACAAAGGTGACAAATCATCTCTGTACTTTATTTTGTACTACATTCTTTCAGGAGCTTTAATGCCGAGGAGGTCTAAACTAGTTTCAAGAACTTTCATTGTTAAAATAATAAGATTAATCCATGATGATTTTTTAGTTAGATTTTCTTCAGTAATTATTTTGGTTTCATGATAAAATCTATTAAAAGTATTAGATAAATCATAAATATAGTCACAAATTTTATTAGGTGCTTTATTTTCAAAGCTTTGATTTATAACTTCATTAAATTTTGTAAGTTTCAAGAATAGATTTCTCTCTATATCACTGTGGGGAGCTTCTATCTTATTAGAGTATTGAAAATTTTCATTATTAATTTTTCTGAGAATAGATTTGATTCTAACTACTGTATATAGAATATAAGGACCAGTATTTCCCTCAAAAGATGAGAATCTATCGATATCAAAAACATAATCTTTAGTAATTTGGTTAGATAAATCACCATATTTAAGAGCTGATAGACCAACTTTTCTTGCAATTTCATCTATTTTGTAGGTACTAATTGAGTCATTTTCTTTAAGCTTATCATAAACCGCATCTTTAATTATTTTAATTAAATCTTGAAGCCTCATAACTCCACCCTCTCTTGTCTTAAAGGGTTTGCCATCTTTTCCATTCATAGTACCAAATCCAATAAAATCTAGTTTTAAATCCTCACCAGTAATACTAGTTTTTCTAGCACATCTAAAAACCTGTTCAAAGTGGAGAGATTGCCTTTTATCAACTACATATATAATTTGATCAGGGTTATACTCTTCAATTCTTTCCCAAATGGTTGCAAGATCAGTAGTACTGTATAAAGCAGCACCATTAGATTTCAAAACTATAAATGGGGGAATAGTATAGGTATCGGTTTCTTTAGATATATCTACTACTAATAATCCTTCACTTGTAGAAGTATGATTATTTTCCTTTAGATAATTTACAATTGTATCAACATATTTTTGACCATCACTTTCACCATTCCATAGGTCGAATTCTACATTTAAATTACTATAATTTTTCTTTAAATCATTTACAGAAACATTTAATATTTGTCTCCATAATGCTATATAACCATTTCTTCCTTTTTGAAGCTCTGCAGTTGCTAATTTAGCTTCATCCATGGCGATTTTATTAGATTTTGCTAGTTTGCTAGCAGTAGGGTATATCTCTGCAAGCTCATCTATAGTAAAAGGAGCTTTATTAGGATATTCACCTTGAAAATCTTCGTCGAAATAGGGAAGCTCTGGTTTACGTCTTTTGAGCTCAGAGATTACCATACCTATTTGAAGTCCCCAATCTCCTAAATGAACATCTCCTATTACATTATGACCAACAAATTTGCAAATTCTTTTAATGCTTTCACCAATAATTGCGGACCTTAGATGACCGACATGGAGTGGCTTTGCAACATTAGCACCCCCATAATCAATAATGATAGTTTGTGGATGAGGGTCAGTATCATAACCCAAATTATCACTATCATACATTTCATTTAGATATTTTTTTAAGAAATTATCTTTAATATTTATATTAATAAAGCCAGGACCAGCAATTCTAACTTCTTCAAATATATCATGCTTTTCAAGCCATTCTAATACATCTTGAGCAATTTGTTTAGGTGCTCTTCTATATTGTTTTGCTGAGGGAAGGGCTCCATTACATTGGAATTGACATAAATCAGGTCTATTAGATGTTGTAACCACCCCATACTTTTTATCATATCCACTTTTTTCAAATGCTGATTCAACTATTTCACTTATTTTTTTTATAAGCATTTTCATATCAAATACCTCCTCAACTAATGAATTAAAAATAAAATAAAAAAACCGTCTCTAAAAATAGAGACGGGTATTAATCCGCGGTACCACTCAAATTGACTAAAATAGTCCACTTAAAACTTTAACGCAGTCAACGTCTAACCCTTGCAAGTGCTCAGGTAGCTTCTCAGAGGCCCTCTTCACCACTTTATTTTCTGTAGAACTTCCACCGGACTTCTACTCGCTATAAGAAAATATAAATGGATACTTTTCTCTTCAATGAATTTCCATAAATTTATTTAATGATTATTCTATATTATACTTTATATTGGTGTCAACCCCAAATTTAACAAATTTTAGAATATGAAGATATTTGTGTTAAAAATAATGATATATTTATTGTATTCAGAAAGATTTAAAAGGGAATTTGTTCTTGGGCTATTTAAGCAATAGCTTTAATTAACAAGACTGGAATAAAAAAGAAGCAAAATAAAGGGAACATTTATGATAATATTTAAATAACTGAAAGTATAAAATACTATTTTGTGGATAATACTTATATATGTCGTATGTAGAAAGGATAGATTACTAATGATAAATAAGATATGTAAATATTGTGTAATTTTTACACTTACTGTACTTACTATTATTGCAATACCTCAAGCTAAGTATGCTAGTACATATTTAACTGAAAGCAATGGGAATACTCCAAGTGATTGGGCAAAGGATGAAGTTAATAAAGCAGTAGAGGTAAAGCTTATACCAGATAGTATCCAGGGAAAATACAGAAATAGTATTACTAGAGGAGAATTTAGTGAGATTGCTGTAAAATTATATGAAGTTCTGAGTGGTAAGCAAGAAGTGGTTAAAGGGAAAAGTCCTTTTGTCGATACGCAGAATTCACAGGTAATTATAGCTAATGAATTGGGAATTGTAAATGGCATAGGTGTAGATAAGTTTGCTCCTAATGATATGGTGACTCGAGAAGAGATAAGCGTAATGATATATCGAACCTTGCATGCAGCTAAACCTGAATATAAATATTCAAATGAATATATCCATAAATTCGCTGACAACAACATGATTTCGTCATGGGCAAGAGATTCAGTTGACTACCTTTATCAAGTAGGTGCCATAAATGGTGTTGGTAGTAATATATTTAATCCAAGTGGAGAAACTTCTAGGGAAGAAGCAATTATACTTGTAAAAAGGACATATGATAAAGTATTAGCTTCAGAAAAAGTTTCAAGTAATAGGCTAGCTGTAACACGTGGTAGTTCAAGAGAATTAGCAAAGGTTATGAGATTAAAAAGTCTTATACCTCAAGAGTTAGGCAAGCCTTATCAATGGGGTGCTACAGGGCCAAATAGTTATGATTGCTCTGGATTAGTATATTCATTATATGAAAAGCTTGGAGTATCTTTACCAAGAACCTCAAAACAACAATCTAGAATAGGTACTTATGTTTCAAAAGATAAATTAATATATGGAGATTTAGTTTTCTTTGCAAGTAATGGCAAAACAGTTAATCATGTTGGAATATATATTGGTAATGGTAATTTTGTACATTCACCAAATACAGGAGATGTTGTAAAGGTATCGACAATTATGTCAGGCTACTATGCTGACACTTATTATTCTGCAAAGAGAATACTGCCTTAAGCAATAAAAAAATAGGTATTAAAATTATAAATATTAATTTAATGATTATTAGCTATAAAAACCACAGTGGCGATAATACACATATGTATTATTGTTGCTGTGGTTTTTTGCTAAAACTATAAAAAGGTTATAAAAAATTAGTATAGAAGTTATTATTATACGAACTTATAAGGATGTGGTATAAGTGAACTTTAAAGAAGCAATTTCCAAATATCAACCGATTAATAAACAAGAAATCAGTGACAAAAAAATTATTTTAGAGTATATCAGCCTATTTTATGATAATATCTTAACAAGAGATAATCAAATAGTACATATGACAAGCTCAGGATTAATTCTAAATAAATCTTTAGATAAAATCTTAATGATTCATCATAATATATACAATACTTGGACTTGGACTGGAGGTCATGCGGATGGTGACAGTAACATGCTTAAAGTGGCCATTAAAGAAGCAAAGGAGGAAACGGGAATATCCAAGGTAACTCCATTAATAAATGATATAGTATCTATAGACATTATACCTGTTTATGGACATGTAAAGAGAGGAAACTATGTATCATCCCATTTGCATATGAATGTATCATATGCTTTATTAGCTGATGAAAGTGAAGAATTAGTTGTCAATGAAGAAGAAACTAGTAATGTGGGATGGATTAAAGTTAATAGTTTGGACAAGTATTCTAGTGAACCTTATTTAATTGAAATTTATAATAAAATTGTGAGGAGAGCTAGAGAACTAAATTCCATTAAAAAATAGTATAAGAATTAGAAAATAAATCTCAATTATTATAATATGTTAGATACAATTTCTGAAAGGAGAATTTCTAATGAAGTATACAATTGGAGAATTTGCTGATATGTTAGGAGTAACAGTTGATACATTAAGACTATATGAAAAACATGATATTATTAAACCCATTAGGGACAATAGAAATAATTATAGATATTTCAATGATTTAGATGCAAGAGATTTGCTTATGAGTAGGTGGTATAGAAGTATTGAAATACCATTACAAGAAGCGGCTATACTCACTAAAGATTCCTCAATAGATAGTATTATTGAGAAGATAGAGGAAACTCAATTGAATCTTGAAGAAGAGATAAAGAGAAAGAGTATGCTTTTAAATAAAATTACAGAAATCAATGATAGCCTGAGAGCAATAGAAAATAAGTTGAATAAATGTGAAAAAAGAAAACTACCAGGGATATATAGGATAAAGCAAACAAGTAAAAACACATTATTAAAGGATGATCATTTAAGAAGTATAGTCGATACTTGGATGAATATATTACCCTTTTCTTTCTATTCTTGTAAAATAGAGTATCAAGAGTTTTTATCTAATAAAGATTCATTTGGATATAGTTGGGGACTTGCTATATTTGAAGATTGCATTAATGATTTTGAGATAAAGACTGATAGTAATGTAGAATACATTGAATCTAAAACGTATATATATTCTGTTATATGTAATTCCCAAGAAGACTATATAACTCGGAAGTCATTACAGCATATAGTAGACTATATAGAAAAAAATGGATATTCAATAGCAGGAGATATTATTGGTAAAATAATAGTAAATGAGAAATTCAATAATGAAAGTAAAGGTTATTTAGAAATATATATACCAATTCAATAATTTTAATATTTTTGTATATTTTTAATAGTATGAGATAAAAAACATGCTTAATCTAAAAATCAGATTCATTTGAATCTGATTTTTTTAGTTTGATATTTAACAAACTATTGACCTTAGTGTTACACTAAGGTTTAAAATATTGAATGAAGTGTCTAGCTTACTAAAACTATTGTATTTTTTTAAAATCAAATATCTAAGGTAAGGTAGATTATTACTAAACAAAATAAGAGGAGATGATTATAGTGAAAAATAGTCAAAACATTAACAAAGGAATAGTCTTTTTACTTTGTATGCTTTTAGTTGTATCTATGGTTAGTGGATGTACACAACAAACTGCAAATTCAGCTGATGAGAGTACTTATATAGCTGGAAGCTACACTGTGGAAGCAGAGGGTAACGGAGGTCCAATAAAATTAGAAGTAAAATTTAGTGAAGATGAAATTATCGACATAAAGATTTTAAGTCAAGCAGAAACTACTGGACTAGGAGATAATGCTCTTAATAGCATTAAAAGTCAGATATTAGATGGTCAAACACTAGATGTAGATACTGTATCAGGTGCAACAAACTCTAGTAAAGCAATAATTACTGCCGTTGAAGATGCTGTAAAGCAAGCAGGTGGCGATGTAGAAGTATTAAAAAATAATGGTACAAAAAAAGAAAATGAAGGAAAGGTAGTAAGATTACAAGCAGATGTTGTTGTAGTAGGCGCTGGGGCATCTGGAGTATCAGCAGCAATAGCTGCAGCGGATGAAGGTGCCAAAGTAATAATTATAGAAAAAACAGGAGTTATTGGAGGAGCTAGTAATTTATCTTGGGCAGGTAAATTTTTTAATTCCTCAGCTGCCATTGAAAGTGGGTTAGTTGTTGATGAGGAAAAAACAATCGATGATTGGATAGTAAATAACCATTGGAGAGTTGATGCAGCAGCTATAAGACAATATGTAACTAAATCTGGTGATACATATGATTGGTTAAAAGAAAAAGGATATAATACAACATATATGAACTTTGGCGGAGAGCAATTACATGTATTACCACCTTATGAAAATCGTGAAGAAACATTAAAAAGGATGTTGGCTGAATCAGTTGAAAATCAAGGTGGTCAAGTTATAACTAATACAACTGGTAAAAAGTTGATTGTAAATGAAGATGGAGATGTCATAGGAGTAGTAGCTGAGAAAATAGATGGAACTACTCTTGAAATAACTGCACAAAATGTAATTATGGCTACAGGAGGTTATGCAGCTAATAAAGAAATGGTTAAAGAAGCCTTTGGCTTTGAAGGTGTAAATGGTGGATTAGGTCAGAATATTGGAGAGGGATTAGAAATGTCATGGGAAGCTGGAGCTAAAGTCCCAGATAATTTTGGAGGCCAGATGCTTCATCAAACTCTAGCAAGGGCTACTAGTGATTTGAAAAGCAATTACGAATCATTTAAGGCAAGTTACCCACTTATGCTTTCTTATTTGCCCAATTTTATGAATGTAGGAACTTCAGGTGCAAGATTTAGAGATGAAGCTGCAACATTAACAGCTGTGGCTGCTGCTAATACTAGTGCATTTAATGGACCATATCACTATGTAGTTGTTTCTAAGTCACAAATAGACTCTCTAATTGCAGAGGGAATGATTGGTGTTAATGCACCTGGACTTCCAGGATTACCACCAGAGTTTTATGCTGACTTTCAGGATCAATTTACGTTGGATAATCCTTGGAAAGATGCATATAAAGTATTAGATTCTATGGTTGAAAATGGAGATGGATATAAGGGAGATACAATAGAAGAACTAGCAAAAAATGCAGGAATGGATGTAGAAGTTTTTAAAGAGACATATAATAATTATAAAAATGCTATAAACACTGGAGTAGATACTGAGTTTGGAAAGAATAAAGAGTATTTAACTCCTATGGGAGAAAACGGTCCATATTATGCTATAATAGCTGAAATAAACAACTTAGGTTCTGTAGGTGGATTATTAGTAAATAAGAAATTCCAAGTACTTAATAATAATCGTATTCCAATTAATGGATTATACGCAGTAGGATTGGAATCTGAAGGGGTACTATTTAATGATACTTATGTTGGCAATGGTGTTGGAATAGGCTATGCTTTCACATCAGGGCGACTTGGTGGACAATATGCTGCAAAAGAAATACTAAAAAAATAAAAAACTTGACAAAACCACTTTAATGCTTTACCATATTAAAGTATAAGAGATTAAATGAAGAAAAGACTATGATGAGAAATAGTAGGAATAAATTTTTTGAACAGAGAGTTCCCGTTTGGTGAGAGGGGCATAGAAAATTATTTTGAACACATCTCAGAGTCAGGCACCGAACCCTTAGTTAAGGGTGTAGACTGTCCTCGGTACCGCACCCGTTACAGTGCTAGAGTATAAGCAAACTTTGCCGTACTCGAAAAGGTTAATTCCGTGAGGTATTAATAAAATGAGGTGGGACCACGTGAGTAAAACTCTCGTCCTCTAGCTTAGCTAGAGGACGAGTTTTTTTATTGAAAAATTAGCTCTTATACAAAAAATAAAAGGAGATGAAAATATGAAAAAAAATAATTTATTATTTATTTTAACTTTGTTTATTAGTATAACTTTTATAATCTCTGCATGTGGTAAAGAAGAGATTGTTAATGGAATTGGACTTGATGAAATAGTAGAACAAGGATATGTAACAATTGGACTAGATGATACATTTGCACCAATGGGTTTTAGAAATGAACAAGGAGAAATTGTTGGATTTGATGTAGATTTAGCAAAAGAAGCTTTTAAAAGAATAGGAGTAGAAGTAAGATTTCAACCTATTGATTGGTCAATGAAAGAAGCAGAACTTAATTCGGGGAATATTGATCTTATTTGGAATGGATATACAATAACTATGGAAAGAGAGGAGAAAGTTGCATTTACTAAACCTTATCTAGAAAATAAGCAAGTAATTATTACTCTATCTGATTCAAACATAGTTAAGAAAGAGGATCTTATTGGAAAAAAAGTTGCTGTACAAAGTGGCTCTAGTTCTTTAGACGCTGTGAACAAGGAGCAGGAATTAGTTAAGCAATTTAAAAATGGAGAACTAATATTATTTGAAACAAACAATGAAGCTTTTATGGACTTGGAAGCAGGAAGAACAGATGCAGTTGTAGCCGATGAGATATTAGCAAGGTACTATATTCAAAAAAGAGGAGTAAAAAAATATAAAATCCTTGAAGAAGACTTTGGAAAAGAGAATTATGGAATTGGATTAAGAAAACCAGACACTGAGTTGCTGGAAAAATTAGATCAAACATTGGTTGAGCTGAAGAATGATGGTAGTGCTAAATTAATATCTGAAAAATGGTTTGGAAAAAACATAATAAAATAATGGATGGTGGTGATAAATGTGATTCAATATATATATTCTTTAATACCTTCTATTTTTGAAGGACTCAAAATTACAATTAAGATATTTATAATAACAGTTGCGTTATCTATTCCTCTAGGTTTTTTTGTTGCACTGTGTAGACTATCTACCATAAAAATAATTTCTAAAGTTACTCAGTTTTATATATGGATAATGAGAGGAACTCCATTACTCCTTCAACTAGTGTTAATTTTCTTTGGATTACCTTACGTGGGATTAGTTTTTAATAGGTCAACAGCAGCATTCATTGCTTTTATATTAAATTATGGTGCATATTTTGGTGAGATATTTAGATCAGGAATCCAATCTATTGATAAAGGACAATATGAGGCTGGTGAGGTACTAGGACTTTCTAAAACTCATATTTTCATAAGAATAATTCTTCCACAAGTGATTAAAAGAGTGATACCACCAGTGGCTAATGAGGTCATTACTTTAATCAAGGATACATCTCTAGTTTATGTAGTAGGAATTGGAGAGTTACTGAGGGCAGGGAAAATAGCATCAAATAGGGATGCATCTCTTATGCCCCTCGTTTTAATTGGAATTATCTATTTGATTTTGACAGCCATATTAACAAGAGGCTTTAATCTTTTAGAGAAAAAATATGAATACTATCAATAAAAAATTTATTGAAGATACTAGATGTATTTCTAAAGTAAATTATGGGAGGGAAGCGTAGTGCTGAAGATAAAGGAGTTAAATAAGAAGTTTAAAGGAAACTTAGTTTTAAATAATTTGAGCTTTGAACTAAATAAAGGTGAAATTTTATCTATTATTGGAAAGTCAGGAGCAGGTAAGACAACTACCCTTAGATGCCTAAATGGACTTGAGAAGCCAGACAGTGGTACAATACAGCTTGACAATCTATTTTTATGTAAGACTGAAGATGAAAAATTTAGTTATGCTCAGAAGAAAGAGTTAAGAATATTTAGAAGAAGAATGGGGTTAGTATTTCAGAGTTTTAATTTATTTCCTCATATGACTGTTCTTGAGAATATTATTGAGGCTCCCATTAAGGTATTAAATATGGATAAAATAGCGGCAACAAGAGAAGCATTAGAAACACTAGAAATCATTGAACTGGAAGATAAAAAGGATGCCTATCCTTGTGAGTTATCAGGTGGCCAAAAACAGAGAGCTGCCATAGCAAGGGCTTTAGTATTACAACCTGAATACTTGTGTTTTGATGAACCAACATCAGCATTAGATCCTGAGTTAAGTAAAGGAATTTCATCAATAATAAAAAATCTGTCTTCAAAGGATATGGGTATTTTGATTATTACCCATGATATGGATTTAGTAAGGAATACATCTGATAGAGTCTTATTTATGGATAAAGGAAAGATTACAAAAGAGTCAACAATTAATGAATTTGTTGTTTAATAAATTAACCTAATTATAAAGGACTTTATCACTTAATCTAGAAATTTATATAATAGGAACATCTATAAATATTACAAAATATAGTAAAGATTTGATGTTCTTATTATTCATAAAATTAGATAGTAGGAGGTAAGAGTAGTATGAGAAAATATATTATTAATGCATAGCAAAGGCTATTGCATGGTGAAGATAAAAAATAATAGCCTTTGCTCAATCCTTTAGACATTCAATAAAAGGAGGAGCATTATGAGCTATGTTAATGTTGAGGATATCTTACCTCAAGATATTATAGAATCAATTCAAAAATATGTTGATGGTAGGTATGTATATATACCAAGAAAAAGTTCTAAAAGAAAGGTATGGGGTGAAAGTACTAATACTAGAAATGAAATCAGGGAAAGAAATAGCAGTATATATGAAGAGTATTTAAAAGGTGTTGAGGTTAAATATATTGCAGTTGAATATCATTTATCTAAAAAAAGTATTTACCGTATTATTACTCAACAGAAAAGAAAGTTACAAGATAATAAGTTATAGAATGGGGAAGGCGTGAGCCTTTCTCATTTTCTTTTATGAAAAAAGTTCAAGGTTGTTTCTGTAAAATTCTTATGTTAGATTTATTTATATAAAGGTAAGATCTAGTGAAAACAGGGGGGAAATAGCATGAGTGGAAAGTTAAAAATAACTATAGAACGAATTAATAAAAACAATTATCATGAATTTAATGACATGGTATATTGGAGAATTAACGAAGTTGAAAGAACAACTGAAGAAAAAAGGGCAAGCAAGAATGAGTGCTTTGAAGACGTTTATAAGGAATTAGATCATCAAGGATTTTATGTCTATGCAGCTAAGTATCAAGATAAATATATTGCTTGGATTTCTTTAATGTATATTCCCAAAATAGGGAAATGGCATAAAGGCATGATTTATATAGATGAACTATGGACTGCTCCAGAATTTAGACGTAAGGGAGTAGCTTATGAACTAATGAAAAAAGCCTTTGAATTACAATCTAAAACAGATGCAATTTCAGTAAGATTATATACACATAATCCAGTTGCACAAAAATTATATGAGAAATGTGGTCTAGAGGTAATAGGTGAAGCGGTTTTTATGGAAGGAGTATATAATAATGATCTTTAAAGTAAAAGAATTTATAAATCCTTCTGTGGATGAAAAGAAAATAATTACGGAAGAAATAAAAAATATCTTAATAGATGAGTATGAAATGTTAATAACAGAAGTAAAAGAGATTGAAGATGGTCAAAATTTAAATTATTTTATGAGAGGCTTCTTGATAAATAAGAAGGAGGAAATTAAACTCCTAGTTAAAATATTATTGAAGAGTGGGTATCCTGATGTGGTTACTTTAAATAAATGTTATGAACTTCTCAATTCTGCAGGCTTTAACTATTATAAAATAATTCATTCGGATGAAAGCAATAAAATAGCACCCTATGGATTTATAATACAAAAATGGATAGATGGAGAAGTGAAAATATTTAATGAAGAAGTAAGTCTTAAGATGGACCCAAAGGAAGAGATTAGTTGGATTAAGGACTATGCTCTATTACTAAAACAAATACATTCAATAAAGCTTAATTATTTTGGAGATATTAAGGGACAAAATAAATTTTCTAGTATTCATGAGTATTATGAAAATATTGATGAAGTTATTAGATGGTCTTTTGGGAATGTTAAAGATGGTGGAGTTAAGGTCAATGAATTAGTGAATCATGAGGTTTTAGAGGAAGAATTCTTAAAGTATGTTTCTAATAAAATCAATGATTTATGCAAAGGAATAAAAGGACCAAAAGAAAGCGTTCTTATATATGGCGATATGTTTCCATCAAATATTGTTTATGAAGGGGATGAACCTAGGATAATAGATTGGGATGAATGTAGAGCTAATTGGTGGGTTTATGAAATAGCAAGGACAACTTATTATATAGAAGATAAATATATTGGGATGAAGTTCATTGAATATTACAAACCTAATGAGTCGATAGAAGAAATAGATATTGGAATAAGAATTGAACATGTAAAGCAGCACCTTAGAAAGTTATGTATTATGTGCATGAATAGTGATAAGAATCAGGATCTGATGGATAAGGTTGAAGGGATTAAAGAAAAAATTATAAATAGATTAGAGAGTAGTTTTTTATTTGATAAGATATCTATATAATTAGTAAAATTGTGAGAGGACTTTAAGATCGTAAAATGGATTTATTAGGATATACTATGCGCTGCAAGTATCCCCCTACTACTTAATAAAGAAGTAAGGGGATATTTCATTATTTAAATAAAAAAGACTGCTATCAAACTAACTGTATAAATATTCCTATTTGACAAATATATTTGTCAAGGCTATAATATTAATGACAACTATATTTGTCATTATGAAAAATATAGTTGTCAAATAAATATTAAAAGGGAGAATTGTTCTATGTTAGATTTAATAGATAATATTGTGATAGTAGAAAAAAAGTTAGGAGAAAAAGAATCTAGAAAATTACAAATTAAAACATTAAAAAATCTGATAAAAAAAGCCCATAAGAACAATATAAAAGATGAAGAACTAATTATGAAAATTAAAAAATTAAGTAATGATTTAAGGTTAATTTCTGAAGGAAGAAAAGATTTAAGAAAAAGTTATAATAAGAATTTTCAATCATTAAAAGAAGAAGTCAAAAAAAATTATGGATATGTGCCTAAAGGAACGTATATTGGAATTTATTTGTCAATTGGTGTGGCATTAGGAAGTGGTATCGGTGTCGTTTTTACTTCAATAAATCCAGCTTTAATATCAATAGGAATCGGACTGGGAATTTCAATCGGTGTAGCAATAGGATCTTCCAAAGAAAAAGAAGCAGAGAAGGATGGAAAACTATATTAAATATCTAGTTTTGTAATATTAGTGTTTTGTATTAAAGAAATAGATTTATTAGGAGGACCATATGCCATTAAAGAATACCTTAAAAATTCAAAGAGCAAAAATGGGGATAAATCAATCTGACTTAGGGAAGCTAGTTGGTGTATCTAGACAAACTATTAGTTTGATTGAAAGAGGTGATTACAATCCTTCAATAACTTTAGTATTAAAGTTATGTAAAGTATTTAATGTGTCAGTGGAAGAAGTATTTTGTTATCAGGAGGATCAAGAGAATGAATAGGAAAACAATACTTAGAATATTATTATTGATGGGAATTGGTGGAGTAATTGGATTAATCTTATCATTTGGTTTAATGAAATTAAATCAATATAATCATATGAAGATTCTAGAAGAAATATCAGATTTTTTTATTGAGTATACTGTTTTAATTTATATTGTTTTATTTGTGTGTTTATTTCTACCAGCTGTATTTCAATATATTAAAGCTAAGAAAAATTATGATAGGACAGCTCTAGTATCTGATGATGAAATTGACACCTTTGAAAGTAAAGGTGAGTATGCCTTTCAATTATCAATGTTAATAAATGGGGTGTTTCTAATACTCAATCTTATGCTATTTGGAATGACATTTAATAGAACCAGGGAAAATTTATTATTAGTGTTATTTTTATTTCTGTTCAGTAGTATATGTGCAGCTGTTTTAGAAATTATTGCAATAAGGTATATACAAGAAATTGATAATCGATTAAAGGGAAAACCGACTTCTTTAAAATTTAATAAAGAATTTCTTGAAAGTTGCGATGAGGCTGAGAAGTTTAGAATATATAAATCTGGGTATCATGCATTTCAGTTTTCTAGAAATGCATCGTTAGGATTGATAGTGCTTACAATACTATGTAATATAGTTTTGAGCACAGGTGTTTTCCCTGTTTTTGTGAGTTGTATGATTATGCTTATTCAAATAACTTCTTACAATTATTATACCTTAAAAACAAAATAGTTCTTTTAAGACAAGTTAATTTTCAAAAAATTAAACAGCCTGAGTTCTGTGGATTTTAGAGCTCAGGCTATTTAAATTCTTTTCACTATTTTTATTTTTTATAAGAATAAATTTAGCCTTCAAGGTTTCGAGTTCTGTATTTTATGTTGCCGATAAGAATAAGTGATATTGAGATAGCAAATAACACAATTCCACTTATAATATTATAATCCTCCATTGGTATTTTTTGGACGTGTCCAAAAGGTGTAAGATTTGAAACCCATTCAGGCAATTGAAGAAGTCCACCAAAATAAATTGTGGCAAAAGTAAGACCAAGGTAAACCCAAATCACTTTTATTGCCTTAGGAAACATACCTAATAGTAAGACTGTAATGGACATAAATACCCATATAGCGGGCAAATAAGCTAAAGACGCTTTCATCATAGTAGAAAACTTTAAATGTGTGGTAGCAACAGAAGCACTAGCACTGTATAACCCAAAAGTCCCTGCAAAAGACATTATTAATGAAGTTATTGTTGCTAGAGTTACGTAACTAAAAATAAGCTTACCCCTTGATACTACTCGACTTAATATATGTTCTAGACGATTTCTTTTTTCTTCATGTCTAAGCTTCAAAATAATTTGTAATACTGGAACTGTTCCAACCATTGCAATTATAGCATAAAGCATAACAACAAATTGTTCCACCATAGAGCCAGCGCCACCTATACCTTCAAGTAATTTCTGATACATTTCATTTCCAGAGAAAAAGCTTTCCACATCCCCTAAAATTGAACCATATGAAGCTCCTAAAATCATCATACCGATAGCCCAACCAATAATTGTTCCTCTCTGGTTTCTCCATGCTAATCCCAACGGACTTTGTAAAAAGATAGAAGCGTCTTTTTTTCCTGGTTTTACCGGGATAAATGAGGCATTTAAATCTCTAATATTATTTAGTCTAAAAGCGATATATCCAATAATTACTGACAAAGCCAATACTATTAATATTGGCCACCATACATTTTCTACATAGGTCTTAGTCCTCATTATAAGACCTAAAGGTGAAATTAGTGAAAGAGCCTCACTATTGATGTCACCAATAGCTCTTAATAGATACGTAAAGCCTAAAAAACTAAAAGAATACCCTAGTGTACCACGGGTTGTTTGAGTTAGCTGAGAAAAAACAGATGTAGTAGTGGCAAAGAGTATTCCAGTAGCGCTCAATGTCATACCATACAATATTGAACCACTCCAATTCATAGATTCAATTCCTGCTAAAGCAAGACTTATGCCTATGAGAAATCCCATAACTATATTTACAACTGTGTAAACAGATAGAGTTGAAAATAAGATTGCTGATTTTCCAACGGGAAGAGAGCGAATTAATTCAAGTCTACCTTCTTCTTCATCTTTTCTTGTATGACGGGTAATTAACAATATATTCATTATTGCTACAGCTAGTGCAGTAAAAAGTAACATTTCGGCACTAAATATGGCTCCCATCTGGAAGCTATTGGTGTCGCCATAATATGGACCTAACATTGCAATCATTGCAGGATTGGCTAAGGTATCAACTATGGCTTTTGCATCCATATCTGTTGGATATAATGAAGGAAACGACTTTGCGACATAGAAAGATAAAATCACCAATATAGCAATCCATATGAGTATTCTTTTATAGTCTTTCTTTAAAATGAAGGCAGATAGAACTTTTGACCCTGTTATATTAAACATTACTATTCACCTCACCATTTGAATAATGGTGCATAAATAGATCTTCCAAAGTAGGGGGCATGCTTTCTAGGTTAACTATGCCATAACTATTAAAGTGGTTAATAATAGAAATCAATTTATCTGCATCAGCTTGAAAATTATATGTATTATCTCTTACAGTTAAACCATATAAGCCTTTGAGATTTTCTAGATCAGAAACAGTAGACTTTGTTTCAATGGTAATCTGGTTGCGCATGAGATGTCTTAACTCTTTTAGTGAACCTGTTTCAATAATCTTACCTTTACGAATTATACATACTCTGTCACATAATTGCTCAACTTCAGATAGTATATGACTTGAGAGAAAAATGGTTTTGCCTTCAGATTTTAAATTTCTTATACATTCTTGAAAAATCTTTTCCATTAGCGGGTCAAGTCCAGATGTTGGTTCATCAAGTATATATAAGTCGGCATCTACTGATAGAGCAGCAATCAAAGCGACTTTTTGTCTATTTCCCTTAGAATAAGTCCTGCATTTTTTAGAAGGATCTAAATCAAAAAGCTTGATAAGTTCTTCTTTTTTACTCTTATTATTACTTCCATTTAATTTAATGAATAAGTCAATTATTTCTCCACCTGTTAAGTTTGGCCAAAGAGAAACATCCCCAGGTACAAAGGCAAGCCTTTTATGGATTTCAACTGCATCTTTCCAAGAATCTTTTCCAAAAACAGTTATTTTACCACTTGTAGCCTTTAAAATTCCTAAAATTGAACGAATGGTAGTAGTTTTTCCTGCACCATTTGGACCAATGAAACCAAAAACCTCTCCTTCTTGTAGTTCAAGACTTACATTGTCCAAAGCAGTAAACTTACCAAATTTCTTTGTTAGGTTTTCAACCTTTAAAACACTCATTACTATTCATCTCCTTTTTTATAATATAAAGTTTTTAATAGTTCCAATAATTCATCAAACTCCTTCCAATAGGGGTCCATATCAGTATCTATGAGATCAACAGACTTCAATTTATATAGTAGTTCTGTCTGGTATCCTTCTACAGACCATGTTATAAGTTTTATGATAGTTTCTGGTGGGATATCATCCCTAAAACAACTGTAGTCAATATTCGAGTAAAGTTTATCAAGACCTCGATTTTTAACATATTCAGTTTTATTTTTTACTTCCTCTTGTACATCTTCAAAATTATTAAGATAAATACTTGCCAAAAAGCTAAAGGCATACGAATTTTTCAACATGGCATTCAGTTTTGCCTTTGCTGCTAGTTTATATTTTTCTATAAAACCTAGATTTTTGTTAGGAATTTTATCTAAATACTCTTCTTGTACAAACTGTATACTCATTTCTACTAAGTCATTAAATAATTCTTTTTTACTATTGAAGTAATGAAAGAGCATACCTTTACCTATTCCCGCTGATTTGACAATCTGATTTGTGGATGCCTTTTTATATCTGTTTTTTGTAAATTCAATATAGGCTGCATTTAAAATTCTTTGTTGTTTTTCTTTATCTAATTGTTTAAATGATTCATTCATACGATTTACCTCCTAATCTATAGACCAATATGGTCTATAGATTAATCATATCACCATAGACCATATTGGTCAACAGCAAATTAACTTTTCTTTTATCTAAATTAAGAAGTAGATATTGTTTCAGAATATTAATAGTTGAGGAAAATGCATATTTACAAATTCAATATAATATTGCATAAAATTTTACTATGCAATTTTTTTAGTTAATAAATCATATGATTCTCGTGAAAAAGGGTATTTGGAAAAAATAAAAAAGATAGGGGGCTGTTATTCTAATATAACAGCTCCTTATCTTTTAGATAAATGAGAATTTACATATTCACAAATTAAATATGTTTTCACATAAAATTTTAATATCAATTTCCTCAAATATTAGACTCAATAAAATTTAACTTTGTACATATTGTCAGAATAATATTTAGAGATATGTATAATAAACTTTTAAACTTTCTACTGTTGAGATGATAAATTAACTATAGTTCTGCCTTTATGCTTTCCATCTAACATCATATCAATTTTTTCATTTAAACCTTTTAAAGATATCTCATTCACATTATCATTTAAAGTATTAGGCTTCCAATCTGAAGATAATTTTTTCCAAATATTAAGCCTGATATCCATAGGACATTGAACTGAATCAATCCCAAATAATGTTACTCCTTTTAGAATAAAAGGATATACTGAAGTTGAAAATTTATGATCTGCAACATTTCCACAACAAGTAATACTACCACCATAGTTTGTCGTTTTAATTGCTGTAGATAACATATTTCCACCTACTGTGTCTATTACTCCTGCCCATCTTGCTTTCAAAAGAGGTCTTCCAGAATCATCGTCTATTTCTCTTCTATCAACTATATCTTTAGCTCCAATCCCTAAGAGCATATCTTTTTCGTGTGTTTTTCCTGTAGCAGCAATGACATTATATCCGATTTTACTTAAGATTGAAATGGCAGTACTACCTACGCCACCTGTTGCACCTGTTACTAATATATTTCCATCATCAGGTTTAATACCTGAGTTTACTAGCTTGTAAACTGAAAGGGCAGCGGTAAATCCAGCAGTTCCATATATCATACTTTCTCTTAATGTAAGGTTTTCAGGAAGCTTAACAACCCACTCAGCAGGAACTCTTATATATTCTCCAAATCCACCTGAAGTGTTCATTCCAAGATCGTAACCTGTTACAATTACTTCATCTCCAGCTTCAAAATTGTCATTATTACTTTCAACTATAATACCTGCTGCATCGATACCAGGAGTATGGGGATAATTTCTGGTAACTCCTCGGTTTCCTATTGAAGAAAGAGCGTCTTTATAGTTTAAGGAGGAATATTTTACGTTTATTAAAACGTCGCCTTTGGGGAGGTCTTTTAACTGTCTTGTTACAATTTCTCTTGAGAATTTTTTATCCTCTATTTCTGACACTAACATTGCTTTAAATTTGATATTACTCATTTTAACACTCCCTTTTATTAGTTTTATATAAAACTAATTATAATAAAAGAATAGTTTTGTGTCAAACTATTACTATAGAAATTGATTAATACTTTAATTAATATTATAATTACTTTATAGCTAGAATTATACATAGAAATAGGAGATTGATTATGAAGGATAAATATATTGTATACTATATAAGTAAAACTAAGAAAAAGATGACTGACTTTATAGAAAAAGAGCTGAAAGAAAAAGGATTATTTGATTTAGTTCCTTCATATGGGAATATACTTACAGTTTTATATGATAATCATGGTAAACTGAGCATGAAAGATATAGTACGATTGACGGGAAAAGACAAGTCTACTATTACAGTATTGGTTAATAAATTGTCAAAACTTGGATATATTAAAAAAGAGAAAAGTGAAGAAGATAGAAGAGTTACTTATGTTAAAATTACAAAAAAAAGTAAGGATATAGAAGATAAATTTAATGAAATTTCTAGAGATGTTTATTCGACTGCATATAATAATTTTTCTTCTGAAGAAAAAGAAGTGTTCCTTAATCTATTAAAGAAGCTTAATAATAACTTTAATTTAGAGTAGATTTTTTCATATATTGAGAAGAAATAGTTTTTTTTCAATGGGCTTAGGTAGTCCAGAATTTATTGTAGGACATATATCTGAATAATTATTTTAGTTTTAAGTTTTCAAAAATACCATATGCCCCCACTGCAGATATGTAGTAGGGGCATCTATTATCTAAAATTGTCATCAAGGAAAAGTTATTTATTCATTATATTTCTTTTTTTACTTTAAAAACATCGGTGGAACTTTACATGGATTTACTTCTACTTGTTGCCATACATTACCTTTAACATAAGGCTCTTTTTCTAACCATTTATCAAGTTCATCTCTAGTTGGAAACTCCATAATAAGTTTTGAACCAATCATTTTTTCATTATCATCTAATAGTGCAATAGCAAAAAGTAATTTTCCTTCTTCTCGCATTGAATCTGCTAGTTTAAGGTGTTCTTCACGAACAGCCAATCTTCTTTCCATGGCTCCTGAGTCTGTACCGTCATAACCTGTAACTATGAATTGCATAGCAATACCTCCTTATATTTATTTAAATTACTATATTCTATATAAGCTTATACTAATCCTTCAAGAATTTAGAAGAGATTATGAATGTAGGTTTAGTTTATGAGAATAACAACATAATTGGAAATTAATAGATAATGGCTTTCTATAATATGTTATAATTTTAGTTAATGTATAATTACTATACTTTTTTTCTATATTGGCCAAGGAGTTTTTGGTAAATAATAAATAGCACTTAATTAATGATTTAGAGTTTACTTATTTTTATGATATAGAAATAAAGGTTTCAAAGGAGTGAAACTATGAGTTTTTCAAATAAAGAATTGTTTGTAGGTACAGCTAAATACTATTCCAAATATAGAATAGAATATCCCCAAGAGTTATTAGATATTATAACTAAGTTTTATGAAGTCGATGGCAAAGGTAGACTCTTAGATTTAGGATGTGGGACAGGTAAGTTGGCAATACCATTACATAAAAGTTTCAAAGAAGTTATTGGAATAGATATTGATCAAGAAATGATAAATGAGGCCAAGAAAGTTAGCTCAGAGAAAAATATTAGTAATATTAACTTTATAACAATGGAATCAGAAAAAATAGGTGAGGAATTAGGAAAGTTTGATTTAATACTATGTGGTAATGCATTTCATTGGATGGATAAAGATGTAGTTCTAAATAAGTCTTACGATATATTGACTCAGTTTGGTGGAATGGTTGTATTAGCAGGTACTAGTTTTTGGAGCGGTAAAAAAACATGGCAAAAAGAAACTATAAAAATAATTAAAAAATGGTTAGGTGAAAAAAGAAAAGCTGGAAAAGGAGAATTTCCTTCTGATCAAAAATCATTTGAGGACTATTTTGAAGAAAGTAAATTTAAACTAAGCCAAAAAGGAAAATTCAAATTTATATATGAATGGAATATGGAAAGTCTAATAGGCTATTTATATTCTACTTCATTTTGCAATAAAAGACTGCTAGGAGATAATATTAATGTATTCGAAAGAGAATTAAAGGAAGTTTTACTTGATATAAATCCAAAAGGAAATTTTAAAGAAGAAGTTGAGATAACATATTTCTTGTTAAAAAAGTAAAGAATAACAAGCATAGATATAACCCCCAATTACATTTAATGTAGAGGGGGTTTTTAATTTCTGTGGTTGATATAAAAATGAGAGTTATAATATTTTCTCAATAAAGGTAAAGGTATCATGTAACCATTACTTCAAATTATTCACATTTTTCAGGATTTCTTCAAGCTTCTCAGTTGATGTAATTCTTTCATTGCATTCTTCACTATCTAAACATATTTCAAATCCTATGGACCTATAAGATTTTCCACCATTTTTATTTGCTTTGCAGATAGGTGAGACAAAGGCCACCTTATTATCTTGACATACACGATTGCAAAGAACACATCTATGAGAGTTGTTAGAAACATTATTATGAATTTCATCTATTTGTATTGTTGTATATTAATCTTTTTGTATGGAGTACATTTCTTTATTAGCAACTATAAGTTTAATGATAAATTAATAATAATAAATATTCGCTATAATTTACTGTATTTTGATTGACAAATGACACCTTGTCATATATAATTAATCTAGGATTAAATATGACATGGTGTCATTTAAGATAAGAGGGGGATAAACAGTGCCAAAACAAACATTTTTTAATATTTCTAAAGATAAAAGGGAGACTCTATTGAATGCAGCTCAAAAAGAGTTTTCAAGAGTTCAATTAAGTGAAGCATTAATTTCTAATATTGTTAAGTCAGCGGGAATTTCTAGAGGTAGCTTTTATCAATACTTTAACGACAAGGAAGACCTATATTTTTTTCTATTAAATAAATATGCCAAAGAAAGTAAAGAGAGTTTTATCTCAATCTTAAAGAAATTAAATGGTGATATATTTAATACCTTTATTGAAATGTTTCATTTAATGTTGAAAAAGTTCAAGACAAAAGAACACGGGGATTTTCTTAGGAATGCTTTTCTCAATATGAATCATAAGATAGAGAACACATTTACTAATGGTTTTAATAAAAGGAAATTTAGTAATGAGTTGTTAGAATTAAGTGATTTAATTGATAAAGAAAATTTAAATATTGCTGATGAGAAAGAATTCAGGCATGTTATGCAAATTCTTATGGTAATAACACTTCACAATACTATTAGCAACTTTACAAATGAGATGCCAATTAAGGAATCTTTAGAAAACTATATTACAGAAATACATTTGTTGAAGAAGGGGCTCTGTAAAGAGAGGAGAAGATAAAATGAACCTATTAGAGGTTAAACATATTAATAAATCCTATATAATTGATGGTAAAGAAAAAACAACCATACTACATGATATAAATCTTAGTTTTAATAAAGGTGAGTTCGTTTCTATACTTGGAGAATCAGGTTGTGGAAAATCTACACTGATGAATATTATTGGTGGAATGGACTCTAATTTTGAGGGAGAAGTATTTATAGAGGGTAAGAATATTAAAAAGATGAAAGAAATAGAAATAGATGATTATCGAAAAAGTAGAGTTGGTTTCATTTTTCAAAGTTTTAATTTAATTCCTCATCTTTCAGTTTTAGAAAATGTGACAATTGCTATGCAGATGGCAAGTAAAAGTGAAAAAGAACGAAATGAACGAGCAAAAAAACTCTTATTAGAAGTTGGTTTAAAGGATCATATGATGAAAAAACCAAATCAGCTTTCTGGCGGACAAAAGCAGCGTGTAGCAATTGCTCGGGCCTTGTCCAACGATCCTGATATTATTTTAGCAGATGAACCAACAGGTTCTTTAGATAAAGAAACAAGTGAGCAGGTACTAAAGTTATTAGATAGAATTGCTAAAAAAGGGAAATTGATTATTCAGGTAACCCATTCTCAAAAGGCGGCTGATTCAGGAAGTCGAATTGTGAAAATTGATGACGGGAGAATTGTAGATGATATCAATTTAAAAGACAGCTACCAATCAGCTAAAAAAATAGATAAGACAAAAGCAAGAAATTTAAGTTTGGTTGCTTCTTTTAAACTTGCATTAAAAAATATGAAATTAAATGCTAAAAGGAATATATTAGTGGCACTAGGTGGATCAATTGGGATCATAAGTGTGATTATTATGCTAGCATTAGGTAGTGGTGTAACAGACTTTATTAATGATGAAATTAACTCTAGTATGAATCCTTTAATGATTGAGATTACTAAGCAATCCAGTGAGGCAGAAAGAGAAACTGGCCCTAGAGCTATGATGTCAGAGTTAGAGTCTTTTAATGAAGAGGATATAGAGAAAATTCAGTCTATTGAAAATGTAAATAAGGTTGAAAAAGTCATTACGTTTAATATGAAAACTAGTGCAGGCTACGAGGATAAACGTTCAGATATCATCTTATTCTCTACAATTACTGACAGTATTAAGAAAGAAAACTTGGAAGTGGGAGAATTACCTGAGGAAAACGAGCTTCTGCTTACACCTTCTGTAGCCAAAAATTTGACAGGTGAAGAGGATTATCAATCTCTTATTGGTAAAGAATTAAGTGTTTATGTAAATGAAATCAATAATGAAAATAAGCCTGTCATTATTGAGAAAAAACTGATGGTTTCAGGTATATACAGTGCAGAAGGTATAGGTATGCAAGGAATGACTACGGCTTATGTGCAATATGAAACATTAGAAAATGCATATGTGGAGAACAATATGACTTTGAGCCCAACACAGATTAATGCATTTGCCAATGAACAAGATCAAGTCGATGAAATAAAGAAGAAACTAAAAGATCTTGGATATGCAAATTCTAAAACAGCAGCTATGCTTGAACAAGTAACGTCTTATCTAGATTTAGCCACTGTATTACTAGCAGGAATTTCTGGAATTTCATTAATTGTTTCTGGAATTATGATTTTAGTTGTTCTTTACATCAGTGTTGTGGAACGTACGAAAGAAATTGGAATACTTCGTGCCATTGGTGCCAGAAAGAAGGATATTAAACGTATTTTCTTCTCAGAATCAGCATTACTTGGTTTATTTAGTGGTTTAATTGCAGTTTTTATAGCAATAATTATAAGTGTAGTTGGTAATAGTATCCTATCAAAAAGCTTTGGAGCAGAGTTGATTGATTTAACAGGTCTAACGATGTTCTTTGGTGTAGCTGTTAGTATGACTGTAAGCATTATAGCAGGACTTATGCCTTCATCAAAGGCAGCAAAGTTAGATCCAATGGAGTCTTTACGATATGAATAAATCCTATTGGAAATATAAAGGAAATTAAATCTAAGCATAATTAACAGGTCAGTTATACTCATTAATGAGTATAACTGACCTGTATTAATTTAACAATTCAACTAATTGTTATAGATTTAAAATTCAATGATACTTGATTTTCCACACTGAATGTAAGAGATGTACATATTCTAAGGATTGACAATAATAAATATTACCAGTATAATTATAGATAATTAGAGTCTACAATATCTTTTAAGGAGGATTCATTTTGAAATATACAAAGGCTACAAACTATGCGCTTCATACCATTGCGTATATGATAAAAAATAATAAAGATGATAAATTTAGTTTGCAAATATTAGCAGACAATTTCAATATATCTGCTACCTATCTCTCAAAAATTTTAACAGAACTAGTAAAGGCTGATTTAATTCAGTCAACACCAGGTGTAAAAGGGGGCTATGTTTTACGTAAAAGGGTAGAGGAAATTTCATTTATGGATGTGATTAAGGCAACTGAAGGAACGGGAGCATTATTTAGTTGTGAATTACATGACGATGAGAGTGGGTGTCAAATCTTCAAAGTAATGAAAGAAGCAGAGAATGTTATGAAAAGGTATCTACAGAATAAAAAGATTTATGAAATAGTTCAGTATATGTAAAGCAATGGAAGAAGTAAGGAATAATAATTCTTTCAGATGTAGAGTTATCCTGTAAGTTTTTTATACTTCAATTATAGATAAAATGTATCTATAATATATATAATTGAAAAAAGAAGACACTTAAATGACGAAGTTGAAAAAATCTATTATGAGGAGATAAAGAGATGACAGAATTTTGGGAAGAAAGTTTTATAGAGAAACAAACAATGTGGGGATTTGAACCTTCAGATTCTGCAATTTTGACAAAGGATTTTTTCCTTGAAAAGAAAGTTAAGGACATTTTAATACCAGGTATTGGATATGGTAGAAATGCAAAGATATTTATTGAGAACGGAATCAATGTAACAGGTATTGAGATTTCAAAAACTGCAATTGATTTGGCGAGAAAAAACGGGCTTGATGATATTAGTATCTACAATGGCTCAGTAAGCGACATGCCTTTTGACAGCAAACTTTATGACGGTATATTTTGTTATGCGCTTATTCACTTATTAAATAAGCATGAGAGAAAGCAATTTATTAAAGATTGCTATAGTCAATTAAAACCAAATGGATATATGATTTTCACAACTATTTCAAAAAAAGCTCCTATGTTTGGAAAAGGAAAGCAATTGAGTAAAGATCGATTCGAGAGAATTAAAGGCGTGAAAATGTTTTTTTATGATTATAATTCAATAAAGGAAGAATTTGTAGAGTATGGCTTGATGGAAACTTCAGAAATTGTTGAGTCAAATAAAAGCATGAAAAATAAACCTCCATTACATTTTATAATTATTAAATGTAAGAAGTAGATTTCATGTAATTGACATTGTATTTTAGTTAGAGATAAAAAACTATAATGACTATAGTTAAACAGATTATATTTAAAGTATTATAGATTTGAGTCAAATATTCAATTTTGTCTTAGTTTCTAAAATTCCAGTTACAACGATATGGTGAACCGTACCATAAATAACGGCAGTTTTTTGTATTATATGTTCTCACATACTGTGCATGTTGAAGCCGTAACACTGCTTATGAAGGAGTGAAAGGACTGAATAAGTAGATGTACGACTCATGT
>NZ_JAETGO010000036.1 GCF_016765695.1 Sporosalibacterium faouarense | reverse complement strand
TCAAGGCAGGATAATCAAGGAACAATAGCGTATTATTTATATAACGGACATGGAGATGTAGTACAGTTAACAGATACAGATGGTGTTAAAATAAAGGAATATGACTAGGACATATTTGGTAACGAAATAAACCAAGACTTTAATGACACAAATCCATTTAGATACAGTGGAGAATACTATGACAAGGAAACGGGGACATATTATCTAAGAGCAAGATATTATGATCCTAGCATAGGTAGGTTTATATCAGAAGATAGTTATACGGGCAAGTTAACTGACCCACTTAGTTTAAATCTGTATACTTATTGTTGGAATAATCCAATTAGATATGTTGACCCTAGTGGAAATGCCCCAGTTACTTTGTTATATTTATACCTGACGTATGTTGCTTCATCACCTGATACACATATAGATATGGAAATGATGTCATATTCAATCTTACAAGGTGATTATTAAGGTGCAGCACTTGATGGACTTGATATTTTTGTTCCTGAAGGAACAGGATTTGGTAGAGCATCTAAGCATATAAAGAGGTTCTTTAGTAAGGTTGGAAATAAGTTAGATGATGCATGGAATTTAACTAAGAAACTATTAATAAGTGAAGATGGATATTTGATGCTTAGTAAGGGGACGGGTGAAGATAATTATTATAAGTAAGGGTTGAAAGAGGTACATGATAATTGGGTTGAAGTAGAGGCGTCAGAATCTTTAAAAGTTAAGAGTAATTCATTTAAAAATTTCTTGCGTAATCAAGGATTTAATCCTAAAAAATGGAATAAAGTAGTTGAAAAATGGGGTTCTCCTGATGGAACTATATATCAAAGACACTATTGGACTGATGGTAAAAACTACTATTATCATGGCAATGGAGTAGAGGAATTTTTTCCGCATTAATATGAGAGGTGGTAATGACTTGGAGTATACAATTGATGATGTAAGATTGAACTTGAACAATTATTTTCATGGTAAAATTTCTAAAGATGATTTGGGAAATTGGGCTAAGTCTGCTTATCATGACTTGTTAAAAGGTGGATATTTGGCGATTGAAAAGATTACATGTTATCCATTTGTTAAAGTACTCTCGACAATACACGTTAAGGAAGACGATATAAAGGGAATCTTTCCATGTGATATTGAGCTAGTTGAGTCATTTAGGGATATTTTAAATGGAAAAAAGAATGAGATCTATTCTATAGATATCAGTTTTCCATGGGAGACATATGGGAAGGAATTTCACCTAAATATCGAAAAAAAAGAACAATATTTGAAAATTCTTGATATATTGAAAAAGTACTCAAATAGACAACAACTTTATAAGAAGGATTACGAAGAATTCCTTAATGCATTAAATAAGGCAGATGAAAAGCCAAATACAATATTATTTGTTATAGATAACCTGATAAAAAGTTTTATTAAGCACAATATTGATTGGGAAGATGAGTGTCTTCATATTCACGAGGGTAATTGGTTATATATAAACAAGAAAGACAGAATTGATGATATTCAAGGTAAAATGATAAGATATATAGAATGTTATGTAGGCTTTAGGAATATTAGTTTAGATATTCTAATTAATGGAGGTAAGCACTACATCACATATTCTATATAATATAGTCATGATATTAGTTTGATAATAAAGTAAATCTGAATATTATAGTTTAGGTTGCTTTAGAAGTTTGAAGGAGTGATATTATAATCTTGGAATTATATGTCATTCCTTTTCTTTTAATGTGACTACCCAGTGCCGAATGATTCCAATACCATTACTAAGACAAAGACAACCTATATAAGCCCTATACAATATATTTATAAAATTAAGTGTACTCACATATTGAATTTTATAATATAAATTACTTTATTCAGTATCAAAATTCAGTATCAAATCCTATTTAGATATCCTCAGTTACCCTCACTTCTTCTATATTTTACTTTATCTTTGTTTTCCTTCTGTCTATGGAATTTAAAATAATAGCATTACGGATTACTTTGGAAAAATAACTGAATATATATATGATAGCAGAAATAGGTTAAAG
>NZ_JAETGO010000029.1 GCF_016765695.1 Sporosalibacterium faouarense | reverse complement strand
TAAATCCATATATTATTAACACTAGTATGGTTACTATGATAAGGAATAGTCCTTTACTAGATCCCCCTTTTCGCCTCAACAAAAACACCCCCTCTACATTATATGTAATGGGGATGAATATGATATTTTGTCCAGTGAGAATATGTTTAATATTAATTCCTCATAGACCTAATGTATACTCATACTATCCTTATCAATTTTTATTCTATGTAATTTTTATCACCACCAGTTTTTCATACTTTGCTTTTGCATCTTTTAACATTTCTTCATATATAATATCAGCTAGTATCTGAGCTATAGCCTTCTTTTGTTCGATGCTTAAAGGTACGTTCATATACATAGTCTCTTTTAGGATATGTATATGATGGTAGGGGTTGTACAGTTGACTATGGATTATAATTATAATTCCAATTAATTTATAATGTTTATTTTATATTGATTTTTTCTTGTATCCAGTTATATCCATTAAATAATTTTCTGTTTCAGAATCGAATTTCTTATCTTCATATATTGCATGCTTTGCTCTGGCTGCACAGTGTGCTTCATTGCTTAGTTCAAAATATTCAATTGAATTTTTACCTTTTCTACTATTGTTCTTTACTTGAATTAATATCTTACTCCCATCAATAACCCAATCAAAGTGTTCTTCTGGGTCGTCAAAATAAGTATGAAACAAGTGAAATCACAATTGCAATTACTGTAGGAATAAAATGCTTTTCTAAAAAAATTTTTAATACTTCTGCAAATGAATTCATAATTTTTCTATACCTCCAAAATATGTATGACTATTGATTGTTGTAACTTTCTTATCCTAGCTGGAATTATTAAAATACTAACCCCAAAAATCAACATTAATATATACTGATTCAAAACTGAGAAATGTTGCCCCATTTTTGAGCTTCATCTAGTGTATAATTTGTAGAATACTTACAAATTTTTTTATCATATTCATTTAATCTAGAAAATCTATATATTACTGCTTTTCAAAGTAATTATTTATTAACATTTGATTTTCCTTTTTTCAACTTATTTCACATAACGGTGCGACAGTTACTGAAGTGGTTCTTGTCGGCCATGTTGGTGATTATATATTATATAATGATAATTCATGAGTTGTTAAAATGGAATACAATCTAAGTCTTCTAATTTTGTAAAAAAATCATATAGATAGGTAATATACGAAGCCGTGATATTTAACATTAGCTCTGCTTCAAATTCACTTACCCTTAAGCCTTTATCAATACCATGTGCAACACCATCAGCACGCCCCCTATATCCGAATATTTTAATTATTCCTTGTGTAATAGGCGAAGGTATTTTGTCATAAGCTTTACCTTGATATTTTTGTATATTGGTTGCAAAATCTTTTGATGTATTTTCGCCAGTTAATATTTCTAGGGCTAATTCAAGCGCACATATTGATTCTTTAATTGTATTTTCATAATCAGGTTTCTCATAATCTCTAAAAAAATTAAGTGCCTTATTATAGTGCTTTTTAACTTTATACATTTTTTTATCAGTCAAAATACTTCCTACTCTTTGAGTATTCTTTTGAGTTATTGCTCTTCCTCGTCTGAAAAATTCACCTTTTTTAAATTCAAATTCAATATTATCTTCACACAGAATATTGTTCACTTCTTCTTCAAATCTGTCTTTTACTTCTGCTTCCGTTTCAACAATTTCTTCATCATTATTAAAACCATACTCAACAATTTCTTTTAATAAATTCTTATAAAATCTTTCACAAAAAACATATACCTTGTCCCATCTCATGTCAGCAAGAACACATTTAACATCTTTTTGAACTTCACTAGAATCAACTTCGTGAAACTCTTTACGACTAGACCTGTAGATTTCTTTTCTAATCGATGTCCAAAGACCTCTAACAGCATCCTCAGCAACAAACTCTGATATTATACAAAATAAGGCATTCCTTGATTCTTGTGGAAAATCATTACTTATACTCTTTAAGTTATCTAATCCAATTCTTTGATTAAATGTTGTATTCATAAATTATTCTCCTCTTATTAAAAATAAATAAATTACTTTTTATGATAATGATTTTAGCAATATTAATTTTAAAAGATGGCTTCATAACGCTTCTAGTATATTGGACAGTTCACATACTTTTCGTGGACTGTTTTAAATACTATGTTATAGGATGCATGAAATCTCTCTAAACTAGAGAGTAACTTAAACTTAACATTATTAATTGCAAATTAACAATTTTTCATTGCTACTTTAAATATACCTTTGTATGTTTTCATTTTGCTATCGAAGCTGAAGGTTTATTATCATCCCTACAATCAATCAAATAGATAGACTTATTTAGCTCGTTTTTGTAACCAGCATTCTCTACTACTTGCTTAGAATTACGATATTCGCTTTCTGTAAAGTAAAAAATAGCAATTAAGCTACCATCTGCACAGTTAGCTTTCTCATATATCTTAACTTGGGTAAATATATGATCAAGTTTTGAGTTGCTTGCTAGTTTAAATTCAATTATATTTTGATTCTTTTGCCCCATTGAAATAATAAAATCTGCTTGACCTCTACCATTATTGGGTTCTGAATTCACCTTATAGTTTGTACCATACCAAACGAAACGGAATAATCTTTGAAGATCATTTTCCCTTGCTATCTGTTTTCCCTTTACGTATAAATTTTTATATCCGTCACAGTTTTCAATAATATGTTTAAAAAACTTTAATCGTCTTTTAGCTTCTTCTCTAGCCGATAAATTCTCTTCTATCGAATATTCACTTTGATTAAAAATTGAAATTAAATTCTTTGAAGATATCAATAGTTTTTCTAGCTGTTCATTTAACTCATTCATACACTGAAGTCTGATTTCATCTGTATCTGCTTCTCTTAGTTTAATGTAATAGTCATAAAGTTCAGGATATTCTTTAACTACTTCTTCAAATGCATTCTTTTCTATTTTTTGTATTGATTTTTCTCTGATAGGTTTTTTATTACTTCTTTGCTTTTCTTCATATTGCAGTACAGCTTGTCTAATATAATTATTTACATAAGCCCTCAAACTATCATTTTCTATTGTAGCACGAATACGCTCGTGACTATTGTAGAAATCTTTTTTATTAATAGCTGGTTCGTCTTCACGGAGCATATCATATGGAGTTAGCAAGATGTATTCTATTTGACCTTTTTGGTTATAGATATAAGGTAATGTGTACTCTTTACTTACAAAACTTTCTGTATCATAGTTAAAGTATGCTTTTTCAACAGGTAATTTTTTACACATATTAGGATTAATATAATTCTTTGCAAAATTCTCAGTATACTCACAAAGAAATCCTTTTATAAGATTTACAGTTAGATCACTTATCTTGTCCTTACCACTTCCATCGTACAGCAGCATAGCTTTTTCAATATGTTGACTTTTAGAAATACCATTTGTATCAAGTGCAAATCCTATATTCTTATATAAAAATTCTGCATATTTTTTTCCTAATGCTAGACCTTTATTCCCAACTAACGAATACCCTAACCAGTTGTTAGGTACTTCACTAAAATTAAACCATGCATTTACTTCTTTTGAGGATAAGCCTTGCTTTGCTTTTACATATAAAAAGTGAAAATAACGTATAATCTCTTTATGGAGTTCATTGTATTCAGACTTATTGCTATTAAAGATAAGCATTGGATCAACAAATAAAGGTAAATCACAAACCAAAGAAATATCTATTGCTCCATATGCTCTTATTAATTCTGTATCAATGTTAAACTGCTCAGAAAAAAACATTTTTATGCCTCCTTTATAAATTTAAAATAACGTTCATCTAGTTAACTATTTATATTATCCTTCTTTGTTACATACCGTATAGTCAATTAGTTTTTATATGATTTAAAGGGAGTCTATATTTGTGAAATTTATCTACCACAAATAGGGTTTCTTAAAACACTCGATTGCTATATCTGACAAAATCCTTTTTCTATATTGTTTGTATGAAACACCATAACTTTTATAAAGTTTGTCATCTGGAGCAAAAAATGGTTGCATCCAGTAATTGCCACGATCATCTCTCATCCCAATTTCAAGAGATGCTGAAAGCATGCCTGTTCGAATCTTATTTTTGCTATAACATAGCTTCAGTAAGAAACTTTCCTCAGGCCCAACTCTTCTATCATAAAGCACATGATAATTCAAAACACCAAGTTCAAGTATTCCTTCATCTAATAAATCTACATTGAATACGCATGTATCCTTCTGAAAATTAGAAATGATATCTATTTCATAAACTGGTGTCTTTCCGACATTTTTTATCGTATACTCTCTACACACCCATAGATCTTTATCTAATATTAATCTATCATATTTTGCATAGACGTCTTCTTCACTAACCTCATGTCCTCAATTGTCGCAACGTATACTTCTAAATTACATGTCCTAGTTTTTGTCTTGTAACCTGGATATTCAAAATGATTATCCATATTAACTACTGTAAATTCTGGTCTATTTCTTCGTAAATCTTCTAATATCTTAGCTTTTTCCTTTTTATCCTTTTTTCGCTGATCAAGTTTAGAAAATATATAAGTTACAATTCCTCCAAATAGTGCAGAAATACCCGAAAGTAATATTTCATTCACAATCTTTCCTCCTTTAAATCATCACTCTGTGGCATATAATACCTTTGTCAATAAGACGCCTAAGAATTGGACCCAAAAGAATACCTTTTTTGAGGAGCTTACTCCCCATAAGAAGGTATAATGCTCATCACCTTAAGATTTCATTCCTTAGAGTACTTTTACACAAAATAGTATTAAACAATGTTATTTACAAAATAATCAAATTTGTGAAATTAAGTATACTAAACCAGCTGCAACAACATTTCCAGTAATACCTTCTAAAATATTTCTCACACTACTCAAACATTCTTTAACCATACTTCTTTTTATTTTCTTACTTTCTTTAATAGATCTAAGAATTTCAATTTGAGTTTTTATTTCTTGAACTTCATCCTTCTTCAATCCAATTTTATCTATATTATCTTTTAATGAAACAATTATCTTTTCAACCTCTTTTTTTTCTATATATTCAATATCTTGATATTGACTTGAGTTTGAGTTGTTTTGTTGAATCTATGAATTTGTAACATTACCATAGAAATTATTTGTTGTGTAATTCATATCTTTTGCTTTACTCTTTTCATCTTCACTAAAACTCATATCTTCACCTAAAATTCCTTCTTCTTCAAGTTTCAATGCCCATTCTAAAACAATATTTCTAACTGATTCAATAATTGACTGTACTTGTGTTTTACTGAACAACATCTTATAATCAGTATCAAATTGTGTCCATTCTGATAGCTGTCTACGAATTTCAGCGTTAAAAGTAACAGTTAATCGATCGAAATCACTATTGATTAATGCTTCAAGATTTGTTATTGGATCAGGTAGTTTTCTTGAAGAAAGTAAGGAAGATATCTTAGTATCATCAATCAGTAGTGGTATCCAACCCCTATAAGGGTTCCAACCTTTTGTTTCTCCATTTACATTTCTATATTCAGGAATATCTTCATACTTACATTTATGTCCATTTAATTCACTGTCTATCCAGTCTTTCAATTCCTTAACTTTTAACTTTCTTGCAACAACGTATGCTTTTCTTAAAAGTTCTGTAACACTTTGTGAAGAATCAAGCGCCTCTCTTTGTAAATCAATAATAATAGAATTCATTTAATCCCTCCATATTTCTTATATGTAATTTTAATTAACACTTTATTTGTAGCACTTTGTAGTTAATATTTATGCATTGACATAAAATACACTTAAAGGTTCTAATATTTTAATATAGATTATACAAAAGGTATTAAATATTTACAAATATTGTATTACTATAATTTTCTATATTAACGACTAAATACCTTCTTAAAAGTCGAATTTTGCTATTGACTAATATTAATTTGTCATTCCAAAAAACTAAAAACAGTGCCCTTAGGCACTCCCCCTTTATGTATATTCCAACTATTCTAAGCTATAACATAACATAATCTTACCAGTAGCGATAACGTAATTCTCACTTTAACCTCAGACATAACTATGATTGTCGGTTTTAAATTTCTATCAACTAAAATAAATCCATATATTATTAACACTAGTATGGTT
>NZ_JAETGO010000072.1 GCF_016765695.1 Sporosalibacterium faouarense | reverse complement strand
TAATATCAAGGCAGGATAATCAAGGAACAATAGCGTATTATTTATATAACGGACATGGAGATGCAGTAAACCTTATATCAATAAACGAAACTATACTAAATGAATATGACTTCAGTATATATGGACTAGGAACACAAACAGAAGAAGGAATATTCAACCCCTTTAGATATGCAGGAGAGTATTATGACCAAGAAAGTGGACTGTATTACTTAAGGGCAAGATATTATGACCCAAGTATAAGTAGATTTATTACGGAGGATACTTACAAGGGAGATGTTACTAATCCATTGACATTGAACTTATACACTTACTGCTTAAATAATCCTATTATAAGGATTGACCCTACTGGACATGATAGTTGGGTTTTATATGACCCCAATAATTTTGGGAAGCAAGCAAAATCAGAAGCTGAAAGATTGAGTGAATTATATGGAACAAAAACACATATGCTTGAAGTAACATTAAGAATTCAGTTTTTAAAAGCTTGGAATAGCATGGGTAAAGATACTGATATTGAAGGTGTTTCTTTACTATTCCATGGGTCTCCACATACAATTAATATAGATGCAAGTAATAATGAGTATCTCACTTCATTAAGCAACGGTAAGACCCCTTTAGGAACTAGAGCAATGTATATTGGTAATCTTAATGATAAGGCGATGGATAAACTTATTATACTTACTTGTAATGGAGGGCATTTAGACCATACTAATGATAATGTAGCAAGTACATTTTTAAGAACCAATGATAATATAAATGAAGTCTATGCAATGGACGGTAACTTATCTTATAACTTTAATAAATCTAATAAATCTTATAAACCAAGACTGTCATTCGACCAAATGAGGTTTTTAAAAAATTTGAATTATCTATGGATTCGATTTCCATTTGGTATGATTAAATATAATAAAAATGATGGAGGCGATATATATATTAAGAGAGATAATATTATTAAATAAGAGGTGAAAGATCTATTAATAAAGTAAAAGTAGTATTATTAATAACTATAATTGCATTAATAGCATATCAAGGTTACTATTGGCTTATACCAATAAAGGTAGAATTAGTAGAAGTTGCAAGATTACGTACAGAAGAAGAATTGCCTGGAACTTGGTGGTCTACGGTGTTTGGTGAAAAACATAGTGCAGCAATAGACTATAAAATTACTTTTCCTGATAATGATTTTAATAAAAATTATTTGATTATTACTGGTGGAAGAGAAATGAAGAAGCTTACATATAAAAGATTAAGTAAATTTTATTTACCATATAAAGAAAATTTTTATGTCGGTAAGGCTGTTTTAAAGGGCGAAATATATCCTCACACAATATTTGTTTACAAGATTGATAAACTGCTCATAAAATATGATGATATATCTTGGCCAAAAGTGAGAATTGAGGATTAAACTAGTTCAGAGTTTTATTTTCAAGACAACATGTAGTATACTATGCAAATAATTGAAGTACCAAATAAGCTAACTTCATAAATCAGTTAAAACTCACTACAAAATAAAAGTTTACTAAAGTATTACAATATATTATACTCAATCAAAGAACTTTCTATAAATTGCATATATGAGACTAACTGCATAATGATGATTCTGTAGTGAGTTATCGAAAAACTAAATAACCAAACAAGAAAGTTAACGGAGAGAAATCCGTTGGCTTTTTTCGTACGGGAAAATAAAGACCTGCTAGTAATAGTCAAGAGAAACGGATAGTCTATCCAGGCTTGATGATGTGGACCAAAGTTTCACTGAAACCTTATACTTTGATGGTGAAGGAAAAAAAATAGAGTATGACGAAGAAGGAAACTATCATAGCTATTTCTATGATAATAATGGTAATTTAATTAGAGAACAAATAAGTCCTGACAATGCAAAAGAGAAAGATGAATCGGATTTAACACTATACACTACCCAATACGAATATGATTATATAGGGAATTTATTAAAGACTAATGATGCTAGAAATTTTGAAACTATATACAGATATGATGATCTAGGTAGATTAGTTGAAGTAGAAGATGCTAAAGGTCAAACTATGAAGTACAAATACAATAATCTAGGAAAAGTAATTCAAATAGAAAATGAAAACCAGATATTATCACAGAGTCAATATGATGAATTAGGAAGATTAATAAAATCAGTAGACCCATTAAATAACCAAGAATACACTAAGTATGACAAGATAGGAAATCCAATACTAAATATTGATAAGAATGGTACAACTACATCTTTTATCTATGATAATAGAAATAGAGTTATTAAAGAAACAATAGTTAATGAAGATAACACAATTCAACAAATAAGGGAATATGAATATATAATTGGTGCAGATGAAGATAAGACAATTATCACAGAAGATAATTTTCAGACTACTCTAATATACTATAAAGATGGAAGCTTAAAGAAAAAAATAACACCAGATTTAAAGGAGATACTGTATCAATATTATAATAATGGAAGTAGAAAAAGCATTACGGATTACTTTGGAAAAATAACTGAATATATATATGATAGCAGAAATAGGTTAAAG
>NZ_JAETGO010000085.1 GCF_016765695.1 Sporosalibacterium faouarense | reverse complement strand
ACGGTACGTACGGTGGTGTGAGAGGTCGGTAGATAAAATAATTATCTACCTCCTACTCGATTTAGATTAGAATTGAATACTAACTTTTCTTTGGCTTATTCTCAATAGTTTTTATATGAGTAGGCTAACTAATGAAATATAATATATAATTAAAGAAGGAGAAGAAGTCATTAAACAGAAATTAGTATTTAAGGTAAATTAGAGAAATTATTTTATGGAAGATAAGGGGGTAATAATTATGGATTTTAAGATAAGAAAAAGCAATTTAGAAAATATAAAAGAAATTATGGAAAGTGGTCTTTCGAAGCATAACTCATATTTTGATTCTTTTTTAGAAGACCACATTATAAAATCAAATCATTATGAAATATTAGATGATGAAAATAATATAGGTTATTTTTCAATATTTGAGGAGAATCTTTTAACACAGTTTTATATGAAAGACGAATACCAACATTTGTCACAAGAGGTTTTTGATAAAGTAAGAAGGTACGAACAGGTTAATAAGGCATTTGTCCATACAGGAGATGAATTTTACCTAACTCATATAATTGACTACTCAAGAAATATAGAACCACAAGCATACTTTTTTAAGGACTCAAAAATAGAAATTCCTAAAGATAAAATACTATCGGATTTTTCATATAAATTAGCTACAGAACAAGATATAGATATAATTAAGAAGCATTCTGGAGATTTTTTTGACGATGTAATTGAACAGGTAAAGAAGAAACAATTATATATGGGATATAAGAATAATGAAGTAGTATCATTTGGGATTATTGAAAAAAGTAAGTTATACAATAATGTTGCAAGCATAGGTATGTTTACAGCTTCAGACAAAAGAAAATGTGGTATTGGAAGAAATACGCTAATTCACTTGAAAGAAGTTTGCTATAAAAACAATATAGAACCTATAGCAGGGTGCTGGTACTATAATCATAATTCAAAGAAAACTCTTCAAAGCGCAGGAATGATAGGTCAATCTAGATTACTTGTTGCAAAATTATAGATTAGATTTTAAAGAAATTTATAAAAATAAATAGGATTAATGTAAAACAATAGTTAAATTGGGGTGAAGTATGATGAAAAAAAGAATAGTATTAGTTTCATTTGTAGTATCCTTTATCGACTATAAAAAATTATCAGTTATTCGGTACAGTGCTGTCCTTAACTGGTGGAATAGGCTTTATATTAAGTGGAATAGGAGTTTATAAAGAGTTTTAAGTGAAGGATGATTTAAAATGACAAAAGATAAAATTATTAAAGGAATAATGATTGTAACGGGAATTCTTTTAATGTTTCTAGAATTTAAGATCATGAATAGCATGGCGATGATATCAAGTATTAGCATAGTATTGATTATAACTATAGTTGTCGGATTAACAATACATAAATTGACGTCTGATGCCTATAACAACTTACTTATAACGGTATTTTCAAGTATAACATATATAATGCTGACAGTTTATTATGGACTATTTGTTCCAACAGCTTTTATGGATTATACTAATATTATTATTTTTTTAATAAATTTCTTTGGGCTCAATTTACCTGTTATAGTAGATGAATATCTGTCCTCAAAGATATCTAATTTTGGCGGATACTTAAAATACTTATGTATCTATTTTTCGGTATCCTATATGATTTTATTATCAGACGCTTTATTTTTTAATAATAGAGGAGGGTTTTATTTTAAAGAGATAAATTTAGTTCCATTTAAAACTATTGTGCCATATATTCTCAATACTGCAAATGTCAATAGCAATATAGTAATCATAAATGTTTTAGGAAATATAATCTTATTCATTCCCATTGGGGTTATAGTGGGAATTATAGTAAAGAAAAAGATTAAAAGTGTTCTTAATTTGGCTTTAATACCTATGTTAATAGAAACAATTCAATATATAAGTGCCACTGGTGTTGCGGATATTGATGATTTTATATTAAATTTTGTTGGAGAGCTGATGGGGTTAGGAATAGTGGGTTTAGTAGAAAAATTGTATAGTAAGAGACATAAAGATGTGGGAAAGAGATTATTCAAATTGGAGTGATAATGTGATTAAATTATATATAATAATGGGATATATTTTTATATTAAACCTTACTAGTTATATCATGACTGGATATGATAAGAAGAAAGCAAGAACTTATGGATGGAGAGTTCCAGAAAAGAGATTTTTTATATTAGCATTTTTGGGTGGAGCTACAGGAATATATCTTGGGATGAAAAAATTTAGGCATAAGACAAAGCACGGACTTTTTGTATATGGGATTCCATTAATTATTCTGTTAAATTTAGTAGTATACTATTATTTGATTTTTAAGGTATGAGATATGGAAAATATACTAAATCTTAAGGCGATTATATATAAAAGAGTTTAAATATCTTAATTTAATACAAGATTAATGAATTGCGATAATATGCAAGGACTGTTTAAAGTGTAATCTCTCCATAAGTGATATTTTCAAAAACAAATTGTAAAATAACAGTAAATATGACAGGATGGTGTCATGTTTATTATTGTATAATTTTTACAACAAAGAAAATATATGAAGGGAGATTTTTATGGAACCTAAAATTATCGAAAAGGAAAAAATGATTATTGTTGGTATGGTTGCTACTGGTAAAGATGTAGGTGAAGTTGACATCGGTGAACTATGGGATCTGTTTGATAGCAAAAGAGACAAGATTAAGTCTAAAAGCTCGGAGAAAGCTTATGAGATTCATATTGGCGATAACTCAGAACCTAAAAGACATTATTGTATAGTTGGAGTAGAGACAAAAGAAGGAGAGGGAGAAACACCGATTGAGATGATAACCAAGATTATGCCTTCTTGTAAATATGCAGTATTTACTCATCAGCTTAAGAATGGAGGATATGGAGGAATCTATGATCACATAAACAATTGGATTGAAAATTCAAAATATGAGGAAGCATATTCCTTTGAAATTCAAGTTTATGATGAGAGATTTAAAGGTCCTAATAATCCGGAATCTATACTAGAATATTATATACCTGTCGTAGAAGTTAAGTAACGTAAAAAAATATAAAAGAAATGAAATTTAAGTAAAAAGTCAATAACATTGGAGCTAAGGTCAATATACTCTGCAAGATTAAATCAAATTGTAGGTAAGCATACTGTAATAATGGAATCAGCATTATATCCTAAGGGATAATGCTGATTTTTTATCTTTTGATAAGACTCCCACTTCTATAAGTGGGAGAGAAGATTTCTCTTCAGGTGGA
>NZ_JAETGO010000058.1 GCF_016765695.1 Sporosalibacterium faouarense | reverse complement strand
CTATATCACCTTCGGTGTTCAGGACTTTCACCCTATAGACTGTGCCCATGCTGGGCACACCAACAAAACCCCACTCTATTTTTATAGAATGGGGCTATTAAAAATTACTTATAGTATACTGTTATTCTTGATAATTAGAAAGGGTTCTATTTGCTGTTGTTATTGCATTATCTATAGCTGCAATAGTACTTTGAATTTGTACTTTATTTTGTTGCTTTTCAACTGAATTAACAGCTTGATTTAAATTATCTTTACATGTTTGAAGCTGAGTATATGCATCCTGAACTCTTTGCCTAGCATTTTTGTTTTGCATAAATACACCTCCTGTTAAAGACTGTTTAATCTTACTTTCTTATTTTTCGTTTATTTTAATTAAATATACTAGTATTAATTTACTCAATATCTATAAAATGATATAGCTATCTTTTATTAGGAATCACAATTACCAATTTTTTTTATTTTTATTAACACTCTTACTCAGTAGTGCATATTATGTACTAACATAAGGTATTATCCAATGGAAGGAGGCATAAAGATGGGATACGGTGGCGGTTGCTATGATAATAACTGGATTTGGATAATTATAATTATTCTAGTAGTGTGTTGTTTTTGCTTCCCTAGTTTTATAGGTCCTTGCAAAGAATAGTCTATAATAGTTGACATAGACCTACTATGAGATTAAGAGGAATCAAATTCTGAAGAATTGGGAGTACACTCCCAATTCTTCCTTAATAAATAATTATTTTAGTATTACATAGAAGATAGGGGATTTCATCTAGTTATTCAAATAGAATCATATACAATAGATAATTAACCCTCCACCAAATAGTAGCAAATAACTCACTTAATAACCTCATTTGTTAATTGTCCTCTATCTTCTATGTAGTATAGATATGAGAATGATGTTATTTCTTTTTATACTCCTATTTATACATATCCTAAAGCAAAGGAGGTATAAGAATGGGTGCATTGTGGGGAGACAACTCAGAATTGTTATTTTTCTTCCTATTATTGGTAATTTTATTCTGCTACCCTATATATGGTATAGGATGTTAATCTAGTATTAACCCAATATATGTCTGAAGTCAAATAATATGGAAAAACACTAGTGGATTATGAGCGTACTTAAAATTTGTACATCTCATACCTCTAGTGCTTTTTTTAATAACTTTTTATTCCCGTTCTAACCAGCTTTCTCCTGCTAATTTAATTCCCATTGCACCAATAGGTGCAGTTATTATAATTGAAAGAACAGCCATAGCCAATATTAATTCTCCAGATTCAACTCCTGATGCTAATGGCACAGCACCAATAGCAGCCTGTACGGTAGCCTTAGGCATATAAGATATCACACAGAATAACCTTTCTTTTACATCAAAGTCAGTACCTATAAGAGAAATTAAAACACCAATACTTCTACTCAATAATCCTAACCCTATAATCAATATTCCTATCAATCCTGAGCTTATTGCTACATGGATATTTACCTGGGCTCCCACTAAAACAAATAAAAGCAATTCAGCAAAAACCCATATTTTATTAAATTTTGATGCTAACCTGTTAGCAACAGTAGAATATTTTTCTAACATTATAAATCCTATGGTCATAACTCCTAATAAGCTTGCTATTGGTATTATATTACTTAGAAGATCTTCTAACCCTGTAAAGAATATTGCTGTTCCTAAAATAATCAATACTTTTTTAGTATCTCTGATATGATAATGCTTAAATATTTTTATCAATATTAGTCCTATTAAAACACCTATAAGTATCCCTAGTATTATTGATAGAGGAATATTGAATAGTTGTTTAGCAATATTAATATTTTTACCACCATAAAGACCTAAGAAGGTTGAAAATAATGTGATAGCTATAACATCATCTATTGATGCACCAGCTAAAATTAAAGTTGGTATACCCTTCTTTTCTCCAATTTTTCTATCCATGAACTTAATCATTTGAGGCACTACAACAGCTGGTGAAACTGCTGCTATAATAAAGCCTAAAATTCCGGATTCAATTATTGTCATTCCTAAAATTTTATTAGCAATAAACATTATAGTAAAACCCTCAAATAATCCCGGTATAAAACTCATTTTTATAGCTGGCTTCCCAACTTTATTCAAAGTTTCTTTCTTAATTCCTAGTCCTGCCCTTAGTAAAATTACTATTAAAGCTATTTTTCTTAAATCTGAAGATATATTAAGGATTTCATCACTAATAATATTGAAGCCATAAGGACCTAAAAGAATTCCTAAAATAAGCATACCTAATAAACCAGGTAACCTTATCTTTTCGAATATCTTATTAAAAGATAACCCCAAAATAATAATCGTTGCTAAACTTATCGCCATAATTAACACCATCCTCTGTTGATTTTGTAAATAAGACAAAAAACAAAAAGCTCCTACTTCAACTATTATAGCCAAAGTAGGAGCCATCAATTGCAAAACAGCAATGTTTAAAGGCGAGCTCCATCACCTATACGGATAAGTATACCATTTGTAAATTACAATATCAATATTTATTTTAAATTTAATTCATATTTCATTTAGAATCAAAAAAATTCTTAATTCAGTCATCACTTTATTCCTTATCTATGTCCTGTAAAAATTGATCAAATTCTGGTAAAACAAAGTACTCTCTAAGTCTATCATATCTACTTTCAAAATTTTCATTTTGAAGATAAGTTTTAAATGCATTTGTACCTTCTTCTAAATTTTTAGCAGATGTTATAAAATCTTCTTTAACATGCTTAAGAAGAGATATTAAATCTTGTACTTCTCTATTATCACTTATTTCTTGATACCTACTATTGAATTTAAGGTCTCCATCAGAATCTACATATTTATCATAATCATGTACAATAGTTTCAATTTGATTAATTATAGAGTCACAATAATTAGAAATTAGTTTTTCTTGTCCTGGTGTAGGATATTCATTCATTTGTTTCAGCTCCTTCTGAATTTAAAATAGATTTTTTCTTTCAAACAAGTAATAATATTCTTTGTAAGTTTTTAACCTTTTATTACTTTCTCGAGAAAACTAAAAAATCTCCTTTATATGGTGTTAATTTATAAAAGAGATTTTCGTATTGTGATACTTACTATTCAATATTTTAAATAATTACTTTCCTTATAACTCATTATTTTTTATCCTTTTAATTAAATCATCTACCTTATCTTTTATAATGTCTCTAGTTTCTCTAAAACCTTCAATTGGACCACCTGATGGGTCGTCTAGTCCCCAATCTTCACTATGACTACAAGGTATATACGGGCATACAACATTACAACCCATTGTTATCAATATATCTATTTTTTTAGGTATATCAGATAACAATTTTGGATAATGACTACTCATATCTACTTTTGCTTCTTCCATTACTTCAACAGCCTTAGGTTTTACTTCTGAATAATTTTCAGTACCAGCAGAATAAGCTTCTAAAACATCATTCCCTAATTTTTTCGCCCATCCCTCTGCCATTTGAGACCGACATGAATTATGCACGCATACAAATGCTACCTTCTTTTTCATCTGAATACCTCCTCCACTATTTATCCTGAAACCAATGCCTAGTATTATTAACTATTTTAACAAGAGTCAACATTAATGGAACCTCTACTAGAACTCCTACTACCGTAGCAAGGGCTGCTCCAGACTGTAGTCCAAATAATGAGATTGCTACTGCAACCGCTAACTCAAAGAAGTTACTTGCTCCTATCATCGAAGCTGGTGCCGCGATATTATGGGGTAATTTCCAAAGCTTTGCCCATCCATAAGCTATAATAAAAATAAAAAATGTTTGAATTATTAAAGGAATAGCTATTAATCCTATATGAAGTGGATTGTTTATTATAACTTCTCCTTGGAATGAGAATATTATAATTAATGTTAACAATAGTCCCATTATAGTAATGTTATCAAATTTCTTCAAAAATACATTTTCAAAATAATCAATGCCTTTATTATTAATAACTATTTTTCTAGATAGATATCCTCCAACAAGTGGAATCACTACAAATAAAATCACTGAAAGAAAAAGTGTTTTATATGGTACCACCACATCACTAACTCCTAATAAAAATGCCACAATAGGTGTAAAAGCAAATAATAAAATAATGTCGTTAACTGCTACTTGAACTAAAGTATATGCAGGATCTCCCTTTGTTAAATGACTCCATACAAATACCATGGCCGTACATGGAGCTGCTCCAAGTAAAACTGCTCCTGCTAAATAGTCTTTTGCTAAATCTAAAGGAATTATGTTTTTAAATATAACTTTAAAGAATAATGCCGCAATTAGATACATTGTAAATGGTTTTATTAACCAGTTAATCACACATGTAACTGTAAGTCCTTTAGGTTTTTTTGTAGCTTCTATAACACTTGAGAAATCAATTTTTAGCATCATTGGATATATCATTAGCCAAATCAATATAGCTACAGGTATTGATACTTGTGCATACTCAAATTTGCTTAATGTATCAGGAACATCTGGAAAAAATTGGCCAATTGCAACTCCAATAATAATGCATAAAGCAACCCACACAGTAAGGTATCTACCAAAAAAATCTAAACCTCCACTTTGTTTTTTCATTTGTTCTGACATTTTAATCTCCTCCTTTATCAATAAATAATTATTTATATTATTGTCAAGGTCACTATAATAAGTAACACTTCTCTTCTTGTTTATCCTCCTTTTTATTTTCTTTTTTATCATTTTTCTTATTATCATCTTTGTTTAAACTAGTTTCACAAATGCAATTTTCTTTATATGAAGTTAAATCCCTAATAAAATTAATTATCTCATCAGTTGTTTTTTTCTTTATTGAATATATAACCCACTTCCCGTTTTTTCTTGAGTTTACTAATCCTGCCTGTTGCAATATTTTCATATGATGAGATATAGTTGGTTGGGTTAAATCTAAACCCTCCATTATGTCACATGCACATAATTCTCCACATGAAAGCATATCAAGTATAAGTAATCTATTGTTATCTGATAATGCTTTGAATATCTCTATTTGTTTATCCATCAAATCGCCTCCATCATATTGATATATTTCGATATATCTATCTATAGCATAAAATATATATAGATAAATGTCAATATGTTTTTTTAAAATAAATTTCTATATGTTTTTTAGCTGAATTATTTTTATTCTTTCTTTTCTAACTCTTTTTCACAACTTTTTTAATCTTATTTATTTTTCCTAATTTTATAACATTAATTAAATGATTAAAGCATTTTATAATTTATTTTTAAATTTATTTTATCAGTAATAAATCCATTCACATTTTTTATTAATCGCCATATTATATATTAGACTCTGCAATAAATTATTATAATATAAGGAGGGCACGACATATGACAGAAAATAAAGGTTTAGGTGGAATATTTGGCGGAAACAGTGAATTACTATTTTTCTTCTTACTTCTAGTTGTTTTATTCTGCTACCCATACTTTAATAGATGCTAACAAACAATTATTTTAATTTAGTTATTTATTTATAATGTAATCGAGTAGGAGGTAGATAATTATTTTATCTACCGACCTCTCACACCACCGTACGTACCGT
>NZ_JAETGO010000095.1 GCF_016765695.1 Sporosalibacterium faouarense | reverse complement strand
TGAACTCGTTCTGCTAAAGCAGAACATCGGGGCTTCAGATGGAGACTCTACTCCACCTGAAGAAAAGTCTTCTCTCCCACTTATAGAAGTGGGAGTCTTTTCAAAAAATCAAAATATTTTCAAAAATATTGTTATAAATATACTGGATATGAAAAATCCCTCATCTTCTACAAAATGTAGATTAGAGAGATTTTTCGTTTGTATTTTATAGGGAAATTACCAAAATTTATAAAGCTAATATATAATTAATCTGTGAATTTCTCTAATCAACATTATTCTACAAGGAGTCTTAAAGAATTATCCAAAGAAATACATTGAAATCCCATAGTATAAGAATAGTACAACTAAAACTACAGGTATTATCGTTATCAACCCAGCAATAATCAATGCAAAAAAGTCTCCCTTTTCAAATTCAGTGGCATCCTTAAGTTGGTTCAAGACTTTTTCTTCTTCAATCAATTTTCTTTTTCTAGATTTAAACCCTTTATCAAAGCCATTAAGAAAATTCATATTTCCTCACCACTAAAGTGACAAGCCACAGAATGCCCTTTTTCTACTTCTCTAAATTGTGGTACCTGGCGTTTGCAAATGTCTTTTGCAATGGGACACCTTGTATGGAATTTGCACCCAGTAGGTACAATAATATTCGAGGGAATATCTCCTTCTAATATAATCTTTTTCTTACTTCTAGCTTTTTCTAAATCTGTTTCCGGAATAGCTGATAGTAAGGCTTTAGTATATGGATGTTGTGGATTTTCGTATAAACTATGTTTATCAGTAAATTCAACCATATCTCCTAAATACATAACTCCTATTCTATCACTTATATGCTTAACAACAGATAGATCATGAGAAATGAAAAGGTAAGCAAGGCTAAATTCATTTTGTAAGTCTTTTAATAAGTTAATGATTTGGGATTGGATTGAAACGTCAAGGGCTGATACGGCCTCATCACAAACAATAAATTTAGGTTTCAAGGCAAGTGCACGAGCAATACCTATTCTCTGACGTTGTCCACCAGAAAATTCATGGGGATATCTATAAATCATATAATCATCCAATCCACATGTTTTCATTATTTCTTTAACATAGTTCTCAAAATCATCATTTCTATTCTTGAAAATGCCATGTTCAAGAAGGGCTTCTCCAATGATCTCTCCTACAGTCATCCTTGGATTTAATGATGAATATGGATCTTGAAAAATGATTTGCATTTCTCGTCTTAGTGGCATCATCTTATTATTAGAGTAATTAGTAATATTCTCTCCATTAAAGAAGATTTCACCTTCAGTTGGTTCGTCCAGTTTCAGTATTGTTCTTCCTAATGTAGACTTACCACAACCAGATTCCCCAACCAAACCAACAGTTTCACCTTCATAAATAGTAATATCAATGCCATCATTTGCTCTAACATATAACTTATCGCCATGAACATTAGACAGGGCTTCATATTCAGTTAGAACAGTATTAAGTTCATCACTAAATCTTTTCCCTTCTTTAAACTGCTTATATATATCATTAAATAATTCCTTTTCTTTTAACTTAAGATTAGTGTGAGTATACTCATTATTAAAGATTTTTATAGCTCTTAAACTTATTTTCTTTAGATTCTTCTTTTCATTTCTTTTCTTACCTGTTGGAAAATATTGTTTTATCCCCTTAGTTTCTAATAAAACATTAGGCATTTCTACACCCCACTTCTGGATAAAAACATCTTATCAAATGTCCACTTGCTACCTCAACTAATTTAGGTTTTTCATTAACACATTTTTCGGTAGAATATTCACAACGGGTTGAAAATCTACATCCCTTTGGTAGTTTTAATGGGTGAGGAACACTTCCTTGAATTTGGTCTAAATGTTCAACTTCTTCATCTAATAATGGAATTGATTTCAATAATCCTTCCTTATAAGGATGTGAATACTTACTTTTTCTATCAAAAATAGTATCTACAGGAGCTCGCTCTAAAATTTCACCTGTATACATGACAGCAACATCATCTGCTAGCTCTGCAATTGCTCCTAAATCGTGAGTTATAAACATGATTGCTGTATTATAAGCTTTTTTAAGATCATTCATTAGCTTAAAAATCTGTGCTTGAATTGTAACATCTAATGCAGTTGTTGGTTCGTCAGCAATCAGCAGTTTTGGCTCACACGCAAGTGCCATAGCAATCATAACACGTTGTCTCATACCGCCAGATAATTGAAAGGGATAATTATAGACAACATTTTCTGGATTGGGAATTTTAACTTCTCTTAGAAGTTCAACCGCTACATTCCAAGCCTCTTTTTTCGATTTACCTTGGTGTAAGATAATAGGCTCACTTAATTGCTTACCTATACGATGAACAGGATTAAGTGATGTCATAGGTTCTTGAAATATCATAGAAATATCATTGCCACGAATACTTCTCATTTTCTCTTCGCTTATTCCAACAAGATCCATTTCATTAAAGATAATCTCACCATCAACAATTTTACCTGGATAATCTAATAAGTTTAATATACTAAATGCTGTTACTGATTTGCCTGAACCAGACTCACCAACAATACCTAGTGTTTTACCAGCTTCTATTGTGAAATCTACTCCTTGAACTGCTTTAACAGTACCTTTATTTGTAAAAAAGTAAGTGTGTAAATTCTTAACCTCAAGTAATTTGTTATTCATTTACATCCCTCCTCTTTTACTAAATATTTTTTCTTCTCTATTAGCTTTTTTCTGAGCTTTACGTCTTTCTTTAGCAGCTTTTCTTTGTTCCTTCGTAATGATTTCAGATTTAGGATCAACAGCATCTCTTAATCCTTCACCAATTAAGTTTATACTCATAATAAACATGAATAGCATTGTGCCAGGAAATACCCAAACCCACCAGAAATTCCTTAAACTCGTACTATTTTGAGCAGCCTTTGATAATAATGCTCCCCAAGTAGGAATAGGTTCTGTTACGGATAAATTTAAGAATGACAAGAATGCTTCACCTAGAATTGCAGAGGCAAAAGTAAGGGTTCCAGAAACAATAACCATAGCTAATACATTTGGAATTAAATGTCTCATAATTTGATTTCGTTTCTTGATTCCTAGAGCTTTAGTTGCCAAAATAAAGTCTTGTTCTTTTAAAGATAATATCTGACCACGAACTATTCTTGCTAATCCAGTCCACCTTATTAAACCTAAAATAGCAATAATAATGAACAATCTAAATTCAGCAGGTTTATCTCTAAAAATTGCAGAAATAGTGAATGCTAATGCTAAAAATGGGAATGAATAGATAACCTCAACAATCCTCATTATAATTGAGTCAATTTTACCACCAAAATACCCTGCAATAGAACCCATAGTAACACCAATAAACACTGCCATAATTGTTGATAAAAATCCCACTTGTAATGATATCCATCCACCTTCCAATACACGGACAACTGTATTTCTACCATACTTATCAGTGCCAAAGGGGTGTTCCCAACTTGGAGGTAGATTCTTTATAGATGTATCAGTAGCTGAAAAGTCATAGCCAGTGAATTTTGTATAAAAATGTGTTACCACTACTACAGTAACAATTATAAGGAATAACCAAAGTCCAACCATAGCTAGTCTGTTATTTTTAAATTTAATAATAGTCTGTTGAGTAGGTGAAAGAATGACTTCATCTTTCTTACTAAATCCTTTATTCTGTTCTGTAATTTCAGACATTATTTCACCTTCCCTTCCCTAATTCTTGGATCAACAATCATATAACCAACATCAATGAATATATTGCCTAATAATGTAAGCAGACCAAAGAATAGTAATGCTGTTTGTAGAATTGCTCTGTCCTTGTATCCATAGGCTTCATTCAACAAGTAACCCATCCCTGGATAAGCAAATATTTTTTCGACAACAATAGATCCACCAAATAAGATTGGAATCCACATACCGATTAGTGTTACCACAGGAATCAATGCATTTTGGAATGCATGTCTATAAATAACTACCTTTTCTACTAGTCCCTTTGCTCTTGCAGTTCGAACATAGTCAGATTTTAACACTTCTATC
>NZ_JAETGO010000031.1 GCF_016765695.1 Sporosalibacterium faouarense | reverse complement strand
AGTTCCACCAAGAAGTATTCCTATAGGGTCCAGTTCGAAGGTATCGCAAACACGGAGACGTTAGGCAAAATTGTCAACTAGATAAGTAAGCTATAGATGAATTATTAAGTTACAAAAACATTAATAGATTATCTTTTTTGGAGGTAGTAAATGTGGATAAGTTAATGAATATTCTATTTGATAATGCGGATAAATTGTGGACATTACTTTCAGTAATTATTGGCGGATTTATTACATATTTTTCAACTTCTACAATAGAAAAAAGAAAAATAAAAAGACAGGCTCAGAAAGAAAAATTAGAACAAGTATTAATACCATACTGTACTTGTTTAGAAGCATCACTTCAAGAAATTAAAAAAGTTTATACTGAACATGGAAGGTCATATACCAAGGATAAATTGCAACAATGGTTTGATAACGTGAGCAAGCCATTAGAATACTTACAGGCTTCAAGAAGAGTTTATCTATCTGATAGATCTAAAAAAATGTTGGTTGAATTTGATAAAATGTTACACAATTTTGAGGTTAAACTAGATAAAGAATGTGATTACTGTTTGATAAAATATAAAAAGTATTTGGAAAAAAAGTTGATGGAATTTCCTAATGTTTATAACTCAATGATGATTACATTTTCAATGAGTCCTATAACTACAACTAAAATGAAATTGGCTATAATAAATAAAACAGACCTCTCTCTTTTAGATGATCTTAACTCTATAGAGTTTGTGCACAATGATGAACCTGAAAATTACAGAACCACTTGTATAAAATTAAATGATAAGTATAGACAAACTTGGAGTGTCATAAATTATGGTGCAATAGATATAACTGATATAGAAGATAATGAAGAGGAACTTGCATGTATTTTACTTGATTTTATTAATGATAATTTTGAGGATGAAAAGGAAATGCTTATGAACATTATTGAAAATACTTCATCAAGAACGTTGTTTATTGGAATATATAACAAAATGAATGAGATGAGAGATAAACTAATTAAAGAAATTGATAAAGTAGCTAATTATTAAAACTGCTATATTGTAGTCACAATAATATTGTAACAACTATTAACACAATGGCATTGGATAGCTACCGTTACCAACTTCGCCTAACAAAATATTTGCGCAAGAGTGCTCTAGGGAAAAAGAAGTTTAGAGAAATGAGCACTACACCTTTTCACTGGGAGCTAAGCTCCACCAAGGGGGCATTCCTTTAGGGTCCAGTTCGAAGGAGTCGCAAACACGAAGACGTTAGGCAACAGAATCAAAATTGGGTTCTTTAATCCAAATTATATTTACATATTGACTATGGTAAGGTTTAAGAATGAGTTGATAAACTTGAAATTACAGCGAAGATAATACGCATTTAATCATGTAGGCGCATTGAAACAATAAATTTAAGTTATAGGAGGAGAAAGAGAATGAGGGAGTTTAATATTGGCTCAATCGTGCTATTTGGAGGTTATCATTGGCGCATTCTTGATATACAAGGCAATTCGGCTTTGATTATAACTGAACATATGATAGAACAACACCCTTATAATAATTGTGCTGGTGATGTGACATGGGCTGACTGCTCGCTAAGAAAATATCTTAACGGTGAGTTTTATAACAAGTTCACCGTGACCGAACAGTCAAGAATAACTCCGGTAATAATCAAAAACGACGACAATCAGTGGTACGGTTCAAGAGGCGGTGAAGATACTTCGGATTACATATTTCTTCTAAGCATTGAAGAAGTAGTGTGTAAATATTTCGGTGACAGCAGTAAGAACCTTGAAAACCGCAGCGCCAAACAGCGATACTGGTTTCAAAGGAAAGACAAAAACAACAGCAAACGAAGATCGACATTCGATGGGGTTGTATGGTGGTGGTGGCTTCGTTCGCCCGGGCGTGACAATAGAAGAGCCGTATATATCCACGGCGATGGCAATATAGGCATTCAGGGAAACAGCACTTTCCACTATAGTAGCAACACTATTCACCCTTCAACAGGCGATAATAGCGGTGGAGTTCGTCCCGCTTTGTGGTTGAGCTTGGAATTATAAACCTTGAGCACTTTTCTCTTACAGAGGGTACTATCGCTGGTAATGGAAGAAAATACGGTAAGTAGCAGTATGAAATTAATTTTATCAATCATATAGCAAATTAAATAAATCCGTTTAGCATGTGTGTTTGCTCCTTTAGTCGAAGTAAAGCAAAGCTATAGGAAATCCAATTAGCAAACCTGCAAATCTCAACTTGTCTATTTTTTATGGCTTTCCATTCTATCTATAGTGTATTTAGTTAAGGTTTTGAGATATTGATTAGTGCAAAATAGAGTGTTATATGCTAACAATTCTGATCAATGGCTATTGTTAGATTCGGTTGATTCCATCGCCTAACACTGTGTTTGCGCAGGGGTGCACTGGGGACAAATTTTAGGTGCTGTGCACCACACCTTCTCGCTAACCGAATCACTCGTCGCATTAGGCGTTCGCGGGCACGCAGCCATGAGCGACTTTCCTGTAGAGCTCGAAGGCGTCGTAAACACGAAACCGTTATCTGAAATTCTTTATAGTTAGAAAGAGGTGATATTGTGGAACGCTCAATCAAAAGAATAATTCTATCTGTAATAGTAATTTCAGTTCTTTCTCCTTTAGTAATTGAATTCATGATTTTAAGAAATAATTTTGTTTCTGTTGTCTCAAATCAATCATGGTTATCATTTATCGGAAGTTTTTATGGGTCAATAATTGGCGGAATAGCTACACTAATAGCAGTAATGTTGTCAATAAAGCAAACCAATAGAATACAACAAAAGGAAGATGAACGAAGATATATAGAAAAGATTGAGTCTAACAAACCTATTTTTAATTTTCCTATTGATGATAGAAAAGTTTTAATTAGACATGAATATGGGTTAAAAAATTCAGGAGAGAGTGACCATCCATATTTCCACTACAATGTTTTGTTAGAAAACATTGGGATGGGAATTGCTTATGATTTTTATAGTTTCTTTCAAGGAGATAATTATAGTGGAATAGCGGGAGAAAATATTTTCGTGCAAAAAGGACAACAAATTAGCATTCAAATTTGTGGGATTCAAGAAAATAGTAGGGTAGAGGATAGAGTAAAACTAAATCTAGCCTTTAAAGATTTATACCAAAATGTATATATTCAGAGAATGGATTTTGTAGTAGATTACAGTCAAGGTATTTTCGTGATACGAAAAGCACACCTGCCTGAACTAGTTGAAAAAAATCACCATAAGTCAACTTCAGAAGTTTATGATAGATGTATGAACTTCAGATAACAAAATGTTTGCGCAAGGTCGCTCTAGGGAAGAAAGTCCAGGGAAATGAGCGCCACACCTTCTTGCCAGCAGAGTCAGTCGTCGCATAAGGCGTTCGCAGGCTCACAGGTATGATCAACTCCCTGTAGAGCTCGAAGGTGTCGCAAACACGAAGACGTTATAAGACATTTACCTTTTAAGATTGGAACGGACCTTTGTGAGAAATATAAACAATCAATTCATAAAGGGTAGGGTAAATCAATCTTTTATTCAGGGTGATTTTAAACTTAAATATTGGTTTTCAAGGGTATATCAATATACTTTTATGTTCAAGTTTGAAATTACATAGAACTTATGGATTTATTTTTTTATCTAGTCATGGAATTTATTGTATTAAGTGTTATTAATATGAAATATTTGATATAATTATTGTGGGATGTAAAACCAATTACTGTGGGATTTACTTTGAATATAATAGGTAGATTGATTTTTTACTTTAAAATTCATGACTCGCTTTTCTATTCTAAATTTTTAGTCTTGTAATGAATTTTCTTGTAAGCTTCTAAATAAAGGTAGTGTGTAAATTAGCTCCCCATGATCATTGGTGTATTAAGTAATAAATGATGGACAATATTTTGTCTTGAAAGAATATTGTTTCACTTGTTCTGTGAAATGGATAGGCTTGATATTTAGTCACAAGTGGGAGAAAAATTTTATTTGTGGATTTTTATGTGTAATATTGTCTTAACCTGGGTTATACACCAATTAAAGCATGAATTGATTGTTTATATAATGGCATTTGTTTGTATTTAAGGATTTAGATTTACTAGTAACATAGTCTTTAAGAGGTAGAAATCATAAACATGATTTCTTAGAATAAAGCGGTAAACATCCTATAACAAAGTGTTTGCACAAGGGTGCACTAGGGACAAGCTTTGAGGTATTGTGCACCACACCTTCTCGCTAACCGAGTCAGTCGCCCCATTAGGCGTTCGCAGGCTCACAGCCATGAGGGACTTTCCTGTAGAGCTCGAAGGTGTCGCAAACACCAAGACGTTATATGACATCTTTAAAATAATAGTTGAGTTCATTACTCAGAAAAAGATAAGGAATAACATGTATGTCATTAAGTATATAAATAGTAGCTAATACAATTAAGCATGTTGAGGGGAGATGATTAATATCTCAAGTTTTAAAACTATTCAGAAAAATAAATTTTCGCTAGTACTACTTATTATATTCCTATATGCTTTCTTTACTATTATAAGGCAAATTCTCCAACAACCTTCAGACCATATATTATGGATAATTTTATTAGTGCTTTTTTTGTTGATTACTAAAATTTCTACCAAACTTATTAATGAGAATAAGTTCTTTAGAAATAGTATGCTTCTTATTTCTTTTTGCATCTTTTACTTTATGATTGGAGCAATATCAATTGAGTATAGAATTGAACAGATGAATTACAAAACAAGTCAAGAAAAGGAAGATATTATAAAAATCCATTATACTTTTGAACACTGGGATAAGGGTAAGATACCAGCTGATTTTATAAAAGTAATTCCAGTTGGTGGAAAAGGATTTGAATTAGATGATATAAGTACTGAAAAATCTACTAACAACACGTATAGAACGACTATGTCATTTAAGTTAGTTGGTGAAAACGTAGAATTACCTACGAATACTATTGTTCTGTATCGAGTTCTGGGAGTATTTCCTATTATAAATATAAGAGGAGATGAATTTGATTTACCTCAAAGATTAAGTGCACAATAGATAATAGGAGGAATAACTTAGATTATTTATTAAAACTCACTGATAAATAAGATTAACTTATAGTTGTAACACATTTAGATTCTGAGACGTCATATAACAAAGTTTTTGCATAAAGGTGCACTAGGGATAGAATTTAAGGAAGTGTGCACCACACCTTCTCACTGGGAGCAAAGCTCCACTAAGAAGTATTCATATGGGGTCCAGCTCGAAGGTGTCGCAAACACGAAGACGTTATATGACAGATGCAGGAGGGGTTTGGTAAAAAATACGGCTATTATGAAATCTAAG
>NZ_JAETGO010000019.1 GCF_016765695.1 Sporosalibacterium faouarense | reverse complement strand
CAAGAAATGGAGCCATAGGCGAAGATTGATTGGCAGAACTTTACGACTGAAGCCGTAACACTGATAGATAAGAAATAGGTTAATTTCAAGTATTTCAAAAAATTCACAGTAAATCTAATAGTATATAGCACGATCCCTCAGATTAAGTTTGAGGGAATTTTTTTATGGGGATCTAACTTTTAAGTAGATTATACTATTGGTCAGAATTATAAGAACAGCAATGAATCTGATTAGTAGATAATTACAAAATAAATTTTTAGTATTTTTGATTAGAAAAATGAATATATAATGTTGATGTTAGAGATTTCAATAAGAAAATAAATCTAAATATAGAAATAAAAATGGTAGAGAAAAAAGTGATAGAAAAGTTAAAGTAAAGAGGAGGTTTTAGTGGATGACTAGTAATGAAAACATAGGAATAATAATCTATCAAACCTAGACGGGAAAACTAAAGTAGATGTAAGGTTAAAAATGAAATATTTTGTGCTTTGAACTCATCAGTATAGGTTCTTCTTTCTCTTTTAGTTATATAAACGAATCTCCTTTTTATATATTATTTTTAGTTTGCATGACCTTAATTTAGTTGTCTAATTAATTGTAACCGATCCAAATTTTAGTAGGCAAAGCATTAATGATTATGTAAAAAACATAAGAGTAGTATTATTTATGTCTAAATTAGAGAATAATAAGAATAAAATATCACACTAAAGGTCAAATTATCATTAATGTGTTATAAGAGTAAACTGAGATTTACAAGTATTGTTGGACAATGGTTTACTTATAATGTAGTTGAACACAGCTTAAAAATTTAATAGAGAGTGGACTTAAAAGTATTTAAAGAGGTGAATAATAAGTGGAAAATGCAATGTTCTGTTATCAGTGTGAACAAACAATGGGAGGAAAAGGTTGTACGAAGCATGGGGTGTGCGGAAAAACACCAGAAATAGCTAATTTGCAAGATTTATTGATATATCAATTAAAAGGTATATCATGTTATGCAAAACCTTTAATTGAAAATGGAGAAATTATTGATAAGGAAATTGTAAAATTTGTAGAGAATAGCTTGTTTACTACTCTAACTAATGTAAACTTCGATGCCGAGGTTCATGTAGAGCTATTAAAGGAATCACAGAAAATAAAGCAAGATTTAAGGAGTAAAGCACCTACTAGACAATATCCTGACGAGGCTACATATAACCTCAGTGATACTAAAGAAGCTATGCTTAAGGATGCAGTGAAAGCTGGTATTATGTATGATCAAGATCTCGACCCAGATATTCGCTCATTAAGATGGACAATAGTTTACGGATTAAAGGGTATAAGTGCTTACGGACATCAAGCAAGGTATATTAATTACCATAGTGATCAAGTAGATCACTTTTACTTCAGAGCTTTAGAAGCTACGACAAATGATGAATTAACCCTTGAAGATCTTATTCGAATGACTATGAGAGCTGGAGAAATGAGTATAGAAGTAATGAGAATTTTAGACGAAGCAAATACTGAGACATATGATAATCCATCTGCACATAAAGTTAATGTAAATGTTAAAAAGGGACCATTCATAGTAGTATCAGGACATGATTTAAGGGATCTAGAGCAAATTCTTCAGCAGACGGAAGGAAAAGGGATTAATGTCTATACCCATGGAGAAATGTTACCATGTCATGGATATCCAAAATTAAAGAAATATAAACACTTAGTAGGTAACTATGGATCTGCGTGGCAAAATCAACAAAAGGAGTTTAATGATATACCTGGAGCTATTGTAATGACTACGAATTGTCTAATGAGACCAAGAGGATCTTACAAAGATAGGTTATTTAGCACTAATGTTGTAGGCTGGGATGGTATTCAGAATATTAAACTAAATGAAGATGGTACCAAGGATTTTAGTCCAGTTATCGATAAGGCATTACAATTAGGAGGATTCAAAGAGGATGAAGAAGAAAAGGAAATTCTAGTAGGGTTTGGGCACCATGAAACTTTATCCCATGCAGAAACAATAGTAAATGCAGTGAAGAATGGAGACATTAAACATTTCTTCGTAATAGGTGGATGTGATGGTGCAAAGCCAGGAAGAAATTACTATACTGAGTTTGCTAAGAAGGTTCCAGAGGATTGTGTGATTCTAACATTAGCCTGTGGTAAATATAGATTTAATAAATTAGAATTTGGAACAGTGGCAGGGATACCTAGACTATTGGATGTGGGACAATGTAATGATGTATATTCAGCAGTTAAGATTGCTTCAACCCTTGCTGATGCATTTGATACGGATGTAAATTCCCTACCACTTACAATAGTACTTTCTTGGTATGAGCAAAAAGCGGTTGCTGATTTATTGGCACTATTATCATTGGGAATAAATGGGATGTATTTAGGACCAAGTCTACCGGCCTTTATATCTCCTAATGTATTACAATACTTAGTAGATACCTTTAGCTTAACGCCAATAAGTGATCCAGAAACTGATTTAAAAAATTCACTTCAACAGCATTATCAATAATATCAACCTGTTAGATAAAAGGGTCTGTAGGTTGAATGAAGATTTAAATAAAAAGAATAAGGATAAGACGATTGGGCTAGAATTTCAGTTTGGTCGTCTTATTTTTTATTATATTTGTCTAAATATAATATTTAAGGACCATATTAAATCTACATTGCCAGGTTTCCTATTTCTAAATGTTGCTAAGGCGCTTGTAGATAACTTTGGTATTGCAGAAATTGGAACAGTAGAAAATTATATTGAATTTTTTATTTCATAATTCATTGAATATCGACAAGGTTTTAAATATAATATACTTATATGAAAATTTTGCTAATTTGAAAAGATGTGCTGGTTTTGGCAGCGCTAAGAAAAAGATCATCGACATTGACAGTGATTGCTATTTGTCTTTTGATATTACTAATAAGTGGTGGATTATTCACTATGTATTTAACACATACAATTAGTTCTGATGCAGAGATTATCAATAAGTTAGGTATAATAAGAGGGTTGATACAACGGCTTGTAAAACTTGAACTGGCTGGAGTAGAAAGCAATGAATTGATTGAGGGACATAGAATTCAGGATAAACGAATTTAATGACAACAAAATAAATGTGTATGACAAAAATAGAGAAATATATAATGATTTAGAAGATTTAAGTAAGACATTTGGGTCAAATCAAACAAAATGGTACTTAAATCACAATGTTAATTGGTAATTTTTATTTGTAAATTTAAAATATCTTTAAAAACAAGGGGTACCAAGTTTAACATAGATAGAATATAAAAAAACAAGGATTTTCACCAAAGTTTGCCAAAACATACTTTGACACTACCTAAATAAAATAGAGGGATGAAAAATGAGCAAAGATTTTGCGTATGAGAAACAAAAAATATTACCCATAAAAAAGCAATATGAGGTTATGGATATGAGTACTAAGTATAGGCTAGATAATATCCTACCAGAACTTATGAAAAGAGAAGGACTTGACATGTGGATTATTCTTGCAAGAGAATACAATGAAGATCCAGTATTTTTCACACTGATTCCTGGTATAGTACGAACAGCCTCTCGGTTATCTTGTATCGTATTTTATTTACGTCCAGATAACCAGTTAGAATCTCTAGCTTTATGCGGAACAAATCCTCACTTAGCAAAGTTTTACAACCAAAGTTGGAATAGTAAGTCAGAGACTCAGTGGCAGTGTATAAAAAGAATTGTTGAGGAAAGAGATCCAAATAGAATAGGAATAAATGTCTCTGATCAATTTGCTTTAGCAGATGGATTAACAAAAAGACTTCATGATAAGCTTATCTCTACATTAGGTGAGGAATATAGCAAGAGATTGGTAAGTGCAGAAAAGCTATGTGTAGGATGGTTGGAACGTAGAAGTTTACCAGAACTAGAGCTATACCCTCAAATCTATAAGGTAGCTTGCGATATTATTCATGAGGCATTTTCAAATCAAGTTATCAAACCTGGAGTGACTACTACTCAAGATGTGGAGTGGTGGATCATGGAGAAAATAAAGGATTTAGGACTTGAGTTTTGGTTCACACCTACAATCGATTTACAGCGTCAAGGGGTTAAGGAGAAAAGAATAATGAATACTGTAATCCTTCATGGCGATATCCTTCATTGTGATGTAGGGATTACATATATGGGGCTTTGTACCGATACTCAGAAGATAGCCTATGTATTGAAACCGGAAGAAGAAAGAGTACCATTAGGCCTAGAGACTGCATTGAAGTTGTGCAATCAATTCCAAGATATTGTAACAGAGAATTTTGTTGCTGGGAGAACAGGAAATGAAATTATGATTGCTTCATTAGCAGAAGCCAATGAGCAAAATATTAAGGCTATGCTTTATACTCATCCTATTGGTTATCATGGACATGGAGCAGGTCCCACTATAGGGCTGTGGGGTAATCAGAGACAGGTGCCTGGTAGAGGGGACTATCCTATGTATCATGATACTTGTTATGCACTAGAGCTTAATACTACCTCAACAGTGCCAGAGTGGGATAATCAAGAAGTATGTATTTTTCTAGAAGAAACTATTGCCTTTACAAAAACAGGAGTTAGCTATTTAAAGGATAGACAGACAAAATTTATTACTATTGGTTGATGGTTAAGGCTGTAAATTAGTCAATATTATATTCCTAGGATATTTCGTTAATAAAAATATATAAAAATCAAAAATATTTGAGATGCGTGCATGGTTAATTTTATTGAATAGGCACAACTTCTCATACAAGGTTATTTTGCTATATAAAAACTACAGTTATAGCAATATGGTTAACCATATCATAAGTAAAAGTATTATTTAGTAACCTCTAAAGTATAGTCTAATTAACTATGAATTATAATAATTATAATAGCAATATAATATTATATATACTGGACAAAATATCATATTCATCCCCATTACATATAATGTAGAGGGGGTGTTTTTGGTGTGCCCAGCATGGGCACAGTCTATAGGGTGAAAGTCCTGAACACCGAAGGTGATA
>NZ_JAETGO010000064.1 GCF_016765695.1 Sporosalibacterium faouarense | reverse complement strand
TTCTTAGATAAGACTAAGAAGCCACCGCTTCTAAGCCGATAGGTGAAAGTGGTGGAGGTTCACTAACATGATAGAAGCGATGTATATTTCGAAATCATTAATAACAGATGAAATTAGTAAAAGAGGTTAATTTCAAGTGGATATTGAATTATAAAAGCTCAATGTTTCATAAACGGATGTTTTACTTACCCTAAAACTAGTGGTTTGGGTGAGTTTTTGGTTAGGGGTTGTATATTTACCTAAAATATCATATTAATACGTATTAGTATCATCATTGTACTAAAACACATGTGAGCACTGTGGTATGGGTACAAAGGTGAGAATATATGAAATAGCTGTATTTACAAAGATTCTGGAGGATTTTAAGTCTGTAAAAGAATGGATGCAAGATAATTGATTTAGCAGAGGAGTATTGTCCTTTTATACATTCAATAAAAAAGACTATATACAAAAAATGATTGACAGTGTTGCTTATTGGCAACCCTATTTCTATAAAACGACACAGAATCGAAATTCATCTTGAATAGGTCAGGGAGAAGAAATAAAATGTATTCAAGAATGGAGTGATCAAAATGAAACAAAATAAGTATGATGAGAGCATATTTTTTGATAAGTACAGTAATATGGAACGTTCTAAAAAAGGACTTGAAGGGTCAGGAGAGTGGTACGAACTTAAAAAAATGTTGCCAGATTTTCGAGGCAAAAGAGTTTTGGATTTAGGTTGCGGCTTTGGATGGCATTGTCGATTTGCCATAGAAAATGGGGCAAAGTCTGTAATTGGAGTTGATATTTCGCGTAAAATGTTGAAGGAGGCAAAGGATAAAACAAAATCCGAACATATTCAGTATATATGTATACCTATAGAGGATATTGATTTTCAAGAAAATTTTTTTGATGTAGTTATTAGTTCATTGACTTTTCATTATATTCAATCATTTGAGGATATTTTAAGTAAAATAAAGAAATGTCTTTCAAGTGGTGGAGAGTTTGTATTCTCTGTAGAGCATCCAATTTTTACTGCACAAGGGCTACAAGATTGGTGTTATGATGATAAAGGTAATATTTCACATTGGCCAGTTGACCAATATTTTAAGGAGGGGAGACGAAAAGCTAATTTTTTAGGTGAGGAAGTAATAAAGTATCACAAAACATTGACAACATACTTAAATTGTCTTATGAAGTCAGGATTTGAAATAACAGGATTTGTTGAACCAAAACCAGTAGAAGAATTACTGAATACTGTTCCTAGAATGGTGGATGAATTACGCAGGCCAATGATGTTACTTGTATCATCAAGAAAAAGATAAAGATAGTCAGAATTTAAAGCTAAGAAGGTGACCCAACAGGGTCGCCTTCTTAGAAAAAGAGCCGTCACATGATGTTCAATAGATAGGGGTTAGTCATATATATATTATGGACGCTTTGAAATTGCATCATAAAATCTTATAAGTACTTATTCTAATGCTTGTTTTAAAGTATGCCAAGCTAATACAGCACATTTTACACGAGCTGGAAGATTAGAAATGTTTTTGAGTGCCATTGCATCCTCAAGAATTTCAAGATCTTCATCATTAGTAATTTCTCTTTTAATCATACCTATAAAAGTATCTACTAGATTTAAAGCATCCTTTATCCTTTTTCCCTTTATAAGGTCTATCATTATAGACGTTGAAGCTCTAGATATTGCACAACCCACTCCCGTAAAGGCAGCATCTTCAATTATATTATCTTTTATTTTAATTTCTAAATTAATTTCATCACCACAGCTTGGATTGTGACCCTTTAAGGACTTTGTGGGAGAATCAATGGTTCTTTCATTATGCTTGCTTTGACTATATTCAGTTATTATTTCAGTATAAATAGAATCAAGATTCATATCCTAACCACTTCCTTACATTTTTTAGACTCTCTATAAATAGATCTATTTCTTCCTTAGTATTGTAGAAATAAAAGCTGGCTCTACAAGTTGCATTTATTCCTAGATATCTCATCAATGGTTGAGCACAGTGATGACCAGCTCGAATAGCAACACCATAGGCATCTAATATGCTAGCAGTATCATGGGGATGAACATCTTTTACATTAAATGAAATTACAGAGCCTCTATTACTTATACCCTTAAATCCATATAATTCTATTTCTGAGAGAGAATCAAGTTTTTCTAAGGCATAAGAGGTCAACTCACTTTCCATTTCTTCAATATTATCCATTCCAATTTCGTTTAAATAGTCTATAGCCTTCGTTAAACCTAATACCCCTGCTACATTTTGAGTTCCAGCCTCTAGCTTATGGGGCAACTCAGCAAAGGTAGTAGAATCTTCATAAACATATTCAATCATATCACCACCGTATAAAAATGGAGGGATTTTTTCGAGAAGATTTTCCTTACCATAAAGAACACCGATGCCCAATGGAGCTAACATCTTATGTCCAGAAAATACTAAGAAGTCTACATCTAAATTCTTTACATTTACCTTCATGTGGGGTAAACTTTGTGCAGCATCTAATATTACCTTTGCATCCCTACTATGGGCATAGTCAATAATAAATTTAATTGGATTAATTGTTCCAAGAGCATTAGATACATGGGCTATACTTACTAATTTAGTTTTGTCTGTAATCTTCTTTTTAATCTCTTCTTCAGTAATTATACCTTCTTCATTTGTATATAGGTACTTAAGTACAGCTTTTTTAGATTTTGCAACTTGTTGCCATGGGATTAGATTACTATGATGCTCCATAATGGAGATTACTATCTCATCTCCTTCTTCAATAAAGTTCATACCATAGGAATAAGCCAAGAGATTTAGAGACTCAGTAGCATTTCTAGTAAATATTACTTCTCTAGTAGAAGAAGCATTTATGAAATTCGCAACCTTTTTACGACCAGTTTCATAGATTTCAGTGGATTTCAAACTAAGATAATGGGCACCTCTATGGGGATTACCGTTGAAACTCTTATAATAGTTTTCAATACTCTTAATCACTGTATTTGGCTTTTGAGTAGTTGCAGCATTATCTAGATAGATTAATTTTCTCCCATTAATAGTTTGATTTAATACTGGAAAGTCTTTTCTAATATCATCAACACTAATTTGTTTCATAATAATTCTCCTTTAAATTTTTAGAAGTCTATTTTCTATATGATTTTCCACTTTTTTTCTTAATTGAGATAGTGGAATTTTATCAATAATAGGTCTAAAATATGATTCAATAATCAATTTTTTAGCTTCTCTTTCACTAAATCCTCTACTCATCAAATAGAATAGTTTGTTTTCATCTATTCTTCCTGCACTTGCAGCATGTAGACCTTCCACATCCTCTTCTTCACATAGAAGAAGGGGAATGGCATCAGATTTTACATCTTTATCTAAAAGTATTGCGTATTCTTCTTCAGAGCCTTTAGATAGTGAAGAACCTCTCTTAAAGTCTAAAGTTCCTTTAAAGGTCTTCTTTGATTTATCCTTTAGAGCTCCATAGGTATTAATATTACTAATAGTTCTTCTCCCAAAGTGATTCATAAGGTAGTTCATATCTATCAATCTGGAATTATCCACTAAATATATGGAATCAAGATTTGACTCAGCAGTATCTTTTTCAAGGTTGTTGATATAGCTCACTACACTTTTATCACTACCTAGCTCCAATGATACATTGTTCACCTTTGCACCATGGCCAATGTAAGCAATATTAGCGTCAAGATTAAGAGATGTATCATTCATGGTTTGAAGTTTGATTAGATTGACAATAGCTCCGTCCTTAGCATATATTTTTGTCATTCCATTATGAAACCCAGGAGTAGAATCATCAGAAGTATAGTCTATAATAACTGTTATGGTACTATTTTCCTCGGCTATTATTAAGTTTTGGTCCACTATCATAGGATTTTTATTATCAGTAGAATATCTTAAGAATACAGGTTCTGATACTTTTTTGTTTTTGCTAGCAATAATCTGAATACCACAATTATACATTGAATCAGCCATCTTAGTGAATTCTTGTGAAACTCCGACATTATCTAGTGAATTAAAGTATTTTTCAATCTCCAAATATTCAACACTGTTATCTATAATATTAACTTCAATTTCATCTACTGGATGAGAATTAATAGAATTCTTATTATAAGCAGGTATATTTTCGAGTTTAAAATCTTTAAGATTAAACTCATTGACCTTAAGCCATCTCCAAGTGATAACAGGAAGCTTATTTAGCTTAAGAGATTTGGTATCATTTTTTGTAATTAAAACTTCTTTACTCAATTATTTCCCCTCCCTTAACCTATAGTACCTTCAAGTTCAAGATTAATTAAATTATTCATTTCAACGGCATATTCTAAAGGTAGTTCTTTAGTTATTGGTTCAACAAATCCTCTAACGATCATGGCCTTAGCTTCTTCTTCGCTTATACCTCTACTCATCAAATAGAATATAGCTTCTTCACTTATTCTACCTATCTTGGCCTCATGACCTAAATCTACTTTATCGTTCATTATATCTATAACTGGTATAGTGTCGGATTTAGATTTACTATCAAGCATTAATGATTCACAGGTAACTGTTGACTTGGAATGGTTTGCATTTTTAGAAATTTTAACAGCACCCCTATATATAGCAATACCTCCATCTTTTGATATAGATTTAGTATTTATATTTGAAGATGTATGGGGAGCGGCATGGATTACCTTAGTACCAGTATCTAGATGTTGTCCTTTACCTGCAAAGGTAATTCCTGTGAACTCAGCTTTAGCTCTTTCGCCTCTTAGAATGCTCATAGGATATAGCATAGACACCTTTGAACCGAAGGATCCAGAAACCCATTCTATAGTTCCATTCTTTTCTACAATAGCTCTCTTGGTATTTAAGTTATACATGTTTCTAGACCAATTTTCTATTGTGCTATATCTAAGGGAGGCATCCTCCTTAACAAATAATTCTACACAACCGGCATGTATATTTATGACTGAATGGATAGGGGCTGAACAACCTTCAATGAAATGAAGACTTGCTCCTTTTTCAACAATTATTAGCGTATGTTCAAATTGACCAGCACCAGGAGCATTTAATCTAAAGTATGACTGTAGAGGAATATCAACATTTACCCCTTCAGGTACATATACAAATGACCCACCTGACCAAACAGCACCATGAAGGGCAGCAAACTTATGATCTTTAGGAGGGACACATGTCATAAAGTATTCCTTTACAATATCCTCATATTCTTTTATAGCTGTTTCTATATCAGTATATATAACCCCTTGGGCAGTCAATTCTTCTCTAATACTGTGATACACAACTTCAGAATCATACTGGGCACCTACACCTGCAAGGGCAGCTCTCTCAGCCTCAGGGATACCTAAGGAGTCAAAGGTTTTCTTGATATCTTCAGGGACTTCATCCCAGCTTGTATTCATTTTAGTATCAGGGCGAATATATGTAACGATATCCTCCATATTTAATTCCGAAAGGTCTGGTCCCCAAGGTGGTAAATCAAGTTTATGGTAAACTTCTAAGGATTTTAGTCGGAAGTCTGTCATCCACTTAGGTTCATTCTTTTCTTTTGAAATAGCTTTTATAATTTCCGGGGTTAGACCCTTATCGGATTTATAACTATAACGAACTTCGTTTTTTATATCATATACGCCCCTATTAACATCTTCAACATAGGTTTTGTTTCTTTTCTCCATATAATTAACCTCCTTAAATTTTCAACCATTCATAGCCTTTAATTTCTATCTCATCAGCAAGGGAAGCATCGGAAGTTTTGATAATCTTTCCATCTATTAAAACATGAACAAAATCAGGTTTAATATAGTCTAAAATTTTCTTGTGATGTGTGATTATTATAAATGCATTGCTATTGTTAGCAAGCATTTTTACACCCTGAGATACAATTTTAACAGCATCAACATCTAGTCCAGAATCAGTTTCATCGAGGATAGATAGAGTAGGTTCTAGCATTGCCATTTGAAGTATTTCATTTTTCTTTTTCTCTCCACCAGAAAAGCCTACATTAAGATATCTCTTAGCATAATCTTCACCAATCTTTAAAAGATCCATCTTTTCTTTTAAATTTTTCTTGAATTCCATTAGTCTAACTTGTTCATTAGAAACAGAGGATTTGGCAGCTCTTAGAAAGCTTTCAACAGTTAGTCCTGGGACTTCCTCTGGATACTGGAAAGATAAGAAAATACCTTTTTTAGCCTTTTCATCGGGAGAAAGATTATTTATAATTTCTCCTTGATATATAATTTCACCATCAGTTATTTCATAGTTTGGATGACTCATTAGTATACTAGCTAGAGTTGATTTACCAGCACCATTTGGACCCATGATTACATGGATCTCACCTTTTTTAATTTCTAAGTTAATACCTTTTAAGATTTCTTTATCCTCAACCTTTGCACTAAGGTTATTTATTTTTAGAAGCTCATTTGACATGGACTCATCTCCTTTTAACTAATCAAATATATTTCAAAATGCTTATATTTCAACAATTAGCAATTCCGAGTGCTGAACTATGAATTGCTTTCAAAGTAATCATATCACTATACTCGGAATTAGTCAATATGTTCCATTTTGGATTTAAAATTATGTAAAATCTTATAAAAGTTCTATAGTTCACGATATAGAGTTAATACATAGATATAATTTATAGGTAAGCTACAATTTGGTTTCTTTGAAATAGAGGCAAATCAATGGTTTATATGGATAACCTTACTCTTATGTAGTGTGAATGTTGACGAAGTGATGATAAATATAAAAGAACGCAGCTTCTAGAGCTGCGTCCTTAATTAATATAGCAAGAGTATTAAACAGGGAAAGTTATAATATTTAAATCAATATTATTCCCTGTAGATGCAGAAGTTACATTTGTAGCCGCTGTTACTATAACTCTAACTGAATAAGTTGAGCCAGCTGAAGTCGCAGGTACCGTATCTACATAGGTGCCAGGAGCTGGAATGGTTTGTGTTCCTGCATCTGAATCTGTTCTATTATAAGTTTGAGTTTGAATTAGTGTTGCATCTCGATATAAACGTACTTCGTAAGTTACTGACCAACTTGCGGTTACAACAAAGTCAAGTTCAAAGTCAAAATCAATTTTTAAGTCTTGACCTGCTACAACACTTTGAGTAACACTTGCAACTGTTGATTCAGAACCTAATGGTGGGAGGACAGAAATTGGTCCAGCTGCATTTGTAAAAGCTAATGTGCTTCCAGCACCAGTAGGACCAGTAGGGCCAGTGTCACCAGTAGCTCCAGTAGGGCCAGTAGGACCAGTAGGGCCAGTATCACCAGTAGCTCCAGTAGGACCAGTAGGACCAGTAGGACCAGTATCACCAGTAGCTCCAGTAGGACCAGTAGGACCAGTAGGGCCAGTAGGACCAGTATCACCAGTAGCTCCAGTAGGACCAGTAGGACCAGTAGGACCAGTAGGA